>CAZXRA010000205.1:0-8174 GCA_964643485.1 uncultured Iamiaceae bacterium | reverse complement strand
CGGCCGGCCGCGCCCGGGGGGAAGGGCGCCGCCGGCCAGGATGCGGGATGGCCCACCCCGGCAGGAGCGGTGGACCAATCAGCAGATAACCGGTGAACCGGTAGGGGATCGTCGGACCCGAGGGTGACGATCCGCCACCAGCTCACGAGGAGCGAGGAGGGTCAGTCCTCGGGGTTGGGGAACTCCTGGGCCCGGGTGGAGAACTCCTCCAGGCCGATGAGCTCGGCGTAGAGCCCGGAGCGGTCACCGGTCGAACGCAGATGGGCGATGCCCGCGGTGCGCTCGTCGGTGTTCGGGGTGCGGCTGAGGATCTCGTCATAGGCCCCGCTGACAAGACGGCCGAGCGGCTCGTTCAAGTTCGCCAACGTGAGCACCAAGGCCCGGCGCGACGTCCCAGTGGACAGCTTGGCCGTCCAGAAATCCAGACCGGCGGTGTCCGGGGCCCGACCCAACAGCTGCTCGTAGACCCGAGTCACGAACCCGACGTTGGTCCCCCCGGCCTTGGACCAGAACTCCCCGGACGCCGCCAAGTCGGCCAAGAGCTGGTCGTAGCGGCCGTGCCTCAGGAGGCGGCCGACCCAGAACGCGCGCCCGGCCGCATCAGCCGGCCGGCCCAGCATCGTCTGGTAGGCGTCGTCCACCACTCGGCCCACCGCTTCCGGTGTGCGGGCGATGGCCCGAGCGAAAGCCTCCGGCGACGTCCCGGCGTCGAGACGGCTCTTCCAATAGGAGTAACCGGCCTGATCCGGACACCGACCCAATAGCTCGATGTAGACGAGGCGCACCACGGCCCCGTTGCCGTCCACGGCGAACGGCTTGCACGCCAACGGCGGCAACACCGTCACCTCCACCGCGTTCGACACCAACGGCGGGGCCAAGACCCCACCGGTGTAGATCGCCGTGAGGGAATGAGCGCCCTCGGGCAGATCGTCGACCTCAGCGGTCGCTACCCCGTCCTTCACCAGCGACACGGCGATGGTTTCGTCCCCAGCCCGGAACTCGACCTGACCCGTCGTGTACGGAGCAACGGTAGAGCGCAGGGTGACCTCGTCGCCCTCCCGCACCCGGCCACCCGGCTCCACGGCCAAGGTGTGACCCGAGACCATCACCTCACCCAACAGAAGCGGCTCAGCCACCGGCGTGCACGTCATCGGCACCAGGATGATCCCGCCACTAATGGCTTGGAGCCTGATCCTGTCCAAGGTGACCGGGGCCAACTCCCCCGGCGTGCCATCGACGGTGACCGTGCCCGAGGGATTGTTGATCACGATCAGCTCGTCGACCACGCTCGGGTCCGGATCGGCCCCGCCGAAGCCAGTGCGACCCATGGCGACGCCAAAGGTACGGGTCAAAGACGCACCGGTACCCGCGCCAACGGGGCCGAAACCCAGATCGATGCCCAGACTGTTGGTGCCCACCGCCCGGGTCCCGTTGTTCGGAACTATCTGGCCCCGGGCGCCGCTACTACCTGGATGCTCGCGAGCGAACTTCATGGTGAGGGTGACGTCCCGGAGATCCACCTCCGTGCCGGCCGGCGCCGTGGAGAGCATGGTGGCTTGGGCTTCCACGAAGGTCCGGAACCGGTAGGAGTCGAAGCTGGGGACGTCGCAGTCGAAGAGCGTGCCCACTGGTTCGATCACGGTGAAGGTGCGCGTGGCCTGCTGGGGCAGGAAGAGCTCACTGCCGCTGTAGCGAACGGTGACCGCATGCACACCCGGGGTCGTTCCCGGCGGCACATCGAACATGAGGTTGTGATTGGCGGCGTCAGGAGAAGTCACATACCGGGTGGTGTCGACATTCCCCGCCGAGCTGCCCCCGGGTCGGAAGCTGATCGGTTGGCCGTCGAGCAAGACCGTCAGGTCTCCGAGGGGCCGCCGCGAACCCAGGTTCGGGCCCAGTTGGACAGTGTTGATGGAGACCGTTCCGCCGTTGCGCACCGTCTGGGGCGTGACCGCGGGGATACCGCTACTTCCGATGGTGATGGTGCTGGGCCGGCGGGTGGCTTCGAGGAGGGCGATCTGTGCCTTGGCGCTGGTGAGGGCATCAGGCGCCGGGGCGATCACCGCGGCGGGGGCACCGGTCTCGTCGACCTCGATGAGCTCGAAGGTCACATCGACCAGGCCGGGGCAGGTCTCCTGCGTCGCGCCACAGGTGGAAGTGGCCAAGGGGCCGCCGGTGAACGGGAACCGGATGCGCAGCCGCTGGGTGACGCTCTCTCCGACATCAAGGGTGAACCCGGTCAGGTCCCCGATCGAACCCCACAAGAACTTGTTGGTGCCCGACACCGTCTGCGGGGTCAAGGACACCGGCACCCACGTACCGGCGTCGTCGCGGTGCTCCAGCACCACCCGGTCCGGCTTGAGGTCTCTGTTGGCCGGAGCTGTGACGTTGGGGGAGGGATCCGCGGGCTTGAGGGTGATGTCGATACGTCCGCGTTCGATGTCGCGTCCGAAGCCGGTGTTGGCCACGGTGAGATCGAACTCGGTGGGGTCGGTGGCGCCGATGCGATGGTGCTCGGGCAGGGTCGCGGTGATGGCCGGGTTCGGTGTCACTCGATAGGCCACGATCGGGCTGGTCGAAGCGTTGAACGGCGTGAACCGACCGAACCGAGCCGTCACCTCCCGATTCCCCGCAGTGAGGTCGGTGGTGGTCAACACCGCCGTCCCGTCAGCCTGCACCGCGGCAGAGCCGATGACGTTGTCGCCGTCGAGGAACTCCACCCGGCCCCCCTCGGTCGTCTGGCCGTTGTTGGTGGCTTCGACGCATTCGGCCTGGGCCGGGTTGGGGATGCTCACCGTGGCCGTCAGATCCACCGACGCCCCCAACACCGCACCACCCACCGGCGACGCAGCGAGCGTCGTGGCTGTCTCGCAGCCCGGCGGGGGCGGCAACGCCAACGATCCGACGAGGGTCAGGGTCAGGGAGTGGCCCGGCCCGGCCAGTTGCTCGTCGATGGCGGGCCGGATGACTGAGCTGTCGCCGCAGCCGGGGTCTTGGATCGTCACCTCGGGCACCGAGAAGTTGTCGTCGACCAGGGTGACCTGCCCATCGGCGTAACGGCCCTGGAGCACCAGGTTGATCGGCGCTGCGGTGCAGTCGTTGGCGAAGAGGACCAGACCGCCGCCGGGTTCTTGGACCTCGACGTGCAGATCCACCCGCAACGCGACCTGCACACTCACGTTGCCCTCGTGATCGACCACCCCTGAGATCGGGGCCACCTGGGAGAAATCAGCGTCGATGAACACCGATGCGGGCAACGGCGAGGTGATGTCCTGGCGGATCTTCACCTGCGGCGTCGACAAGCTCCCACCACTGATCGCGCCGGTGTCGGTGTCGACCGTCCCGGTGACCGTCGTCGGGCTCGCCAGCTCGTGAGGCTCGGCGTCACGCAGCTCCAAGACGCCCCCACCCTCCACCATCGACAGGGCGAAATCCTCCGCAATCCGGGCCTCAGAGGCCCTCTCTAGCGGGGCAGATCCGCTTGGGGGGGGGGGGCAAAAGCGATGGCAGTGATCGACGCTCCGAGCACCGCCACTGTAACCAACCAACGTCGAAACAACATCGTGAGGAAACCCCCCTGTCGAAGAACAACCAATCAAAGCACCCGAACAAACCAGAGCGACCCTTCAGGCACCGTCAGCCACCCTCGCAGACAAAACCTTGCCGAACATGCGCGAAATGCCCCGATCAACTCGACTCAGGAGGCGGGCGCGATGCCAACGGCGACGGAGTCGAAGGATCAACCGGTTGCGCCGCACGGATCACCCGAAGGCGACAGGGTCACCTCGACGTACCCGGCCGACATCGAACGACGCGACGGACGAGGGATCGCTCTTCAGCCCTTGCCGCGGCGGAAGAGGCGCTTCACCCGGCCCTTCTTGGCCGCCTTGGTCCGGTCCTTCTGCACGGCGGCCAGAGCATCGGGGACGGCGGCGTTGACGATGTCCTCCGCCGCGTCGAGGAGGGCGGCGATCTCGGCACCTCTCTCGTCCAGGCCCGGCGGCTCGTCCGGCGTGGCCGGGGTGACGAGCGACCCGTGGGCCCAGTTCACGTCGGCCAGGCGGGGCTGGAAGGCGGGACAGTCGGCCGGGCAGCGCCACGGCGCCTCCGGGGCCAGGTCGAGGTCGCACTTCCGCACCGTCTCGCCGTTGCGATAGGTGCGGGACTCGAAGAACTTGCAGTCCTGGCGCATGGGCACAAGGCCATTCTGCCGCCCGAGCGGCCGGAGGAGGCGACGGGAAGCGGTCTCCCCTCAGGCCGGGCGACGGCGCCGGACCAAGAGGACCACCGCGGCGACGACGGCCACGACCAACCCGGCCCCGAGGGCCAGCACCGGGAGGTCGTCGAGGGCGCTGGTGTCCTCCACGTCACCGTCGGGACCACCGATCGGTGGCCACGTCGTGGAGGGGGCGGCAGCCTCGTCCTCGTCCGTGACCGGCTGGTCCTCCTTCTCGTCGGTCTTCGGCGGGGCCGCGGCGGGCGCCACCCCGTCGCCGAGCGAGGCCGGGATGCCGGATCCCTCGTCGTCCAGGATCTGGTTGCCGTTGCACAGGCCGGTGCTCAGCTCGCCCGAGCGCCCTGCCGCCTCGGCATAGACGAGGTGACGACCCTCCTCGAAGCTGGCGCCGCACGCCGCCGAATCGCTGGCGGTGATGACCTCGACCGTCTCGGCCGCCTCACCCTCGTAGACCCGGTCGACGGTGAAGGTGTAGATGGTCCGGTCGATGGCGTCGTCGAGGTCGTCCTCGGGGAACTCGGGCCGAGCGTCGGTGAGCGTGCCGCTGAACACCACGTCGGCCCACTCGGCCTGATCGGAGGGGTCGGGCGCCTCCACACAGGAGCAGGCCCCGGCGATGTCCGGCGACCGGCCCAGGGCGAACACGGAGGCCAGGAGCAGGAGGGCGAGAAAGCGACGCATGACGGGTGAGATGCGCCGGAACTGCCCCTGGTTCCCGGGCAGGGCTACCCGACGCTGCCCTCCACGTCCTCCGACCCCACCCGCCACCCTGACGGGGTCGGCCGACCTCGCTGGCGCTCGGTCAGCCGACGCTGCCCTCCATCTGGAGCTCGATGAGGCGGGACCACTCGACGGCGTACTCCATGGGCAGGGTGCGGGTGACGGGCTCGATGAACCCGTTGACCACCATGCCCATGGCCTGCTCCTCGGTGAGGCCCCGGCTCATCAGGTAGAAGAGCTGCTCGTCAGCCACCCGAGAGACGGTGGCCTCGTGGCCGATGCGGGCGTCGCGGGCGCCCACCTCCATGTAGGGGTAGGTGTCCGACACCGAGTCGGCGTCGAGGATGAGGGCATCGCACTGGACGTGGCTCTTGCAGCCGTAGGCGTCGTCCTCCACCCGGACCAGGCCCCGGTACGAGGTGCGGCCTCCGTGGGACGAGATCGACTTGGACACGATCTTCGACGACGTCTCCGGGGCGGCGTGGACCATCTTGGCCCCCGTGTCCTGGTGCTGGCCGGCGCCGGCGTAGGCCACCGAGAGCACCTCACCGGTGGCCTTGGGGCCAACCAGCCACACCGCCGGGTACTTCATGGTGAGGCGGCTGCCGATGTTGCCGTCGATCCACTCCATGTGGCCCTCGGCCTCCACCTTGGCCCGCTTGGTGACCAGGTTGAAGACGTTGTTCGACCAGTTCTGGATGGTGGTGTAGGTGACCCGGGCCGACGGCTTGACCACGATCTCGACCACCGCGGAGTGCAGGGAGTCGGAGGTGTAGGTGGGGGCCGAGCAGCCCTCGATGTAGTGCACCTTCGAGCCCTCGTCGGCGATGATCAGCGTCCGCTCGAACTGGCCCATGTTCTCGGCGTTGATGCGGAAGTAGGCCTGGAGCGGCATCGCCACCTCGACCCCGGGCGGCACGTAGATGAACGACCCACCCGACCACACGGCCGAGTTCAGCGCGGCGAACTTGTTGTCGTTCTTGGGGATGACGGTGCCGAAGTACTGCTTGACGATCTCCGGGTGCTCCCGCAGGGCGGTGTCCATGTCGCAGAAGATGACCCCCTGCGCCTCCAGATCATCCCGGTTCCGGTGGAAGACGACCTCGGACTCGTACTGCGCGGTGACGCCGGCCAGGTACTTGCGCTCGGCTTCGGGGATGCCCAGCTTCTCGTAGGTGTCCTTGATCGCGTCGGGGAGCTCCTCCCACTTGTCGACCTGACCCTCGGTGGGCTTGATGTAGTAGTAGATCTGGTCGAAGTAGATCTCCGACATGTCCCCGCCCCAGTTGGGCATGGGACGGCGCTGGAAGCGGCGGTAGCTCCCCAGCCGGTACTCGAGCATCCAGTCGGGCTCGCCCTTCATCCACGACATCTCGCGGATGATGTCCTCGTTCAGGCCCCGGCGGGGCTTGAACACGTAGTCCTCTTCGTCAGCCCAACCGAGCTTGTAGCGACCGAGATCGAGATCCTGGACGGCCATGGCGGCACTGCCTCCTGCCGGGATGCGGCGTGACGGGCGTTTCTCCTACGTCGATGGTAGCAACCCCCCTGTCCAGCCCCTCAGGTCGGATGTCACGCCGGTGCCCAGAGTGACGACAGGACACCAATCGCTACCGAGTATTGACTACTGAGTAGCGATGAGGGAGAGTGCCGGCCGTGTCGGTGCCCGACGGCCTTCTGGTCCTCCTCCGCGACGAGCCCAAGCACGGCTACCGGCTGGCCTCCGACTTCGCCGACCGCACCGCCGGCCGCTGGTCGCTCAACAGCGGACAGGTGTCCACCACCCTCGACCGGCTGGCCCGAGACGGGTACGTGGAGCCCGCCGGCGCCGACCCCGACGACCCGCGCCGGCGTCGGATGCGCCTCACCGCGGCCGGGCGGGACCGGGCCGAGACATGGCTCGCCACCACGCCCGACACCGAGGCCAACCGGGACGAGCTGGTGCTGCGGGTCCTGCTCTCCGCCGCCGTGGATCCCCGCTCGGCCCTCGACCTGGTCGCCCAGCAGCGAGCCGAGCTGGTGCACCGCCTCCAGGCCGTGCGCCGCCGTCAGCGGGCCGCCGGCACCGACCTGCTGGTGCGCATGACAGCCGACGCCAGCGCCATCCACACCGAGGCCGAGCTCCGCTGGCTCGACCTCTGCGAGGACCGGCTCCGCACCCACCTGCGGGGCAACCGGGCCCGGCCTCCTCGCTCCGAGACCGATCCCCGGGAGGACCCTTGACCCTCGTCCCCACCCTGCGCCTCCACGAGGTCATCGCCGATCGCCCCGCTCGGCCGGCCCCGATCCGGGTCGTCGACGAGGTCTCGCTCACCGTCGCCCCCGGCGAGCTCGTCGCCCTCATGGGACCCTCCGGCTCGGGCAAGACCAGCCTCCTGCACGTCGCCTGCGGCCTCCTGGTCCCCTCGTCGGGGACGGTGGAGATCGACGGCATCCCCGCCGATCCGCGGCGCCGACGGGGGTGGACCCAGCGGCGGCGCCGCACCATCGGCATGGTCCACCAACGCCTCGACCTTCTGCCCGGCCTGTCCGTGCTCGACAACGTGGCCCTCCCCCTGCTCCTCGACCGACAGCCGGTGCGGGAGGCTCACAACCACGCCGAGACCGCCCTGAGGCGGGGCGGGCTGGCCGACCTGGCCGACCGGTCGCCGGCCGACCTCTCCGGAGGTGAGCGCCAGCGCGTCGCCATCGGCCGTGCCGTCGTCGGCGACCGTCGCCTCGTCCTGGCCGACGAGCCCACCGCCGCCCTCGACACCGCCACCGCCGAGGGCATCGTCGAGCTCCTGGCCGAGATGGCTACGACGGGCACCGCCGTCCTCATGGCCACCCACGACAGCCGCCTGGCGAGCTGGGCCGACCGAGTCGTGACCCTGCGGGACGGTCGCGTGGTCGATCCCGTCCCCGGCGTCGGGTGGGCGGGGTGAACCCCCTCGTCCTGCTCCTCACCCGAGCCGACCTGCGCGCCGCTCCGGGGCGGGCCGCGGCCGTGGCCGCCCTCCTCCTGACCGCCGCCCTGCTGCCCGCGGCCCTGTCGGCGGAGCTGGCCACCGGGGCCGTCCTCGCCGCCACCGTGGCCGCGGCGGCGACCGCGGGGGCGACGGCCCAGCACCGGCGCCGGCGAGAGGTGCTCGCCCTCAACGGGGCCGGGCGGGCCCTGGAGGCTTCGGTGGCCGCCGCCGCCGTGGTCTTCCCCGGCCTGGCCGCGGCCGCCGTCGCC
>CAZXRA010000204.1:0-35025 GCA_964643485.1 uncultured Iamiaceae bacterium | reverse complement strand
GGCCGCGTCGCCCACGAACCGCGACCCCCTGACCTTCTCCATCTCCACCCGCACCCGTCCCACCGGGCGGGCGCCGCGCCCGTCCCCCTCGGCCTCGTCGCCTCGGCCGCCGGGGAGCCCGTCGCCCCCGGGCCTCTCCGTCCCCGAGGGGAAGGCGTGGTCCATGGTGTTCTGGAGGAGCTCGTTCAGCACCACGGCCATGGGGGTGGCCACCGAGGCGGGGAGGATGCCGGGATCGCCGTGGACGTGGAAGCGCACCTCCCGCTCGGGAGAGGTGAGGCCCTCCTCGACCATGCGCACCAGGGGCCGGAGCACCTCGATGAAGGGGATGTCCTCGCCCGCCTCCCGGGCCAAGATGTCGTGCACCAGGGCGATCGACGAGATGCGGCGCACCGACTCGCCGATGGCCCGCTTGGCCTCGTCCGACGACAGGCGCCGCCCCTGCAGGCGCAGCAGCGAGGAGATCGTCTGCAGGTTGTTCTTCACCCGGTGGTGGATCTCCTGGATGGTCGCGTCCTTGGAGAGCAGGAGGCGGTCTCGGCGGCGCAGCTCCGACACGTCCCGGAGCAGCAGCACGGCCCCCGTCACCTGGCCGGCATCGACGAGCGGATAGCAGCGGACGAGCACGCTCACGCCGGGCCGGGGGTCGATCTCGGCGGTGACGGGCGCGGCCATGGCGAAGGCGGTGCGGACGGGCCCGTCGTTGAGGCCCAGCTCCCCCAGGCGCAGGCCTTCGGTGTTGACGTGGATGCCGAAGCGGTGCAGCGCCGACACGGCGTTGGGGGAGGCGTAGGCGACGCGGGCCCAGCGGTCGAGGACGAGGCAGCCGTCGCCGACCCGCAGGTTCTCCGACGACTCGCCGTCCTCCCGGGCGTAGGGGAACTCGCCGGCGGCGATCATGCGGGCGAAGCGGTTGAAGATCTCCTGGTAGGTCCGCTCCAGCTCGCCGGCGGCTCGACCCACCGACGGGGCCGACTCCCGGCTCAGCACGGCGATCGTCTCGCCCCCGTGGCGCACCGGGATGCACAGCATCCGCACCCGTTCCCGAATCACCGGGTCGGTCACCTCGCCCTCGATGATCTCGCCCCGCCGCCAGGACCGGGCGATGAGGGGGCGTTCCTCCTCGTCGGCGATCTCACCCAGGAGGTCGCGGACGTACAGGGTCTGGTTGGTGGTGGGTCGCACCTGGCCGGCCACCACGAAGTGGGTGCCCTCAGAGTCGGTGGGGACGAAGAGCAGCAGGTCGGAGAAGCACAGGTCGGCGACCAGGCCCCACGACGCCTCCAGGCGCTGGAGGTGGGCCACCTGACCGGCGTCGAGCTCGGTCTGGGTGCGGGCGATCTCGACCAGGCTGGCCACGCCGGCAGGCTACGTCGGCGGTCGGCCGGTCGAGGACCGACCGACCGCCGACAGCATCAGTGGTGTTGGATGATGGCCCGCAAGAAGCAGTGGTCGGAGCTGGTGTCGTAGCAGCTGACCGAGGCGGCCCCGGGCTGGGACGAGATGGTCCCCGACTGGATGAACACGTAGTCGACCTTCTTGTAGGGAGAGCCGTTGTTGGGGTAGGTGGGGCGGTTCTGGGCGGGATCGACCTCCCCGAACACGGATCTCCACGTGGTGACGGGGAGCTGATTCGGTGTGCGGTTGAAGTCGCCACCCACGATGGTGGGGTACCAGGGGAAGGGAAGGAGCACATCCAACAAGTAGTTGCCCTGATCTATGTTGCGATCTGGCTCACTTGACTCCAGATGTGCCGTGCAGAGGCGTGTCGAGTAGCCACCCCTGACGAAGCGTGCGCACGCGTACCCGTTCCCCTGACCTGACCGCACCATGGGGAACATCTCCGATTGAACGGAACCGCTGACGATGGAGGCATGCTTGCTGGCCACGATCTGTTGAGCCCCGTGCTCGCCGAATCCCCAGTTTTCACCACACCGGGTGCTGCGATAGCTCGGTTCGTACTGCAAGACCTCATAGTCACGACTGAGGAGGAGATTCCTCATCTCATCAGCCTCTTCATGGCAGAGCTCCTGCAGGAAGATGTGGTCGGCGCCGAGGCCGTTGCTCACCAGCCATCTGACCGCGCCCGTATGCGTGAACTCAACGTTGTGTTGGAACACGGAACGGCTGAACAGGACGGGAGGGCCGCAGGCGGCGAAGGGGAACATGAGGAGCACGGCGAAGGCAGCCATGACGAGGGGAGAGCGTGACCATTTCATGAGCGGGCCTCGATCGGGGAGGAGGACTTCGTCTCGTCAGCTGTGGGGATCTCGATGATCCCGTCGTTGACGACGTAGGAGAATGCGTCCTCATCGTGCGCCGGGCCGAGGTTCTTCCATGTCCCGTCGTTCAGGGTGCTGAGGGTCGTCGTTCCTTCAGAGTCGGTCTGGACCAGGACTGGACCGCCGAGTCGCTGCTCGACGTGGGCGGTGCCGTCGGGGATCGGCACCTCCTGGCTCGTGATCCGGCCTTCCATCGTGCGGGTGACCAGGGCGATGCTGGTTCCGTCCCGTAGGACGAGGCCGCCCTCGGGGTCACAACCGGGCGCCGTGGCGGCGGGGTAGTCGATCTCGACGGGATGCCACTCGTCTCCCTGGAGCGTGAAGAGGTCCACTCCCGGCTTCTCGCCTGATTCCCGAGTGAAGGTCCCGTCTTTGCTCTCGATGGGGGTGGTGGCGGCGCCCATGAGGATGCTGCCGTCGGCCATGAGGCACTGCTCGACATGGTCGATGCGCAGGTCGGCGGGAGGAGCGGGAAGGGGCGACATGGTTCCCTTGGCCGCGTCGATGAGATGGAACTCGTTCAGGGCCATCTTCTCGGAATCGGCGTCGGGTGGAGCGAACGAGACGATGAGTCGTTCGTTCCGAGACGAGTTGAGGTCGACACCGTCAGGTGCGGTGAAGATGCCCGTGGTGACCTCGCGCCACGTCTGGTCCGACAGGTTCCAGGTCCAGAGGTCGAAGGTGCTGTTACCGCACCCCTTGTCAAGCCATCCCCGCTGCTCGCGTTCGAAGGTGGGCGGGGGGGAGCCGGCCTCCCAGGCGGGGCAGGCCGCGGACACGACGGAGATCTCGTCGCTCCCGGACTGCCAGGTGTATGGCAGGGCCCGACGGGTGTCGCCGGGCAGGGCGAACTCCTGGCCCTCCGAGCCCGTTTCCTTCGAGAAGAGCCGGAGAGAGCCCAGACCGCTCTTGGTCGAGCTGACTCCACCGTCGACGACGGCGGCCCAGCTGTCGTTGGCCACCACGAACGAGGTGAGAGGCCCCGACAGGGGAGTGCCACTGATCGCCTCGGCCCAGGCGAAGGCTCCGCCGCTGGAGGCGACGGCCCCGTCGGATGAGCCTCCGCACGACGTCAAGACGCCGAGCAGGCAGAGCACAGTGATACAGAGCCTGAATACAGCTCGATCTTGTTTACTCTTCATGGATGTATGTGGAACGCCGCCCGCGGATTTTTCCTTCGTATGAAGGGATACGGCGTTCACCTCCCGTCATGGTGGTTGCCGCGGGGGGAGCCTCTATGAATCAGCAGTGCAAGTCAAGCAACACCGGAATGACGGCGGACCCTGCCATGATCATGGCAGGGCCCGCGGCTTGCTTGCTTGGTGGTCAGCCGGTCGAGGATCGACCGCCGACGCATCAATGGTACTGGATGATGGCCCGCAGGAAGCAGTGGTCGGATTCGGTCTGGTAACAAGTGACCGAGGAGGCCCCGGATTGTGTTGATATTCGCCCTGATTGGGTGAACACGTAGTCGATCTTCTTGGTTGGGGTGTGGTCGTTGTAGAAGGTGGGGCGGTTCTGGGCGGGATCGACCTCTCCGAACCACAGTCGCCACCTGGAGACCGGCATCTGATCTGGCGTGCGGTTGAAGTCGCCACCGACGATGGTGGGATATCCCCCGGGGAAGGGGACGAGCAGATCCAGCAAGTAGTTGCCCTACTCGATGTTGAGGCCCTCGTCCTGTGATTCCAGGTGCGTCGTGCAGAGGCGTGTCGAGTAGCCATCCCTGACGAAGCGGGCGCAGGCGTATCCGTTCGCTTGGCCCGACCGCACCTCGGGGAACCTCGCCTTCTGGATGGATCCGGTGGCGATGTAGGAGCTCCTGCTGGCGACGATCTGCTGGGCCCCGTGCTCTCCGATTCCGACATTGAAACCACACTTGGTGCTGCGATAGCTCGGTTCATAGAGCACGACTTGATATCCACGGCTCTCGAGGAGCTCTTGCATGTCGTCGGCCTCTGCGTGGCAGAGCTCCTGCAGGAAGATGTGGTCGGCGCCGATGCCGCCGGCCATCAGCCAGCGGACCGCCTCCGTCTCCGTGAAGGCGACGTTGTGCTGAAACACGGAACTGCTGAAAAGGACGGGGGGGCCGCAGGCGGCGAAGGGGAACATGAGGAGCATGGCGACGACGACCATGGCGAGGGGAGAGCGTGACCACCTCACGAGCGGGCCTCGACGGGGGAAGAAGGCGTCGTCGCGTCGGTCGCGAGGTAGTCGACAAACCCCCCGTTGACGACATAGGAGAACGCGCTGTCCCTCTTGCGCACGGGGCCGAGGTTCTTCCAGCTCCCATCGATGAGGGTGCTGACGGTCGTCGTCCCTTCGGAGTCGGTCTGGAAGAGGACCGGGCCGCCGATGCGGTGCTCGACGCCGGCATAGCCGTCGGGGATCGCCACCTCCTGGCTCGTGATCCGGCCCTCCGCCGAGCGGTTGACCAGGGCGATGCTTGTTCCGTTCCGCAGGACGAGGCCGCTCTCGGAATCGCACCCGGCTGCGGTGGCGGCGCGATAGTCGATCTCGACGGGTTGCCACTCGTCTCCCTGGAGGGTGAAGAGGTCCACCCCTGGTCTCTCGCTTGGTTCCCGCTCGACGGTCCCGCCCTCGAGGGTTGTGATGCCGGCACCCATGAGGATGCTGCCGTCCGCCATGAAACACTGCCGAAGGTACTCCATGCGCGGATTGTCGGGCGGGGCGGGAAGGGGCGACATGGTTCCCTTGGCCGAGTCGATGAGATGGAACACGTTCAGTGCCAACTTCTCGGGATCGGTCTCGGGCGGGGTGAACGAGACGATGAGTCGTTCGTTCATAGACGAGTTGAGGTCGACGCCGTCAGGGGCGGTGAAGAGGCCACGAGCGACCTCACGCCACCTCTGGTCCGACCGGCTCCACGTCCAGAGGTCGAAGGTGCTGTTGCCGCACCCCTTGTCGAGCCATCCCCGTTGGTCTCGCTCGAAGGCGGGCGGCGGGGAGCCGGCCTCCCAGGCGGGGCAGGCCGCGGACACGACGGAGATCTCGTCGCTTCCGGACTGCCAGGCGAACGGCAGGAACCGAGGGGTGTCTCCGGGCAGGGCGAACTCCTGGCCCTCCGGGCCTGTCTCCTTCGAGAAGAACCGCAGGGAGCCCAGGCCGCTCTTGGTGGAGTCGATGCCTCCGTCGACGACGGCGGCCCAGCTGTCGTTGGCCACCACGAACGAGGTGAGAGGCCCGGACAGCGAGAGCCCATCGACAGCTTGGGCCCAGTCGAAGGCCCCTGCGCTGGAGGCGACCGTGCCCTCGCCCGATTGGCTCCCGCACGATGTCACGACGCCGAGCAGGCAGAGCACCGTGATGCAGAGCCGGAATGCGGCTCGATCTTGCTGACTCTTCACAGATGTATGTCGAACGCCGCGGTGGGGTCCTCCTCCGAACGAAAGAGTGCCGACGTTCGCCCCTCCCTATCGAGCAGTCACGGCGGCCGGAGCATCCTGGAATGTCGGCCAGGTGTCAAGGACCGACTCCCAGTGCTGGTGGCCCTGCCAGGATGGGCCGCATGCCCAGCTCGCCCCTCATGACCGCCGAAGAGATCACCGCCTTCATCGGCAGGTCGTTCGGGGTCGACGTCCCGCCCTACCGCGTCGAAGAGGCGAGCCCGGGGAGGACGGTGACCCGGCTTCCGGCCGAGAAGGTGATCCTGCGCCCCGGCGGCACGGTGTCGGGACCCACGCTCATGGCCCTGGCCGACGCCGCGGCGTGGGCGGCGACCCTGGCTGAGATCGGCCCGGTGGCCCTCTCGGTCACCAGCCACCTGTCCATCCACTTCCTGCGGAAGCCCCAACCCGGCGATGTGGTCGCCACCACCGAGATGCTGCGCCGGGGTCGGCGCCAGGCCGTGGTCGACGTCCGCCTCACCACCGGTGACGACCCCGAACTGGTCGCCACCGCCACCGTCACCTACGCCATCCCCTCGGCGGCGGCCTAGCGCCAGATGGCGTCGCCGAGGCGGAGGAGGCCGGCCAGGTCGGCGATGTCGGAATCGAAGTAGGGGACGGTGGCCACCACGTCGGGGGTGCGGGCCAGCTCGGCCCGCTGCTCCTGCTCCCGGTTGGCGATCACCTGGTAGTTGAGGAAGCTCTCGCCCACGTCCCGCAGCACGTCGGCCACGACCTTCGGGTCGCCCACGTCGGCGACGGCCTCGGCCGCGGCGTCGGCCTGGGCGATCAGCCGTCGGGCCACGCCCGTGGTGGCGGTGCGTCGCAGGTAGGCGGGCAGCACCTTGTTGAGCACCACGGCGCCCAGGTGGAGCTGCCGGGCCTCCAGCTCCTCGATGAAGAACTCGGCCTCCCGCACCGGCGCCGCCTCCAGGGTGGAGACGACGAGGAAGGTGGTGCGTCGGTCGGACAGGGTGCGGGTGACGGCGTCGGCCCGCTCCACGAACCCGGGGCCGAGGGCTTGGAAGAGGCTGAAGAACTCGGCGATGTCCTCCAGGAACTGCGACCCGAGGATCCCGTCGGCCACCTTGTAGAAGGGCTTGGACGCCATCGAGAGCACCCGGTTCTTGGCCGGGGCGGTGAGCCAGCGCAGCAGGCGGCTGGAGAAGAACTCGGCCATCCGGTCGGGAGCGTCGAGGAAGTCGATGGCGTTCCGGGTGGGCGGCGTGTCGACGACGATCAGGTCATAGCGGCCCGACGTGTGGATCTCGTAGAGCCGCTCCATGGCGATGTAGTCGTGGCTCTGGACGAAGCGGCCCGAGATGTTGGCGTAGATCGAGTTGGAGAGGATGGCGTCGCGGGTCTTGGCATCGGGGGCATGGCGGATGATCAGCTCGTCCCACGACTGCTTGGTGTCGAGCATGGCCGCCCACAGCTCGCCCCGGGGCTCGACCCCGGCGGCGGTGAAGGCCTCCTCGGGGACCCGGGTCTCGGTGTTGCCGAAGCGCTCCAGGCCCAGGGCGTTGGCCAGGCGTCGGGCCGGGTCGACGGTGAGGACGAGGACCTTGCCGCCCAGCTCGGCCGCAGCCATGGCTCCGAGGGCGGCGGCCGTGGTGGTCTTGCCCACGCCACCGGAGCCGCAGGAGATGACGATCTCCTTGGCCGCCAGGAGCTGCTGCAGGGTGCGGATCTCGTCCGGGTCGGGCTTCGCCTTCTCGGCTCCCATCAGCCCAGCTCCTCGTCGAGGGCCTCGGCCACCTGGCGGGTGAACCGCAGGCCGGCGGAGCGGGCGAAGATCTCCGGCAGGTAGAGCAAGTCGACTTCGGACAGGCCGGCCCGGAGGGCCTGGAGGTGCCAGGCCCGGGTGCGGCGCAGGGTGACGGCCAGCTCGGCCGCGTCGAGGATGGGCTCGACGTCACCGCCGACGACCCCGTTCAGGGCGGCCACCCGGGCCGGCTCCTGGAGGGCGGTGAAGAGCTCCTCCTCGCTCCGGCCGAACAGCTCGGGGAGCACCCGGTTGACCACCACTGCGGCCAGGTCGACGTCGGTCTCCTCCCGGAGCCGTTGCGCCAGCTCGATCGTCTCGTTGACGGGCATCTCCTCGGGGGCGGCGACGATCACCACCCCGGTGCGGGCCGGGTCCTCCAGCACGTCGAGCATCCACGTCGTCTGGTTGCGGACGAGGCCCACCGACACCAGGTCGTTGATGCCCTTGGGGGCGGCGAGCTGGCCGACGATGTGGCCGCTGGCCACCGAGTCGACGACGACCATGTCGTAGTGGTCCTCCACCACCTCCCACGCCAACTTGCCGACGGTGAGGATCTCCTTCACGCCCGGGGCGGCGTTGGCCACGAAGTCGAAGGTGCGAGCCAGCGGGCCGATGCGGGCCACGAGGGGGAGCTTGAGCTGGAGGCTCAGGTATTCCTTGAGCGACTCCTCGGTGTCCATCGACATGGCGAAGAGGTTGGGCTGGAGCTCGACCGGGGTGAACCCGGTGTGGGTCGCCTCGAAGAAGCCGGCCAGCCCCCCCTTGGCGTCGACCTCGCAGACGAGGGTGCGCTTGCCCCGGTTGGCCGAGAGAAGGGCCAGGCCGGCGGCAACGGTGGACTTGCCCACCCCGCCCTTGCCGGTGACGAAGAGGAGCCGGCGGTCGAGCAGGTCGAGGGCCATGTCGGGTCTCGGGGCAGGCCTCGGAGGAGCGGCCGGTCAGCCGGCGAAGCCGATGCGGCGGTCGCTCACGGCCGGCCCCAGGTCGATGTAGGCCACCTTCTCGGCGGGCACGCCCACGCTGCGGCCCTTGCGGTCGGTCAGCCAGAGCACGCCGCCGCTGCCGAGGGCGGCCTCGACATCGGCCCTGACCTTCTCGGCGTCGGTGTCGTCGGGCAGCTCCACCTCGAGCTCCTTGGCGGTGTAGGTGACGCCGATGCGGATGTCCACGGGTCTCTCCTGAGGGGGATGACGAGCGGGAACCATCGTAGGAGCCCCGCTCCGTGACCCCTCACTCCGAGCGGCGAGCCCGTCAGTCCTTGGCCGGAACGGACTGGTGGCCGTCCATCATGTCGGCCATCACCATGCGGATGAACTCATCGGCCGCGTCGTCGAGGCCCCCGACCACGCCGCCGTAGATGGCGGCGCTCATGGGGGTCTCGTTGGTGTGCTCGCGGGCGTAGGCGACGGCCTCGTGGAGGTCGACGGCGAAGCGTTCGGCCACGCCCTCCTGGGTCTGGGGCCGGGTGACGGCCATGTGGATGGCGTTGGGGTACTGCTGGCCGTTGAAGCGCCAGCCGTGGCGGCGCATCGAGTCGTTGACGTGGTACACGTCGAACTCGTCCGAGGTGAAGCTGAAGCAGAACGTGGGCTCGCCGATGATCCGCAGCTCCGGGTGCGACCGCACCGCGTCCTTCATCCGGTCGGCCGTCTCGAAGATGGCCTTGGCGTAGCGGAGGTAGCCCTCCCGGCCGATCGTCACCATGGCCGCCCACGTGGAGGCCAGGGCGCCACCCGAGCGGGAGCCCTCCATGCCCGGCGAGCAGTACTTGCCGCCCGACCAGCCGGTGAGGAAGAAGTACTGGCTGTTGCGGAGGGCCTTGTCGCGGAAGGCCAGCACCGAGGATCCCTTGAAGCCGTAGCCGTACTTGTGGGTGTCGGCCGAGATGGTGGTGACGCCGGGGAGGCGGAAGTCGAAGACGGGGATGTCCCAGCCCAGCTCCTGGCCCCACGGGAGGAGGAAGCCGCCCAGGCACCCGTCGACGTGCAGGCCGACGCCCTTCTCCAGGGCCAGGTCGGACAGCTCGGCCATGGGGTCGATGGTGCCGTAGCCGTAGTTGCAGGCCGATCCCATGATGGCGATGGTCTGGTCGTCGACCAGCTCGGCCATGGCCGCCACGTCGACCTTGGTGGTGACGGGGTCGACGGGGGCGTTGCGGACCTCGATGCCGAACAGGTGGCACCCCTTGTCGAAGGCGGGGTGGCCGGTCTCGGGCTTCACGAAGTTGGGCCGGGTGACGCCTCGCTCCTGGCGGGCGTTGTCTCGGTAGGCGACGAGGGCGTGGAGGATGCTGCCGGTGCCGCCGGTGGTGACGAGGCCGACGGGCTCGGTGCCCTCGATGGCGTCGGCGTGGAGCATGTCGAGGGTCATGGCGATGATCTCGCCCTCGAACCGGGTCTGGCTGGGGCAGATGTCGCGCTGGAGGGCGTTCACATGGGCGTACATGCCGAACGCCTCGTTGAGGAAGGCGTAGTGCTCGTGGTCGCCGCAGTACATGGTGCCGGAGACCTGGCCCGTCTCCCAGGAACGGTCCTCCTGGGTGGCCATCTCCCGCAGTTGCCCCAGGACCTCCTCCCGCGGCAGGCCCTGCTCGGGGATGCGGCGGTTCACGCCGTAGCGCTCGGCGTAGGGGTGGTCGTTGGCCATGGCTGCGTCCCTCCGAGGGCTGGTCCGGTGGTCGGACGAGACGGCCCAGCGTACGGCCCGTTCTGCTTCCGAGCCATGCCGCCGGTCCGGAGACGGCGCGCGATCAGATCAGCTTCAACTCGCGGTGGTAGCGGCGGGTGGGGGCGAGGGCCACGTCGACCTGCTCGGCGATGGCCCGGAAGGCCCGGGCCGCCTCGCCCTCGGGCTCGTGCACCACGATGGGCTGGCCGTTGTCGGAGCCTTCGCGGAGCAGGGGCACCAGCGGCACCTGGCCCAGGAGGGGGACCTCCAGGCGTTCGGCCAGGTCGGCCCCGCCCCCGGCGCCGAACAGCTCGTAGCGGACGCCGTCGTCGCCGGTGAACCAGCTCATGTTCTCGATGACGCCCCGCACCGACAGGTTGACCTTCTGGGCCATGAACCCGGCCCGCTGGGCCACCCGCTGGGCCGCCGGCTGGGGGGTGGTGACCACGAAGAACTCGGCCCGGGGGAGGAACGAGGCCAGGGAGATGGAGATGTCGCCGGTGCCGGGGGGCAGGTCGACGAGGAGGTAGTCGGGGTCGTCCCAGTAGACGTCGGTGAGGAACTGCTCCAACGCCTTGTGGAGCATCGGCCCCCGCCAGATGACCGGCGTCTCCTCCTCGGCGAAGAACCCCATGGAGATGCAGCGCACGCCGTGGGTCTCGGGCGGGACGAGCATCCCGTCGATCACGGCCGGGGCGTGCTGCACGCCGAGCATGCGGGGGATGGAGAAGCCCCACACGTCGGCGTCGACCACGGCCACCGACTTGCCCCGCTGGGCCAGGGCGATGGCCAGGTTGGTGGTGACCGACGACTTGCCGACCCCGCCCTTGCCCGAGGCGATGAGCAGCACCCGGGTGGGGCAGTCGGGGTCGGCGAAGCGGATGGCCCGGCCCTCGGCGTGGCCGTGGGCGGCCTGGCTTCCGGCGGTGGAGGCGGGATCACCGTGGACGAGCTCCCGGACCTTGGCTCGCTCGTCGTCGGTCATCACCGTGAAGTCGATGTCCGCTCGGTCGATGCCGTCGAGGGCCTCGGCGGCCTCGGTGACCCGGGTGGTGATCTCGGCCCGGAGGGGGCAGCCGGCCACGGTGAGGGCCACCTGCACGGCGACGGTGGCGCCGTCGATGGCGATTCCCTTCACCATCCCGAGGTCGACGATGCTGCGGTGCAGCTCGGGATCCTGGACCGGTCGCAGGGCCTCGAGGACGTCGGCTTCGGTGACGGGCACGGGGATCTCCTGGGGAGGAACAGGGTCGGCGGCCCGACCGGGTCGGTTCCCGCCCGCGGCGCCGTCCGGGGCCATCGGTAGGATACCGGGGTGCCGTCTCCAGCCGGCAGCCCGGGGCTCTCACCTGCCGACTTCTCGTCGGCCGTCACCGCCATCACGGCCGCGTTCGGTGATCCGACCCGGCGCCGCATCTACCTCCTCGCCCATGAGCGGGTCGACGGTGTGACGGCGGCCGAGGTGGCGTCGGAGTGCGACCTCCACCCCAACGTGGCCCGTCACCACCTCGACAAGCTGGCCGGGGCCGGGCACCTGGAGATCACCATCGACCGCAGCCGGGGGTCGGGCCGGCCGTCGAAGCGCTACCGGGCCACCTCCGAGCAGGTCGAGCTCGACGTGCCCGTCCGCCACGACGAGGTGCTCCTCGGGCTTCTGGGCCGAGCCCTCACCGAGCTGGGGCCGGAGCGGGCCGAGAAGGTGGCCGAGGAGGTGGGGGAGCACTACGGGCGGGCCATGGTCGGTCGCATGGACGGCGAGGGGCCTCGCAGCCTCCGGGCCGCCCTCCATGCTGCGGCCGATGCCCTCAGCGCCCACGGCTTCGCCGCCCACGCCACCCAGGCCCGAGGCGAGCTGCGCATCGTCTCCGAGCACTGCCCCTTCGGCGACGCCGCCATCGAGCACCCGGTGATCTGCGCCGTCGACCGCGGCATGGTGCGGGGCCTCCTGGCCACCCTCACCGACGACGACACCCGTCCGGAGACCCTGGCCTCCCTGGCCCGCGGCGACGACGTCTGCATCACCAGCGTGGTGGGGTGATCCGTCCCGCGGGGCGACGTCACTGCCAGCAAGTGTCGAACTAGCGTCCCTGCCCGTTCCTGCCACCTGGCCTGAAATGAGCTCACCATGCGCCGCTTCGCACTCTTCATCGTCCCCCTGGCCCTGAGCCTCGCCCTCGTCGCCGGCTGTAGCGACGACGGGGGCGACGACGAGTCCGCCTCGTCCGCGACCACGGAGGAGGCCGGCGACGACAGCACGACGTCGACGGCCGACGACGGATCCACGGAGAGCACCGGATCCTCCGACACCACCGAGGAGGGCGGGGAGGAGCCGGTCTCGCCCGAGGCGGAGGCCTTCTGCACCACCTTCCAGGAGCTCGGCGACAGCTTCGGCCAGACCAGCGACGAATCCCTGGACACGATGAAGGAGTCGGCCGCCACCTTCATCCGCCTCGCCGACCAGCTGGTCGAGCAGGCCCCCGAGCAGATCACCGAGGAGGCCCAGGCGATCGCGGACTACTTCAAGGCCATCGCCGAGGGCATCAACGGGGCGTCATCCGTCGAAGACGCTCAGGCGGCGGCCAGCGCCGTCCAGATGGAGGGCCTCGACGGGGCGAGTGCGGCCATCGCCGACTGGCGGGACGAGAACTGCCCCGGGGGCCGCTGACCCTCCGACAGGAGGGGCAGACTGGCCGGGATGGCCCGGCACTACCTCGACCACGCCTCCACCTCGCCGCTGCGGCCCGAGGCCCGGCAGGCGATGGTCGAGGCCCTGGGTTCACCGGTCGGTGATCCCGGTCGCCTCCACCACGAGGGGCTGACGGCCCGAGTGGCCGTCGAACGGGCCCGCGAGCAGGTCGCCGACCTGCTCGGGGCCCGGCCCCGCGAGGTGGTGTTCACCAGCGGGGCCACGGAGTCCATCGCCGCCGTGGCCTGGGGGGCGGCCGAGCGGGGCGGGCACCAGGTGGTCACGGCGGTGGAGCACTCGGCCGTCCCCGCCGCCGTCGGCCGGCACGGCGAGATCGCCGTCGTCGGCGTCGACGGGCAGGGCCGCGTCGATCCCGACGACGTCCTCGCTGCCCTGCGCCCCGACACGTCGGTCGTCCACGTGCAGTGGGGCAATCATGAGGTGGGCACCACGCAGCCCGTGGCCGAGGTCGTGGCCGCCGTGCGCGAGCGGGGGGTGCTGATCCACGTCGACGCGGCCCAGGCCGCGGGCCGGGTGCCGGTGGCGTTCCGCGACCTGGGGGCCGATCTCCTGTCGGTCAGCGGCCACAAGATGGGCGGCCCCCCGGGGACAGGGGCGCTGGTGGTCCGGCGGGGCCTGCGCCTGGTGCCGTTGCTGGTGGGGAGCGACCAGGAGCGGGCGCGTCGGGCGGGCCTGGAGAACGTCCCGGCCCTGGCCGGCCTGGGAGCGGCGGCGGGGGTGCTCGGCGGCGGCGACCGGTTGGTCACCGAAGAGGCCGAGGCCCGCCGTCTCACGACGCGGGTGCTGGACGGCGTGGCGGGCATGGAGGGCGTACGGGTCCACGGTGACCCCGTGGGACGGCTGCCCCACCTCGTGTGCCTCGGCTTCGACGACGTGGAGCCGCAGGCCGTCCTGCTGGGGCTCGACCGGGCCGGCATCGCCTGCCACTCGGGGTCGGCCTGCTCGTCGGAGTCCCTGGAGCCGTCACCGACCCTGGCCGCCATGGGCGTCGACGCCCTGCGCTCGCTCCGGGTGTCGGTGGGATGGTCGTCGACCGAGGCCGATGTCGACGCCTTCCTCGCCGCCCTGCCGGAGGTGCTGTCCCGCCTGCGGGCCCTGCGCTCGTGACCGGGGACCGCGGGATGCGAGCAGTGGCCGAGCGGTGGGCGTCGTAGCGTGCGTTCGAGAATGACGACCGATGGTGCTGACGACGACCCGGAGGCTGGTGGCGGGAGCCCGGCACGGCGCCATCTGACGCTCCGCGGGGGCATGGCGGTCGTTGCCGCTCTCTTCGTTGGCGCTGTCGCTGTCACCTACGTCTCGAGCTGGATGTTCGAGCCCCGCAGCGAACCGTCGACCCGGCCGGCCCGGTCGGTGGTGATCTTCGGTGTCCCCCGTCTCGGCTTGTCCGACCTCGGGACGGGCACGATGCCCACCCTCGATCGCCTGACCCGCGAGGGGGCCACGGCGGCCATGAGCGTGCGGACGGTGAGCCCGCGGCCCTCGACGGCCGAGGCCTACGCCACCCTCTCGGCCGGCACCCGGGTGCGAGCCTCGTCGGCCGCGAGCGACGCCCTGCCCCCGACGGCACCGGTCGAGGGGTCGAGTGCCCGTGAGGTGGCGGAGCGGCGCACCGGGGCCGTCGCCGAAGGAGAGGTGATCGTCGTCGGGGCGGCGGAGGCCATCAGCGAGGCCGAAGGGGCATCGAGCCCGCCGGGGGCGCTGGGCGACGTGCTGGGCGGTGCCGGCCTGGGCACGGCGGTCGTGAGCAACGCCGACATCCGCACCCGCGACGGCATCACGACCGTCCGGCGCCCGGCCGCCGTGGCCGCCATGGACTCAGCCGGTGCCGTCGATCTCGGGGTCGTAGACGACACCCTGTTGCGCGCCACCCCCGAAGCGCCCTACGGGGTGGCTGTCGACCCGGTGACCTTCGCGTCCCGGGCCGAGCGGGTCATGGGTGAGGCCAGCCTCACCGTCCTCGACCCGGGGGAGACGGATCGGGCCGACTCCTACGCGGCCGTGGTCGGCCTGGATCGGGGTGAAGAGATGCGGGTGGCGGCGCTGCGGCGGACCGACGCCGTCCTGGCCGAGGTGATGGCCGCCCTGCCCGAGGATGCCCTCCTGTTCGTCTTGGGGGTGACCCCGCCGACGGCGGAGTGGGAGCTCACTCCGGCCGTGGCCTACGGGGCGGGCGTGGTCCCGGGCCAGCTCGCCTCCTCCTCGACACGACGGGAGGGACTGATCCCCCTCACCGACGTCACGGCGACGGCCATCGACACCCTCGGCCTCGAGGGACGAGGGGGGATGGTCGGCCGGCCGCTGCGGTACCGGGCCGAGCCGGTCGACATCGCCACCCTCGAGCGGGCCAACGACGTGGCCGCCGGACGGGAGCGGGTCTACTTCCCGATGGCTCTGACCTTCATCGTGGCCCAGGCCCTCGTCTACATCTTCGCCATCATCGCCCTCACCATCGCCGACCTGTCGGGCCGGTTCGTCTCCACCATCCGGGTGCTGGTGTTGGCCTTCGCGGCATGGCCGCTCGCCACCTTCCTGGTGCGGATGGTGCCGGTGGCCATGACGTGGGGGGCGGGGACGCACATCCTCACCTGGGGGGTGGCCCTGGCCGTCACCGCCCTGGCCCTGCGGGCCCGGGGCCACCCACTGGCGCCGCTGGCCGCCATCACCACGGCCACCCTCGCCCTCCTCGTCGTCGACGTCGCCACCGGTGCTCACCTGCAGAGCGCCAGCATCCTGGGCTACTCGCCCCACACCTCCGGCCGCTACACGGGCTTCGGCAACACGGCGTACGCGGTGCTCTCGGCCTGCGCCATCGTCACCGCCGTGGTGATGGTCGACCGGCGGCGCACCCGGCTGGCGGTGGTGGCGGCAGCTGCTCTGCTGGCCTTCGTCGTGGTGGTCGACGGGGCCCCCTGGCTGGGGTCGGACGTCGGGGGCATCCTGAGCCTCGTCCCCACCTACGGCCTCGTGATCTACGCCCTCAGCGGTCGGCGGCTGTCGTGGCGGGTGGTGGGGATCGCGACCGTGGCGACGGTGGTGGTCCTGGGCATCGCCTTGGGCCTCGACCTCCTGCAGCCGCCCGAGGCCCGGACTCACCTGGCCCGCTTCGTGGCCGACACCGGGGAGGACGGCTCCACGTTCTGGGACACGGTGGAGCGGAAGTGGGCCACCAACGTGCGCATCTTCACCCAGTCGATCTGGACGTGGATGATCCCGATCATCGCCAGCTTCTCGATCTACGTGCTGGTGATCGCCCGGGGCTGGCGCCGCCTGCTGCCCATCGGGTCGCCGCTGCGGGTGGGCGCGCTGGGGGCCATCACGGCGGGGGTCCTGGGGTGGCTGGTGAACGATTCGGGGGTGGTGATCACTGCTCTCGTGTTCGTCTACCTGGGCCCCTACCTGACGTTGATCGCCATCGGGTCCCGTCCGAAGGGGTCGAACACGCTCGACCTGTCCGAGGTCGCGTCCGACCCGCTACCTTCCCCTCGGTGACGTTCCTCCTCGTCCGCCACGCCCACGCCGGTTCTCGCTCCGATTGGGCGGGGCGCGACTCCGAGCGACCCCTGTCGGAGAAAGGCCGTCACCAGGTCGATGCCCTCACGACCCACCTGGGTGATGCCCGCGTCGACCGGGTGCTCTCCAGCGCCGCCGTGCGCTGCCAGCAGACGGTGGCCCCCTTGGCCCGTCTCCGGGGCCTGGAGGTCGAGGTCCATCCGGCCCTCACCGAGGGGGCCACGGTGGCCGACACGACGGCACTGATCCGACAGCTCGCCGCCGACGGGGTCCACACCGTCCTCTCCAGCCACGGCGACGTCATCCCGGCCGCCCTGCACGCCCTGGCCCAGGACGGTGTCGACGTCGACGACCGCCACGGCCTCCCCAAGGGCACCTACTACGCCCTGGACGTGACCGAGGGCGCCGTCACCGCCGCTCGCTTCGTCGATCCCCGGCCCTAGCCCTCCGACCCGTCCCCCTGGGCCTTCAGGCCCTCCTCGATGAGGGGGCGCTGGGTGTCGACCTGGAGCTGGACGTCGGCGGGGGCATCCAGCTCGTCGAACAGCGCGAGCTGGCGCTGAGCCTCCTCGAAGCGGCCCTCGCCCACGGCCAGGACCACTTGGAAGGCTCGGGCATCGGCGTAGCGGGGATCGATCTCGACGGCCCGGTCGAGCTGGGTGCGGGCCTGCACGTACAGCTCGGTGAGCTGGTCTCCGGTGAGGGCGTCGCCGGCCTCGCGAGCGGTGAGCACCAGCGTCCAGCCCAGGTAGGTGCGGGCCACCACGTTCTCGGGATCCTCGGCCAGCACCTCCTGGAAGCAGGGGAGGGCCTCGACGTACTCGCGCTGCTGGGTGAGGTTGATGCACCGCCGGGCGGCCTGCGTGGGGGAGCTGGTCACCTCGCCGGTGATGCCCTCGCCCGACTCGCGACGACCCGCGGCCTGGGCCACCAGCACCCCGCACAGCACGGCGAACCCGGCCACCCCGAGGAGCACCAGTCCCCGCTGGAGCCAGGTGCGCTGCGGCGCGGGGGAGAGAGGTGGGGCCTGGCCCCGCTGCTCGGCCCGCAGGGCGGCGGCCGCTCGGGCCGTGTAGTCGTCGCGGAGGGCGGCGTAGTCGTCGTCGTCGATGTCGCCGGCGGCCCGCTCCCGGTCGAGGTCGCGCAGGCTCTGGAGGAGGAACTCGGTGCTCTCGTCCCGGTCCGTCGTCGTCGCCATGTCAGGACGGGGGCGGGCGGGGCCGTCGGTCGTCTTCGGCCGGCCGGCCGGGCGAGGTCGGGCTGACGAGCCGGAACCGACCGAGCGGGACGTGGCTCCGTCGCGGGCTCGGCGGGCCTGGGCCGCGGCGGCCCGTCGCTCGGCCGGCGACACGGGCCGGCTCGGGGTCTCGGGTGTCACCGGCCCGAGCCCTCGCCGTGGGGGTCGTCCGGATCCTGGCCCAGGGCCGAGGCCACGAGGTCCCGGTCGCGGCGGGACGGTCCCGCCGGAGACTGTTGTTCCCAGCGCCGGAAGGCCAGGGCCAGGCCCCCGAAGGCGGCGATGACGGCGGCGACGGGGACGATCCACACCAGGCCGGCGAAGCCGGAGCGCGGGGGGTTGAGCAGGATGTCGTCGCCGTAGGAGGCCACGAGCCGGTTGCGGATGGCGTCGTCGGACCGACCGGCGGCGATGTCGGCCCGGATCTGGTCGCGGATGGCGGCGGCGGCCACGGCGTCGCTGGTGGCCACCGACTGCCCCGCGCACTTGGGGCAGCGGACGCCGCTGGCCACGGACTGGAGCCGCTGCTCGGGGGTGCGGGCCCCGTCGCCCCGGACTCCGAGCACGAGGGCTACGACCACGACGGCGCCGAGGACGATCCACATCAGGCGGCGGCTCATCCTGGCTCTCCCCCGGCCGCCCCGCCCTGAGCCTCGTCGAGGAAGCTCTGCAGGCCGTCGGCGGTGACCCCGCCCACGAGCTTGGCCCGCACGATGCCCCCCGGATCGACGATGAACGACTCGGGCACGCCGGCCACCCCCCACTCGGGCACGACGGGGCCCTCGGCCAGGACGACGGGCCAGTCACCGCCCGCCCGGTCGAAGAACCGGCGCACCGACGCCTCGTCGTCGGAGAAGACGACGCTGATCACGTTGGCCTCGCCCGCCTCGGCCTGGGCCCGCTGGAAGGCCTGGAGCTCCGGGTGCTCGTCGATGCACGGGCCGCACCAGGTGGCGAAGAAGTTCACCACGAGCCAACGGCCGTCGTAGGTCGTGGAGTCGAAGGGGTTGCCCTCGATGGTGGTGCCCTCGATGCGAGGCGCGGCCTGGCCCAGGAGTGGCGTCGCCACCCGCCGGTTGGCGGCCGGGTCGCGGGTGGCCAGCAGGACGATGAACAGCAGGAGCACCACTCCGAGAGGCACGGCGATGGCCAGGGCGAGCCGTCCCCGTCGGGGGGGGAGGCCCCCGCCAGAGGCGATCGGGTCGTCGGCCGGGTCGTGGAAGACGCCCTCGTCGTCGAGATCGAGGTCGGGCCCTCGGCCGAGGTCGTGGTCGCTCACGGTGTCCCCACCGGCTGGCGCTCGTCGCCGGGCTCGTCTGCCGCATCACGCGGTGGGCCGCCGGTGGGCGTGGCGATAGGCGTGGCCGCGTCGGCCGACACCGGTTCTGTGCCCCGGCGCCGCCGGCCCGGGAAGGCGGAGAGCACGGTGCCGACCAGCATCACGAACCCGCCGACCCACAGCCAGGCCACCATGGGCTGGACGATGATCCGCACCAGGATCGTGTCGTCGCTGGCCCGCGGCGCTTCGAGGAGGGCGAGGTAGACGGTGTCGCCCACGCCGTAGCGGACGGCGGGCTTGCCCATCTCCTGGGTGGCGTTGGGGAAGCGCTGGAGGCGGGGAGACAGCGTGCGGCCGTCGACGTCGAGGCGGGCCTCGCGAATGAGGCGGGTGGGGTCGGTGTCCCGCTCCTCGAACGCCACGTAGCGCACGTCGTGGCCGTGGACCTGCCGGGTCTCCCCCGGGGCCAGGCGGGCCTCGGCCTGCTCGGCGAAGGAACCGGAGGCGGCCAGCCCGACGGCGATCATCACCACGCCGAGGTGGACGATCATGCCGCCGTTGGTGCGGCCCACGAAGCCCCGCCAGCCGCTGCGCCGGGTGGCCAGGATCACCTGGCGGACGGCGGCGGCGGCGGCGAACGCCCCCAACCCGAAGGCGACGAGGGGCACGAGGCCTCGCACCCCGGCGACGACGCAGGCCACCAGCACGGCGCCACCGGTCCATGCCGGCCACAGCAGACGTTGGGAGAGCGTCTCCGTCGATGCCTTGCGCCACGGCAGAGCGGGGGCGATGGCCATGAGGAACAAGAGAGCGAGGCCGATGGGCCCGGCCATGCGGTTGAAGTAGGGCACGCCCACCGACACCCGCCGGTCGTTCAGCGCCTCGGCGATGAGCGGGAACACGGTGCCGAACAGCACCACGAAGGCGAACCCGGTGAAGAGCACGTTGTTGGCGAGGAACGCCCCCTCACGCGACACCGGCGAGTCGATGCGCCCCGGGGCCCGGAGGGTGTCGCCCCGCCAGCCGATGAGGCCGAGGGTGACCACGACGATCAGGGCGAAGAAACCGAGGAACAGCGGGCCGATGGTCGACTCGGAGAAGGCGTGGACCGAGTCGAGCACGCCCGAGCGGGTGAGGAAGGTGCCCAGGATGGTGAGGGAGAACGTGGCGCACAGGAGCGCCAGGTTCCAGACCCGCAGCATCCCCCGGCGCTCCTGCACCATCACCGAGTGCAGGTAGGCGGTGCCGGTGAGCCAGGGGAGGAGCGAGGCGTTCTCCACCGGGTCCCAGGCCCAATAGCCGCCCCAGCCCAACACCTCGTAGCTCCACCAGGCGCCCAGCACGATGCCGACGGTGAGGAACCCCCAGGCGAAGAGCGTCCACCGGCGGGTCTCGACCAGCCACCCCTCGCCCAGTCGGCCGGTGGCGAGGGCGCCGATGGCGAAGGCGAAGGGCACGGTGAAGCCCACGTAGCCCAGGTAGAGCATGGGCGGGTGGAAGGCCATCAGCAGGTGGTCCTGCAGCAGCGGGTTGGGGCCCGGCCCGTCGGCGGGAGGGTTGGCCACGGTGCGGAACGGGTCGGCCGGCCCGGCCATCAGGCCGAAGAAGAAGGCGATGACCAGGAACATCACCAGCATCGCCCACGCCACCAGCGGGTCCTGGAGACGGGTGCGGAACTTGCGGATGACGGCGACGGCGTAGCCCACCAGCACCAGCCCCCACAGGAGGATCGACCCCTCCAGGGCCGACCACATGGTGGAGATGGTGAAGGGCAGGGACGTCGATCGGCTGCCGTTGCGGGCGACGAACTCGACGGAGAAGTCGCGGGTGATCAGGGCCCGCTGCATGGCGACGACGGCGATGACGGCTCCGAGGGCCGACAGGAAGGTGAAGGACGGCACCTGGCGCAGCAGGGCCCGTCGGCCGGTGGCCTGGGCCACGACGACGGTGACCGCCCCCGCCAGGGCCGAGACGAGGGCCAGGGCGACGCCGGCCGTCCCGAGCGAGGCGTTCACTGGGCGCCCGGCTCCAGGTGGTCGGGGTTCTCTTCCTTGTACTGCTCGGAGTGCTTGATCACGATGCGATCCGAGAGGAACGTCCCGTCCGGGGCGAAGCGGCCCTCGACCACCGACGGCACGTTGGCGTCGAAGAGGGGCGGGGGCTCGGCCCCCTCGTGGCGGACGTCGATCGACGCCCCCCGGAAGGCGATGGTGAAGGTGACGGTCTCGTCGTCGACCTCGACGGGCTTGCCCACCACGGTGCCCTGCACCCGGATGCGCTGGTCGCCGATCTCGGCTCGCTCGGCCACCGCCTCGTCAGCGTTGTAGTAGTAGACCGACGCTCCCGAGAGCTGGCGGACGGTGACGAAGCCGATGGCCCCCAGCAGGGTGACGATGACCACGCCGGTGAGGACGGCCCGGGCCCGCGACCGGGGCGGGCGACCGCTGATGGGCGCGCCGTCGGGGCCGGTGCGGGGGGAGAGGTCGAGGCCGCCGCCATCCTCCGCTTCGGGGCCGTCGATCCCCCCGGTGGTGCTCGGGCTCACGGGGCTACATCCATCGGCGCCGGTCCTCGGGGACCTGCCGGGCCAGGCGGCGGCCCCGCTGGGCACTGCGGACGGCGAGGGCGGCGACGGAACCCAGGACGATCACGTAGGAGACGGCGACCGACCCCCACTCGGCCAGGGCGATCACGACGTGGCCCCCGGGTTGGGTGTCCAGCCTGCGTCGGCCGGCGGGGCCTCGGCCCGGCGCTCGGCCAGGGCGGCGTCGAGGCCCATGTCCTCCACCCGGTTCTCCAGCCAGAGCACCCGGAAGCGATGGAGGAGCAGCCAGGCGTAGAGGACGAGGAAGGTGACCATCCCGATCATGAGGCTGAACAGCATGAGTCCCTCGATCTGGGGGTCGAGGCGGCTGATGGTGGGCCCCTGGTGGAGGGTGCGCCACCAGGTGGTGGCGTAGTGGCACACGATCGTGGCCGGGGCGAGCAGGAGACCGACCACGGCGGCGATGCGGGAGCGGCGGTCGCGGTCCATGGGCAGGCGGCGCACGGCCAGGTAGCCGAGGACGAGGAAGAAGAGGATGGCGGTGGTGGTGAGGCGGGCGTCCTGCCACTCCCAGTAGGTGCCCCAGGTGGGCTCGCCCCAGAGGGCACCGGTGACGAGGGTGGCGAAGATGAGCACGGCCCCGAGCTCGGCCGAGCCGTGGGCCACCAGGTCCCACCACTCCGACTTGCGGATCAGGTAGCCGATGCTGCCGGCCACGGTGACGAAGAAGGCCAGGAAGGCGATGATCGCCGTGGGGACGTGGACGTACATGATGCGGACGATCTCCCCCTGGCCGACGCGGGCGGTGGGGTCGTCGGCGGCCTGGGCCACCGACACGCCGTCGGCGGGGGACAGGACGAGGCCGTACAGGAGCAGCAGCCCGAGTCCGAGGAGGGTCAGGGCGCCGAGCACGCGCGTGGCCTTGGAGGCGGTCGTGGCGTTCATGGGCGCCACCAGCGCACACCGTGTCCCCCCTCCCTGGCAAGTCGGGACGGGGGGCTCTCGCGTCAGCCGTCGTCGAGGAGGATGCCGAAGGTGGCGATGCCGATGGCCACGTAGGCGGCGGCGAAGGCGATCAGCAGGGCCAACCACCGCCCCCCGTCGCCCGCCGTGCCCTCGACGGCGGCCTGGAACGCCTGGGTGGCGGCCAGGAGCAGGGGGGCCAGGGCGGGCAGGAGGAGGAGGGGCAGGATCGTCTCCGCCACCCGTTGACCGGCGGCCAGCACGCCGTACAGGCAGCCGACCGCACCCAGGCCGATCGTCGCCACCAGGCACGTCGGAACCAGGAGGAGCGGGGTGGCCAGGGTGGCGTCGTACAGGGCGACCACCCCCAGGGCCAGGAGGAGCTCCAGCACGAGGAGCTGCACCGTCACCGCCGCCAGCTTCCCCAGGAAGATGCCGGCGGGGTGGAGGCCGGAGAGGCGCAGGGCGTCGCGGACGCCGTCCACCGCCTCCAGGGCGAACGAGCGCTGGATGGCGAGCAGGGCCGAGAGCAGCACGGCCACCCAGAACAGGCCGGGCGTCGCCCGGGAGAGCACGGTGCGCTCCGAGTCGAGGGCGAAGGCGAAGAGGAGCAGCACCAGCACGGCGAAGGGGGCGATCTGGTTGAGGGCGACCCGCGTCCGCATCTCGATGCGGAGATCCTTGGCCGCAACCAGGAGAGCGTCACGCCACATCGCCGCCCCCTCGTTCGGGGGGGGCGGTCGCCGGCAGGGAACGGACCTGCCCCCCGACCACCTCGACCTGGCGGTCGGACACGGCCGCCGCCCGCTCCAGCTCGTGAGAGGAGAGCAGCACGGTCACCCCGGCGGCTGACGCGTCACGGATGAGGCCGTCGACCAGGTCGCGCCCGGCCTGGTCGAGGCCGGCGTGGGGCTCGTCGAGCAACCACAGCTCGGGCCGGCGGGCCAGCAGCACGGCCAGGGAGGTGCGGCGGCGCTGGCCGGCCGACAGGCGGGCGACGGGCACGGTGCGGAGGCGTTCGGCCAGGCCCAGCCGTTCCAGGGCGGCGTCCTCCTCGGCGGTGGAGGCCCCGGCGGCCCCGCCCCAGAAGCGCACGTTGTCCTCCACCGTGAGGTCGTCGTAGAGGCCGGTGGCGTGGGCGAGCAGGCCGACCCGCTGGCGGACGGGGCGGGCGTCGGCCCGCACGTCCACCCCCAGCACTCGGGCCTCGCCGTCGACCACGGGCACCAGCCCGGCGCAGCAACGGAGGAGGGTCGTCTTGCCCGCCCCGTTCGGGCCCTGGAGGAGCACCACCTCGCCTCGTTCGACGGTGAGGTCGGCCCCGGCCAGGGCGGGGAAGCGGCCGACGAGGGCGACGGCGCCGCGGAGGTCGACGGCGGGCTCCATGCGAGACGGGAGGTTAGGGGGTGGCCTCTGGCCCCTACTGTGTCGGGGTGCTCACGTCGGACAGCGAGGCCCCGCCCGACGAGCCCGGCCACCTGGCTGTCGACGGCGACGAGCCGCCCCGCCCCGCCCCGGCGCGCCGCCGCGTGGCCCTGGTCGTCGGGGCGATCGGGCGCCTGATGATCACCAGCGGGACGGTCATCCTGCTCCTCGTCGCTTACCAGCTCTGGGGCACCAACCTGCAGACGAACCGCGCCCAGGGGGAGCTGGCCGACGAGTTCGCCACGCTCGTCGACGAGGGGGAGACGCCGCCGTCGTCGTCATCGACGACGGCAGCGCCGTCGACCACGGGGCAGGAGCCGAGCCCCACCACCGTGCCGCCGCCCGAGGTGGCCCCCGCCATCGCCCCGCCGGCCCTGGGGGAGCCCATCGGGAACTTCTCCATCCCGGCCATCGGAGTGCGCCGCTTCTGGACGGTGGAGGGCATCGGTCCCGACCAGCTCGAGCGGGGGGCGGCCCATTACCCCGGCACCCCGCTGCCGGGCCAGGCCGGCAACGCCGCCGTGGCTGGCCATCGCACCACCTACGGGGCGCCGCTCCACAACGTGGAGAAGCTCGTCCCCGGTGACGAGGTCGTCTTCGAGACGCGGCAGGGCACGTTTCGCTACGAGGTGCGGGAGACGAAGATCGTCGACGACTCGGCCACCGAGGTGGTCGGTCCCCAGAACCCGACACCGGACATGCCGGAGGGCGAGAACCTCCTCACCCTCACCGCCTGTCACCCCAAGTTCTCGGCCGAGCAGCGCATCATCGTGGTGGCCGAGTTGGTGGGGACACCGGTCCCCCAGCTGGAGGGCCAGGTCGAGGCGGCCCAGGCCGTGATCGAGGCCTCTGGCGTCGACCACGGCGTCGATGGCGAGGCGCTCGATGCCTTCGCCACCGAGCCCGCCCTCACCTTCCCCGGGGCCTGGTGGGGCCTGCTGTGCATGGGCCTGTGGGGCGTCACCCGGGTGGTGGCGTACCGCCTGCGTCGCCGCGGCCTGGCCCTGCGGGCCGTCCCGTACCTCTTCGGGACGCCCGTCTGCCTCTTCGTCCTCTACCTCTTCTTCGAGAGCTTCAGCTACGAGGGCTTCGTCCGCACTCTCGGCCTCTCGATCTGATCCGGATCAGGCGCCGCGGAAGACGGGGGGGCGGCGCTCGGCGAAGGCGGCCTTGCCCTCGGCCAGGTCGGCGCTCGACCACGCTCGCTCGAAGGCGGCGGCGACGGCCGGATCGAGCGGCAGCGGGGCGTCGAGGGCGTTGAGCATGAGCTTGTGGCCGGCGATGGTGAGCGGGGCCTTGGTGGCGATCTCGGCGGCCCAGCCCTGGGCCTCCTCGGCGTCGCCGGTTCGTTGGACGAGCCCCAGCCGGTGGGCATCGGCGCCGGTGAGGGTGTCGGCGGCGAGGAGCATGGCCCGAGCCGGGCCCTGGCCGGCCAGGGCGACGAGGCGCTGGACGGTCCACAGGTCGACCATGAGGCCGAGCTTGGAGGCGGGGATCCCGAGGATGGCGTCCGGGGTGGCGGTGCGCAGGTCGCAGGCCACGGCGAGCTGGGTGCCGGCACCGAGAGCGGCGCCCTCCAGGCCGGCGATGCAGGCGAAGGGGGCGTCGCGCAGGGCGTGGAGCAGGCCCCGGAGCAGGACGGCGAAGTCGGGGCCCTCGATGCCCTTGATGTCGGCGCCAGCGCAGAAGTGGCCGCCAGCGCCTTGGAGCACGAGGGCCCGGGTGCTTTCCGGGCTGCCGGTCACGGCGTCACGCAGGGCTTCCACGTGCTCGGCGTCGATGGCGTTGCGGCGATCGGGCCGGTCGATGGTGACGACCCGGATGGTGCCCTGGTCCCCCTGCTGCTCGACGTGGATCGCCATGGCCGGCGACCGTATCCGAGACGTCAGGGCGAGAAGGCCCAACGGGTGGCGCGGGTGGCGAACTCCTCGTCCCGCTCGATGACGGCGAGGGCCCGATCGGGGGTGACGGCGAAGGATGCGTGGCCCCGGATGAAGTCGGCGTTCATGGTGGGGGCGTGAGGCCGGTACTTGGCCAGGTAGAGCTCGATCCACGCCTCCAGATCGTCCCCCGGGGCCACGGGTGCAGCCCTCCCCTCCACCGACAGGCACTCGACGGTGTCCTCGGTCATGACCACCACCTGCGGGTTGGCCACCATGTTCCGGGCCTTGCGGGCGTTGGGGGAGCAGGAGAAGAAGAACCCGGGCCGCTCGTCGTCCCAGACCCCCCAGACGGGCAGGGCGTGAGGTCGGCCGCCGGCCGAGACGGTGACGACCCAGAAGTTGCGGTTGGCGGCCAGCCGCTCCGCCGCCCACGACCACGGCAGGGGCTCCCAACCGGGGCCGCCGACCCCGTAGTCGGACATGGACGGCTGCTCGGCGCGAGGCTCGGTCACGCCATGGCACCCTACGCCCGAGGCCGGGCGGCCGCTCGGGGCCGCGCCGACCGAGATGTCGGGCTGGCGCGGGGATTGGCCGACCGGATGCCGGACGAACCCGAGGCGGCCGGATTGCTGGCCCTGCTCCTGCTCACCGACGCCCGCCGAGCGGCCCGCACCGACGATGCGGGCGGGCTGGTGCTGCTGGAGGACCAGGACCGCAGCCTCTGGGACGCGGCGGCGATCGCCCAGGGCGAGGCAGTGTTGGTCGCCGCGGCTCGTCACCGACGGCCGGGCCCGTATCAGCTGTGGGCGGCCATCGCCGCCTGCCACGCTGCGGCGTCGACGGCGGACGACACCGATTGGCGCCAGATCTCCCTTGCTCTACGGAGAGCTGATCCGCTACGAGCCCACGGCGGTGGTGGAGGCCAACCGGGCCGTTGCCGTGGCCATGGCCGAGGGCCCGGCGGCAGGACTGGTGATCCTCGACACCATCGCCGTCGATCCGCAGCTCGCCCGCTGGCCCCCGTTCCACATGGCTCGGGCCGACCTGCTCCGCCGTCTCGATCGCCGGGACGAGGCGGCGGCCGCCTATCGCACCGCCCTGGAGCTGGAGCCTCCGCCGACTGAGCGGGACTTCATCGCCCGTCGCCTCCGGGAGCTGGGTCGCCCCTGGGGCCCCGGAGCTGAGCGGACCCCGGAGCGGCCTCTCCGAACCATGTCGAGAGGGCTCGCGGCAGCCCTGGGTCCGTGATGTCTCCTGCCCAGGCGACGTGCCCGTCGGGTCGGATCAACACGGCCGAGGGCGCGGTGACTTCGCCGAGGAGCGGGAGCTCCCACGGGCCGTCGTGCTCGGCGTCGACCGACCGGACTCGATCGGCCCAGGGAGAGATGTCGATGTTGCCGGGTTCACCGAGGTTGAGGAGCACGGGCCGGGCGTCGTGCAGGAGGGTGAAGGTGCGGGTGGGACCGTCCGCGGTGTGCAGGTCGAGGTCGGGCATGCGCCGCCCGAGCAGCGGGTGTCCCTCGCCGAGGTCGTAGTGGATGTCGAGGCCGGAGATCATGGCGGCGATACGCCGCCGCGGCTCGTCCATGCCCAGCAGTTCGGTCATGGTCTCGCGGAGCGCCTGACGGCGATCGTCGGGGGTGCTGAGCGCGACCTGCGCCTTGGTGTTGTGCAGCACCCGGGCTCCGACGGGGTGCCGCTCGGCGTGGTAGGTGTCCAGGAGGCTCTCGGGTGAGATCTCCTTCACCACCTGGGCCAGCTTCCATCCCAGGTTCACGGCGTCCTGCACGCCGGTGTTGAGGCCTTGGCCGCCCTGCGGGGGATGGATGTGAGCGGCGTCCCCGGCCAGCAGGACGCGCCCCTCGCGGTAGGAGGCCGCCTGCCGGGCCATGTCGGTGAAGCGGGAGATCCAGGTCGGGCTGTGCACCCCGTAGTCGGTCCCGTAGGTGGCGACGAGGGCCTCGCGGAGATCCTGCAAGGTGGGATCGTCGGAGTGGTCGGCCTCTCGTTCCACGAGGACGACCCGGAACGGCCCGCCGCTCTCGGCCGGGCTGACGGGCCCGATGCCCCCGCCCTCGCGGCGCATGCCGATCTCCGGCTGCTCGTCCATCTCGACCTCGGCGATCATCCAGCTCGTCGAGGGATCCAAACCGGGGAAGTCGATGCCGGCCGCCTTGCGGACCAGGCTGCGCCCTCCGTCGCAGCCGACGAGGTACCGCGCCCGGAGCGACGTGTCGTCGGACAGCTCGACGTCGACACCGGTGTCGTCCTGGGTGAAGCCCACCACCTCGCAGCGACGCCGGATCGGGACCCCGAGCTCGTCGAGGACCCAGTCGGCCAGGATGCGCTCGATGTGGCTCTGCCACAGCGCCAAGAGGTGGTTGTGGCGGGTGGGGAAGTCGCTGATGTCGAGGAGGATCCCGGCGTAGCCCAGGCTCGGATGCTCCTGCCCGGCCGAGAGGAATCGTTCGGCGATGCCGCGCTGGTCGAGCACCTCGATGGTGCGGGAGTGAAGGCCCCCGGCGCGCGATCCGTCGAGATCCTGATTGGCGCGTCGTTCCACGAGGACGACGTCGGTCCCCGCCAGCGCCAGCTCCCCCGCCAGCATCAGCCCGGTTGGACCGCCTCCAGCGATCACCACCGCATGCTCGGTCATCGTCGTGCCCCCGCGAACGCGGTCTCGGCCAGGGACAGGCATCTCGCGCCGAGCGGCGGTGCGCACGCGCCTGTCGGCCGCACCTTCCCCATCGGCTCCTCGATCGGTGGGGCCCCTCTGCTCGGCCCATCTGCTCCAGGTGGCACACGCATTCTCACGACTCCCGGCTCGATCGATTCTGGCCGTGCTCGGCTCAGCGAACGAGTCATGGTCAGCACGTCTGGGTCGCTTGCGGCAAGCCCCCTCCCTCGCGTTACCGTGTCAATGGCGGCGAGAGGCGCATTCAGGTCGTCGTGGGAACGTCGAGGCTGGCGAGAAGGTGCTCGACGCGGGTGCGAATGTCATCGCGGATGGTCCGGACGTGTTCGATGCCTCGCCCTGCGGGGTCGTCGATGTCCCAGTCCTCGTAGCGCTTGCCCGGGAAGAGGGGGCAGGTGTCACCGCAGCCCATGGTGATGACGACGTCGGCGGCGCGGACGGTCTCTTCGGTCCAGGGCTTGGGGTACTCGCGGGAGATGTCGATGCCGACTTCGGCCATCGCCTCGACTGCTGTCGGGTTGATCTCGGTGCCGGGCTCGGAGCCACCGGACCAGGCGACGGTGCGGTCGGCGGCGAGGTGGGTGAGCCAGCCGAGGGCCATCTGGGAGCGCCCGGCGTTGTGGATGCAGAGAAACAAGACGGTGGGGCGGCCGTCGGGGAGCTGGTCGGTGGCGGGCATCAGATGCTCCTGGCGGGGGCAGGGGGGGAGGGGTGGGGGTAGAGGAGGCGGATCAGCCCGTAGGCGATGGCGGCGCCGAGAACCTGCATCAGCACGAACATCGGGGCGGAGGCGGGGTCGATGCCGGTGAAGGAGTCCGACAGCGTCCGCGCCACCGTGACTGCGGGGTTGGCGAAGCTGGTGGAGGACGTGAACCAGTAGGCGCTGCCGATCCAGAGGCCGACGGCGAAGGGCACTGCTCGCTCGCGTCCGGTGCGGACGCAGCCGTAGATCACGAGGAGGAGACCGACGGTGGCGACGACCTCGGAGAGCCACAGCGCCCCTGAGGAGCGGGTCGTGGTCGACAGCTCGAACAGCGGACGTTCGAACATGGCGTTGGCCATGAGCGTGCCAGTGCAGGCACCGATGGTCTGGGCGAGGACGTAGAGGGCGGCGTCCTTGGTGGTGATGCGACCGAGCAGACGGTCGACGAGGGTGACCACCGGGTTGAAGTGGGCGCCGGACACGGCAGCGAACATCGAGATCAGGCCGACGAGCGCGCCCGCGGTGGCGGCGGCGTTCTCCAGCAGTCGGAGGCCGCCATCGTCGGGCGACATGCGGGCGGCCATGATCCCGGATCCGACGATGGCGACGAGGAGGAAGGCGCTGCCGAGGGCCTCGGCCGCCAGGCACCGACCCAGGTCCAGACGCAAGACGCCGGTGCCGGTCTCCGGGAGGACGTCGAGCCCCTCGCGACGAGCGGCAGTGGTGTCGCTGGTGAGATTCGTCGTGGACACCCGTTCAGCAGCAGCCGGATGCGGACCCGGGAGCGAACCCGGCGGCGACTGACGCGCCGATGGCCGTAGGAGCACAGCAGGCCGTCGCCTCACCGGCGCGGGCTGCGCCGGCCATCTGCTCGGCGTCACCGGTCTTCACGTAGACCTCCCACGGCGCCCCGTCGGGATCGTTGATCCACGTCTCGGTCTTCATGGCGTAGCAACACGTCGTGTCATCGACGCCCGTGGTGGCCAAGCCCTCACCGGCCAGGCGAGCCTCCGCGGCGACCACCTCGTCACCAGAGCCCACCTCGACCCCGAGGTGGTTCAGGGTGCCGCCCCCCTTGCCCTCGATCAGGACCAGCTTCAAGGGCGGATCCTCGACGGCGAAGTTGGCGTACCCCGGCTTGCGCTTGGCCGGTTCGGTGGCGAACAGCTTCGAGTAGAAGGTCACCGCCTCTTCGATGTCGGACACGTTGAGAGCGAGCTGCACACGAGACACGACGACGACCTCCTGATAGATTCAACTGCGTCGATTTATCGACTCTCGCGAATGGATCGAGCAATGTCAATACGTCGGACGGAACTCACAGCCCCCGCCGCGGGGGAGTGCTGCCCCTCCCTCCTGGCCGCCCCTATCGGTGTCGACCAGGCCGACGAGCTGGCCGCCGCCTTCGCTGCCCTCGCCGATCCGGTCCGCCTCCGACTACTCAGCCTCGTCGCCGATGCCGGGGAGATCTGCTCGTGCGATCTCCAAGAGCCCCTCGGCAAGTCCCAACCCACCATCAGCCACCACACCAAAGCCCTCGCCGAAGCGGGCCTCATCGTCGGCGAGAAGCGCGGCCGCTGGGTCTGGTGGACGGTCGTGCCCGACCGCCTCGCCCAGCTGCGCGCTGCTCTCGACACCTGATCGGTCCGTCGTCGGGCAGCGGCGCCCTGTGTGATGGCGAGGGGATCGTCACCGTGGTTGCGGCTCGACATCCCACACAGAGCACGTCGAAACCCGCTGAGGACTGTCGGACAGTCCCAGATGGTCAGGGGATGAAGCGGTAGCCCATCCTGGGTTCGGTGAGGAAGTGGCGGGGGTGGGAGGGGTCGGGTTCGAGCTTGCGGCGGATGGAGGCCATGTGGACTCGGAGGTAGCCGCTTTCGTCCTCGTAGCCTTCGCCCCAGACCTCATGGAGGATGGCGTGGCGGGTGATGAGGCGGTTGGGGTGGCGGACCAGGGCCTCGACGAGGCCCCATTCGGTGGGGGTGAGGTGGATGGGGCGCCCGGATCGGTAGGCCGTGTGTGAGGTGAGATCGATGGTGAAGGTGGGGGTTTCGACCAGGGGCTCGGTGTCGTCGGGGGTGGCTCGGCGCAGGGCGGCGCGCAGTCGGGCGAGGAGCTCATCCATGCCGAAGGGCTTGGTGACGTAGTCGTCGGCGCCGGCGTCGAGGGCTTCGACCTTGTCTCGTTCACCGTCGCGGACCGAAAGGATGACGATGGGGATCTGGGTCCAGCCGCGCAGGCCGTTGATGACCTCGATGCCATCGATGTCGGGCAGTCCGAGGTCGAGAACCACGGCGGCGGGCCGGTGCTCGGCGGCGAGGCGGAGGGCTTGCTGGCCGGTTTCGGCCTCGATGACGGCGAAGGACCGTGCTGCCAGGTTGACCGAGAGAGCGCGGCGGATCTGGGGCTCGTCGTCGACCACGAGGACGGTTTGGGTGCTCATCGGCTCTCGGTCCTGATCGGTGGCGAGGCGGCGGACGGAAGGGCGGTGACGGTGGGGAGGTGGAGGGTGACGGTGAGGCCCCCGCCGGGAGTGTCGTCGAGGAACAGCGATCCGTTCACGGCGTGAATGAAGCCGCGGGCGATGGCCAGGCCGAGACCGACTCCGGGGTCGTTGCGGCCGTCGCCGAGGCGTTGGAACGGCTGGAGCATCCTTTCCCGGTCGTCGGGTGGGATGCCGGGTCCGGTGTCGATGATCCGGATGATGGCCTCTTCACCGAGGATGCCGGCCGTGACCCGCACAGGGGTGTGGGTGGGTGCATGGCGAAGGGCGTTGGTGATGATGTTGGCGAGGGCGCGCGCTACGAGGGGGGCGTCGGCGATGACCGGGGGGAGGGCTTCGGGGACTTCGAGGGTGAGTCGGTCAGGGGTGCCTCCGGCGCCGTCGAGTGCGGCGGCCAGCAGTTCATCGATCGAGACGGGGGCCAGGTTGACATCGATGGCTCCGGCCTCGATGCGTCCCATGTCGAGGAGGTTGCCGACGAGGCCATCGAGTCGGTCGGCTTCTTCGTCGATGGTGGTGAGGAAGATCCTGGTGTCGGTGGCGGTCCAGCGGACGTCGTCTTGGAGGAGGCTCGTCACCGATGCCTTGATCGACGCCAGGGGGGTGCGCAGGTCGTGCGAGACAGCTCGGAGCAGCGCGGTGCGCAGCTCGTTGGCTTGGGCCAGTCGGTCGGTCTCGGCCTCGCCGACGGCGAGGTCCCGGGCGAGACGATCGGCCTCGGTGCGCGCCCGTTCGGCTTCGGCACGGCGACGAAGGGCCCCCTCGAGCAGGGCGGCCACCACGACGCCGATGACCACGAACACGGCGAGGGCGACGAGGCTCTCTGCTTCGGCGATGGTGAGCGTGTTGTAGGGCGGGGTGAAGTACCAGTTCACCAGGGCGGTGGCCCCCAGGGCGGCCACGACGGCGGGGAGGGTGCCGCCGGTGCCGGCCGCGGCGACAACGACGCTGAGGTGCAGGAGGAGGACGGTGGAGAGGCTCAGATCGGCGCGGAACGGGCGGAGTGCCGTACTCAACAACGGCGGGCCGACGAGGGCGAGCCCGTAGGCCCAGAACCGACGACGACGGGGGAACAGCGGGTTCGAGCGGTGGGTGCGCCGTCCTGTCGGTGGCCCGGACCGTGATCGACGGCGCGACTCGCCGGAGGTGGCATCGGTCGAGATGATGTGGATGTCGACCGGTCCCGAGAGACGGATCACCTTGTTGATGACCGACCCTTGGGTCAGCTCGGCCCAGCGGCTGCGACGGCTGGCGCCCAGCACCATCTGAGTGGCGTTCTGGGAGCGGGCTGCTCGCATGAGCGTCTCGGCGACGTCGTCGCCCACCGCCTCGACGTAGGTGCCGCCGAGGGCACCGAGGAGGACGCGATCGCGGGCCAGGAGGCTGTCGGGGCCGGGGTTCAGGCCGTCGGCGCGCCGAACGTGGATGCCGACGAGGGGGGCCTTGAGGCGACTGGCGATGCGCGAGGCCCGTCGGATGAGATCGTCGCCGCCGGGGGCGCCCGTGAGGGCGACGACGACGCGTTCGCGGGTCTCCCAGGAGGTGTGGATGCCGTGGCGCTCTCGGTAGTCCTGGAGGGCCTCGTCGACGCGGTCGGCGACCCACAGGAGGGCGAGTTCGCGCAGGGCGCCGAGGTTGCCCTCGCGGAAGTAGTTGCCGAGGGCGGCGTCGACCTTGTCGGCGGCGTAGATGTTGCCGTGGGCCATCCGACGGCGGAGTGCCTCGGGGGACATGTCGACCAGCTCGATCTGGTCGGCTTGGCGGGCCACGGCGTCGGGGACGGTTTCCCGTTGGGTGGTGCCGGTGATGGCTTCGACGGTGTCGTTGAGCGATTCGAGGTGCTGGATGTTGAGGGTGGAGATGACATCGATGCCAGCGTCGAGGAGTGTCTCGACGTCCTGCCAGCGCTTCTCGTGGCGGCTGCCGGGGATGTTGGTGTGGGCGTACTCGTCGACCAGGGCGACCTGGGGGTGTCGGGACAGGACAGCGTCGAGGTCCATCTCCTCGAAGGTGGCGCCTCGGTGCTCCAGCCGTCGTCGGGGGACGATCTCCAGGTCGCGGATCTGGGCGGTCGTGTTGGCTCGGCCGTGGTCCTCGACCCATCCGATGGCTACATCGGCGCCCCGACCGGCGCGGCGCCAGCCCTCGTCGAGCATGGCGTAGGTCTTGCCGACCCCGGGGGCGGCTCCCAGGTAGATGCGGAGCCGCCCCCGACGGGGCGCGTCGGGACCGGGCCGGGAAGGGCTGCCGGCCTCGGCGCTCATCGACGCGCCTGCTCAGGCCAGCCGATCGAGGGCGAGGTTGAGGCCGAGGACATCGACCGCAGTCTCGCCCAGGACCGCCGCCGTGCGCCCCGTGGTGTGGGTCTCGATCAGGTCGAGCACCGGGTCGAGAGGCAGACCACGGGACTCGGCCACGCGGGGAGCTTGGAGGCGGGCGTTGGCCACGGAGATGGCGGGGTCGAGGCCGGAGCCCGACGCGGTGACAGCATCGACGGGGACCTGGGCGTCGGCGGGGAGACCGTTGGTCTCTCGGTAGGCGACAGCCCTCTCCTCGACCGCGGCCAACAGGTCTGGGGAGGTGGGGCCGAGGTTGGAGGCACTGCTGGTGGCCCCGTCGTAGCCGTCGCCAGCGGCCGAGGGTCGGGGGTGGAAGTACTCCTCGCCCTCGAAGCCTTGGGCCAGCAGGGCCGAGCCGACCACCTCGCCGGTGGCGTCTCGCACGAGGGAGCCTTCGGCCTCGTCGGGCCAGGCGACCTGGGCGGCACCGGTGACCATGAGTGGGTAGATGATGCCGAGCCCGAGGGTCATGACCACGAGCATGAGGACGGCGGGAAGGATCTGGCGTCGCATCAGGAGACCCCCAGGGCGGTGATGGCCATGTCGATGAGCTTAATGCCGACGAAGGGGGTGATGATCCCACCCACGCCGTAGATGAGGAGGTTGCGGCGCAGGACGTCGGCGGCGGCCTCGGCCCGGAACCTCACGCCGCGGAGAGCGAGCGGGATGAGGCCGACGATGACGAGGGCGTTGAAGACGACCGCGGAGAGGATGGCCGAGCGGGGCGTCTCCAGGCCCGTGACGTTGATGCGGTCCAAGGCCGGGAACACCACGGTGAACATGGCGGGGACGATGGCGAAGTACTTGGCCACGTCGTTGGCGATGGAGAACGTGGTGAGAGCGCCCCGGGTGATCAGGAGCTGCTTGCCGATGGCCACGATCTCGATGAGCTTGGTGGGGTCGGAGTCGAGATCGACCATGTTTCCGGCCTCTTTGGCCGCCTGGGTGCCGGTGTTCATGGCCACGCCCACGTCGGCCGCGGCCAAGGCGGGGGCGTCGTTGGTGCCATCGCCGGTCATGGCCACGAGGTTTCCGCCGGCTTGCTCCTGGCGGATGAGGGCCATCTTGTCCTCGGGGGTGGCTTCGGCGAGGTAGTCGTCGACGCC
>CAZXRA010000203.1:0-21183 GCA_964643485.1 uncultured Iamiaceae bacterium | reverse complement strand
TCCCCCTCCGGCGGGTCGGGAGCCGCGACGGTGCCGGGTGATCCCGGCTACCGGGGCGAGCTGCCCTACGGCGAGCGCGAGGACGCGGCCGCCGACGACGTCGAGCCGGCTGGGGAGCAGGTGGCGGCCGGGAGGCCCTCGGCCCGGGTCAGCCGCACCTCTGAGCGCGTCGCCCCCGGGCTCGTGGTGCCCTTCGCCCTGGCCTTCGGGTTGTTCGTGGCCGCGGTGTGGCTGTGGTCGTCCCTCCGGCGGGGCCGCCTGGCCGCTGTCGAGGACGAGATCGACCTGGAGCCGTCAGCCTGACGACGGTGCTCCGGTCCCCGCTCGACAGGCGTCGAGCAGGGCGATGGCGCCGGACTTGTCGAGGGGCTCGTTGAGGTTTCCGCACTTCGGCGACTGCACGCACGACGGGCAGCCGCTGGTGCAGGGGCAGCGCCGCAGCGTCTCCAACGTGGCCGCCAGGTGGCGGTGGGCGGCCTGGAACCCGAGCTCGGCGATGCCGGCGCCGCCGGGGTAGCCGTCGTAGATGAAGACGGCCGGGCTGCCGACATCCGGTGACCACGGCGTGGACACCCCGCCCACGTCCCAGCGGTCGCAGATCGTGAACAGCGGGAGCATGCCGATGGCGCAGTGCTCGGCGGCGTGGAGGGTGCCCGGCCACGCCGCTGGGGGCAGGCCCGCTCGACGCAGGAGTCCCACGTCGAAGGCGTACCAGAAGGCCCGGGTGACGAGCCGCGACGGGGGCAGGTCGAGGTCGATGGTGGCGAGGATCTCTCCGCTGGCCAGGTCGCGCCGTTGGTAGCCGGTGACCTGCGACGTCACCTCCACCGCACCGAGGTGGAGGCGGGCCGCCCCGACGGGCCGCGACGTCTCGTCGTCGAGCACGCGGATGGCCACGGTGGAGCGGGCCTGGGTGGCCTCCCGCCCGTCGGTGGGCTCGACCCAGGCCGCGGCGTCGTCGAGGTCGAGGCGGTCGACTCTCCAGGCCGTGCCCTGGTGGAGGTAGACGGCGCCTGGGTGGACCACCTCGGGGGCCCGGCCCTCGTCGACCGTGCCCACGAGTGCGCCGTCGGCCCGGACGATGCGGACCTCGAGGCGACTGCCGCTGCGGAGCCCGACCCCGTGGGAGGGAAACCCCCGTGCCGCCCAGACAGCCCGGGGGCCGTCGCCGCCGAGCGCCCCGAGGCGGTTGCCGGCCCGGATGCGGAGGCGCTCGTCGAGAACCAGGCGGCGAACCCCCTCGTCGAGGTCGGCCCCCCACCAGCGTTCGTCGGCCCGGGAGAGGGGCGTCTCGTAGGCGGCGCAGGCCAGGTGGGCGTCGAGGACGTAGGGGTTGGCCGGGTTGACCACCGCCGGTTCGGGGGGCCGGGTGAAGACCTCCTCCGGGTGGGCCACGAGGTACTGGTCGAGGGCATCGTCGCCGGCGACCAGGACGGCCAGGGACCGCTGCTGGGATCGGCCCGCTCGCCCCGCCTGCTGCCACAGGGAGGCGATGGTGCCCGGGAACCCGTCGAGGACGCAGGCGTCGAGGCCGCCGACATCGACGCCCAGCTCCAGCGCCGAGGTGGCGACCACGCCCCGTAGGTCACCACCGAACAGGGCCGCCTCGATCTCCCGGCGCTCCGATGCCAGGTAGCCGCCGCGGTAGGGGCGGACGGCCCGGGCCAGGGCGGGGGGCAGGTGGCGCTGGGCGTCGGCGGCGACGATCTCCGTGCCCCGGCGGCTGCGGCAGAAGGCGATGGTGCGGTGGCCGGCGGTGACCAGGTCGGCCAGCAGCCCGGCCGTGACCTTGTGGGAGGAGACCCGGGTGCCGGTGGCGGCGTCGAGGAGGGGTGGGCTCCACAGGGCGACGAGCCGCTCCCCCCGGGGGGAGCCGTCGTCGGTGACGGCCTCGACCGGGGCGCCGCAGAGCGCCGTCGCCAGGCCGGCGGGGTCGCCGATGGTGGCCGAGGCGAACACGAACGTGGGGTCGGACCCGTAGCGGGCGCACAGGCGCCGGAGCCGGCGCAGGATGTGGGCCACGTGGCTGCCGAACACGCCCCGGAACGTGTGCATCTCGTCGACGACGACGTAGCGGAGGCGGTGGAGGAACGTGGCCCAGCGGTCGTGGTGGGGGAGGAGGCCGCAGTGCAGCATCTCGGGGTTGGTGAGGAGGACGTTGGCGTTCTGCCGGGCCCAGGTGCGCTGCTCGGGGGAGCAGTCGCCGTCGTAGGTGGCGGGCACGAGGCCGTCGACGCCCAGCGCGGCCAGGGCCCGGAGCTGATCCTGGGCCAGGGCCTTGGTGGGTCCGATCAGCAGGGCGGTGCCGGCGGCGATGGGGGCGGTGACGGCCTCGGCGATGGGGACCTGGAAGCACAGCGACTTGCCTGACGCTGTGCCCGTGGCGATGGCCACGTGCCGGCCGGCCCGGGCCCGGTCGATCGCCGCGGCCTGGTGGCACCACAGACCGTGGTCGTGGGGGAGGGCGACGCGGGAGGGGAGAGGCACGGCCAGAGAGGCGTGGCGGGCGGGCCGGGCCGGGATGCGCTCCAGGTGGACGAGGCCTTCGGCGCGGCCGTCCAGGACGTCGACCAGCGAATCGGGATGGGCGTCGACGAGCAGCGACATGGCCTGGCCCCGGGGGGAGGGCGGCGCGTGCGCCGCCGTGATGCCCCGATGCTAACGACACCGGCGTAACTACGGGCCTGTCTCCCGGCAAACCTGGGCCCGTTCAGCAGGGTCGGGCCGGGCCGCGGTGTACCGTGACCGTGACGAACGGTGGTCGGGGGCCGACCTCAGAGGAGCAACAACGTGATCGAGCTGGGCCTGGATGTCGCGGAACGGGGGACGTGGTCCGTCCTCTCCGTCTCCGGGGAGGTCGACGTCGCCACTGCCCCTCGGCTGCGGGAGCGTCTCGTCGGGTTGGTCGGCGACGGGCGCACCCGGATCGTGGTCGACCTGGAGCGGGTCGACTTCATCGACTCCACCGGCCTGGGCGTCCTGGTGGGGGCCTTGAAGCGAGTGCGGACCAACGACGGTGACCTGGCCCTGGTCTGCACCGGTCCCCGCATCCTCAAGGTGTTCGAGATCACTGGCCTGACCAAGGTCTTCGCCATCCACCGCAGCGTCGACGACGCCACCAGCATCTGACCGGGCCGACGGCTGTGCCCGCCTGTCCCCCTCTTAGGAGCCGAGCCGATCGGCGAGGCGACCAGGCAAGCACGGCGTCGGTATGCGGCGCAGCCGCACGATTCTGGCGCGAGACGGGCGACCTATCCGCGCCAGTCCTTAGGTGATGTGGTGAGGGACGACGTCATCCGCCTGGAGGTCCCCGCCCTCCCGGAGTACCTCGCCCTGGTGCGGATGGTGGTCGCCGGGGCCGCCCGCATCGACCCCTTCCTCGACGACGAGCAGGTCGACGACCTGCGGGTGATCGTCTCCGAAGCGTGCACGAACGCCATGGAGGCCATGGCCGGACGCCGGGCCACGACGGGCGGCGGCCCGGTCCCTTCCATCCTCGTCGAGTGCCGGCTCGGTGATCGGGGGATCGAGCTCTTGGTGAGCGACACGGGCACCGGCTTCGACCCCGAGGGCTTGGAGGCCCTTCCCGTCGTCTCCGACCCGGCCCGGCTGCGCTTCGAACGGGGGCTGGGCATCCCCCTGATCCGAGCCCTGGCCGACGAGGCCGAGATCAGCTCGGGGGTCGACGGCACCCGGGTGCGGGTCGCCCTCCACGCCACCCCGGACTGACGCGAAGACGGGCCTCGCTACAGGGCCAGGGCGAGGCTCTCCGCACGCAGCGACGTCGCGCCCACCCGCCAGCGGTCGAGGACATGGCGGGCGAACCGGGCCTCGACCTGCGCCATGGCGTCGGCCCCGAAGATCACCTCGGGGCCGAGGTGGGGCTCGGAGCCCACGAACGGCCGGACCATCTGCTCGAGGGCAAGCCAGGCATGATGGACATCGGCCTCGACGTGGATGGCGTAGAAGCGCTCCAGCGACGGCAGCGACCCGACGCGCCGGGCGGCGGCGAGGTAGCGGCCCATCGGCACCACCGAGCACATCTCGAAGAGGGCGAGGTGACCCACGAGCGCACCCCGCAGGCGGCGATGGAGGCCGAACATGCTGACCAGGTTGTCGGTGGCGAGGGTGGTGCCGGGGAGACGGTCGATGTAGTTGCCGAAGTCGGGGCACAGGCCCAGGTCGGCCAGGGCCGCGGCGAAGAGCTCCGAGTGGGCCTCGCCCGGCCGCCCTCCGCCGTACTCGTCGGCTTGGATCTCGATCATGGCGGCTCGGCCCGGACCGGCCAGGCGGGGGATGCCCCACGTGTGGGCGTCGGCCTCCTTGAGCTGGTACGCCGAGCGGTGGATGGCGAACTCCTCGAGGTGCCAGCGCTCCCCGCGCTCCTCGACCGTGCGGGACAGCGGGGGGCCTTCCCGCTCGGTCATGGCCCGGAGGGCGTCGACCGGATCGCTCGGGAGATCCTCGGGGCGGTGGTCGGCTCGGAGGGCCGCCTCGAATGCTCGCTCCAGGGTGAGCCGGAACTCGATGGTGACGGGGTCCCACTCGAAGCGGTCGTCGACCCCCGCGAAGCCGCGGTAGTGGAGGGCGTAGCAGCACCAGAGGGCGAGCTGGAGGTCGTCGTCGACGAGAGGGTCGAGGCCGTCGATCGTGGCGGGGGGGACGGTCGTCCGGGGGGCTCCGTTCCAGTGGTCGAAGAGGGTGCTGCTCAGGGGGCCGCGAGCTGCGGGCAGGCGAGGGGCGGGCACGAACGTCGCCCTGCCCCTCCTCCCTCGGCAGAAACGTGGTGTTTTCCTGGTTTTGCCGGCCGGAAGGAGGGCAGCGACGGGCCCGTGGTCGCCGGTCGCGCATCCTCGATCGGTGCCGATCGGGACGAGGTCGAGGCGATGCGGGCGGTGTTCGACGCCACCTCTCCCTTCACCGTGGGTTTGGAGGAAGAAGTCCTCCTCGTCGATCGGTCCCGTCACGGGCCGGTGCCGGTGGCGGCTGAGGTGGTCCGTCTCGCGGCCACCCCTGGCATCAAGACGGAGCTGCCGGCCTGCCAGGTGGAGCTGGTCACCTCTCCCCACGTCACGCTCGCCTCGGCCCTGGCCGAGCTGGCGGCCGAACGGTGCCGCCTCCTCGCCGCCTGCCCGGAGGACGTGGCCCCGATCGCCGCTGCCGTCCACCCCACCGCGTCGGAGGACATGCCGATCAGCCCCACCGCTCGCCATCGCGACATCGAGCGGGAGTTCGGCGAACTGGCCCGCCGCCAGCTCGTCGGGTCGCTCCAGGTCCACGTCGCTCTCGGGGACGCCGATCGGGCCCTCGCCGTCTACAACGTCCTGCGGGGCTACCTCCCCGAGATCGCCGCCCTCGCCGCCGCCGCCCCCTTCCACGAGGGACGTGACACCGGCCTGGCCTCGATCCGGCACATCTTGTACGGGCAGCTCACTCGCCAGGGTGTTCCACCTCCCATTTCGAGCTGGGAGGCCTACGTCGACGACATGCGCTGGGGGCGGGCCAGCGGCGCTGTCCCCGAGCCGCGGCGGTGGTGGTGGGAGCTCCGCCCCCACCCGGTCCACGGCACCCTGGAGGTGCGGGTCCCCGACGTCCAGCCCACCTCGGCCGGGGCCGCTGCGGTGGCCGGTGTGGTGCACGCCCTGGTCTGCCACGTGGCCGACCGTCACGACGACGGACAGCCCCTCGACGTCCCGGCCACGTGGCGCGTGGCCGAGAACCGCTGGCAGGCCCTGCGCGCCGGGGTCCACGGGCATCTGGCCGACCTGGTGACGGGGGAGACGATCCCCGTGCGGCGGCGCCTGCACGATCTCATCGACGCCATCGAGCCGCGGGCGCCGGGCGGGTTGGACGGAGCCCGGGCTCTCGTCGAGGGCAACGCCGCCGACGAGCTCCGAGCGGTCGGCATCGACGGGACGGTGCCGTGGCTGATCGACGCCTTCGCGTCGTGAGCGGGGCGTTTGGGGGGCCCTCGGAGAGGAAGGGCGGGACGATGGCTCTCCTGGTTCCTCCCGGCGTCTTCGCCCCTCACTCCGATTCCGAGGTGCTCGCCCGTGCCGTGGAACGAGAGGCCCTTCCCTCTGGCGCCCGGGTGCTCGACCTGTGCACCGGCAGCGGTGTGGTCGCCCTCGCCGCTGCCCGTGGAGGCGCCGAGGTCACGGCCGTCGATGTCTCCCGTCGCGCTCTGGCTGCCGCCTGGTGGAACGGGCGCCGTCGGGGATACCGGGTGCGGGTGCGACGCGGCTCCCTGTTCGACGCGGTGGCCGGCGAGCGGTTCGATCTCGTCGTGAGCAACCCGCCCTACGTCCCGTCGCCGACCGACGTCCTCCCCCGGCGCGGTCCGTCGCGGGCCTGGGCCGCGGGGCGGGACGGGCGTGTCGTCCTCGACCGGATCTGCGCCGGAGCACCGGCCCACCTCGCCCCGGGCGGCGCGGTCCTCCTCGTCCACTCCTCGCTCGTCGGTGAGGACGCGACCCTCGACGGGCTGCGCCGCGCCGGCCTGGTCGCCGCCGAGGTGATCGAGCGGGTGCCCGGTCCCCTGGGCCCCCTCATGCGGGAGCAACAGGCGACAGGCCTGATCCCGCCCGAGGTGGAGCAGGAGGACGTGCTGGTGATCCGGGCCGAGGCCCCCGTCTAGGCGGAAGGGATCAGGCCACGGGGTGGCGGCCCAGCTCCCGCTTGGCCACCTGGCGGCGGTGGACCTCGTCGGGCCCGTCGGCCAGGCGCAGGGTGCGGATGCCGGCGTAGAGGCGGGGCAGGGCGGTGTCGGGACCGACTCCCATCGCCCCGTGGGCCTGGATGGCCCGGTCGATCACCCGCAGGGCCATGTTCGGGACGACGACCTTGATGGCCGAGATCTCCGTCGCCGCCCCCTTGTTGCCGACCGTGTCCATGAGCCAGGCCGCCTTCATGGTGAGGAGGCGAGCCTGTTCGATCTCCATGCGGGAGTCGGCGATCCACTCCCGGATCACGCCCTGCTCGGCCAGGGGCCGCCCGAAGGCGACCCGGCTCTGCACCCGCTGGACCATCAGCTCCAGGGCCCGCTCGGCGGCGCCGATGCAGCGCATGCAGTGGTGGATGCGCCCGGGGCCGAGCCGAGCCTGGGCGATGGCGAAGCCGCCGCCCTCCTCGCCCAGGAGGTTGGTGGCCGGCACCCGCACGTCGTCGAAGGTGATCTCGGCGTGGCCCTCGACGTCGACGTAGCCGAACACCGTGAGGTTGCGATGGATCGTGACGCCCGGCGCGTCGGCGGGGACGAGGATCATCGACTGCTGCAGGTGGCGGGGGGCCTCGGGGTCGGTCTTGCCCATGAGGATGAAGACCTGGCACCGCTTGGCCATGGCCCCCGAGATCCACCACTTGCGCCCGTTGATCACGTAGTCGTCGCCGTCCCGGGTGATGCGGCACGCGATGTTGGTGGCGTCGCTGGACGCCACCGCGGGCTCGGTCATGGCGAAGGCCGAGCGGATCTCCCCTTCCAGCAGCGGCTGCAGCCAGCGCTCCTTCTGCTCGTCGGTGCCGAACATGGTGAGGATCTCCATGTTCCCTGTGTCGGGGGCCGAGCAGTTGCAGGCCTCGGAGGCGAGGCCGGAGCGGCCCATGACCTCGGCGAGGGGGGCGTAGTCGGTGTTGGACAGGCCCTCGGTCCACTGCGTGCGGTGGGGGAGGAAGAGGTTCCAGAGCCCCCGCTTGCGGGCCTCGGCCTTGAGGTCTTCCACCACCGGCGGGTGGCCGTGCGGATCGCCCCCCTCGGCGAGCTGGGCCGCGTAGACCGGCTCGGCCGGGTAGACGTGCTCGTCCATGAAGGCCAGCAGGTCGGTGCGGAGGCGCTCGCAGGTCGGAGAGAGGGCGAAGTCCATGCCGGGACGGTAGGCCGCCGCCTCCATCGTCGCGGCGCGACGATGGAGGCATGGCCGCCGACGACCTCCCGGTGGACGAGCGGGTCACCCTGCCCGGCTGGGAGCTGGTCGAGACCTTCACCCCGTCGGGCGGCCCCGGCGGGCAGCACGCCAACAAGGCCAGCACGCGCGTCGAGCTGCGCTTCGACGTGGCGGCGTCGTCGGTGTTGAGCCCGGCCCAGAAGCGGCGGGTCGCCGGCCGGCTGGGGCCGGTGCTGCGGGTCGTCGCCGACGACGAGCGCAGCCAGGCCCGCAACCGGGAGCTGGCGCGGGAGCGCCTGGCCGCCGCCCTGCGGGAGGCTCTCGTCCCGCCCCGTCCCCGGGTGGACACCCGCCCGTCGCGGGGGAGCCGGGAGCGCCGCCTGGAGGGGAAGCGCCAGCAGTCCGAGCGCAAGGCGTCCCGCCGCCCTCCTCGCTCCGACGACTGATCCACTCTCCGGTCGGCGAACTTTGGACCGCTGACGACGCATGTGGCGTCCTTCGGTCCAAAGTCGGGGGGTCAGAGGTCGTCGGGGGGTTCCAGCTCGAAGACCCAGGGCGCCCACTGGCGGAAGGCGACGCCGATCTGGCCCCACTCCCACTCGGGCTCGAACGACCCGATGGGGACGATGCGATCCCAGCCCCGGGCCTGGACCTGGCGGCGCATGGCGGGATCGCTGGCCCAGTGCAGGTGGCCCTCCGAGAGGACGAGGGCCTCGACCCGGCCGTCGGGCAGGTCGACGGGGCCCAGGGCGTCGACGTCGGCCCAGGCGCAGCGGATGTGGAACGGGCCGGGCTCGTAGGAGATGCCGTCGGGGGTGAGGCGGAGGATCGGGTCGTGGCGGCGGCGCATGCCGAACCAGAAGAACAGCGTCCAGGCCCCGACGAAGAGGACGGCCACGGCGGCGTTGACGATGAGCCACAGGATCACGGCCAGGGGGAGGGAGGCGGCCACGACCATGGCCAGCATCCGCACCATGTGCCGGCGGCGGACGGCCGGCGAGGTGCCCACGACGATCTCGTCGGGGTGGGGGCGGGGGGCCGGCATGCCCGATTCCTAGCCGACGCCGGCACCGCCTGGTGGGAGCTCCGGGTCCCATCGGACCCGTCGAAACGGGGTGGGGGGAGCGCTCTCCGTGGCCGCCCTGTCCGGTCTCTGCTTGACAAGCCGACGGAGGGCCCCCGTACCCTTCCCCGCGATGACGAGGTCACTGGTGATCGTGGAGTCGCCCGCCAAGGCGCGCACGATCGAGGGCATCCTGGGCGACGAGTTCGTCGTGGAGTCCTCGATCGGGCACATCCGCGACCTGCCGGCCAAGGGCCTCGGCGTCGACGTCGACGACGGCTTCGTCCCCACCTACGAGGTGTATCCGGGCAAGAAGGACGTGATCAAGCGGCTCAGGGCCGCTCTGAAGGACGCCGACGAGCTCTACCTCGCGACCGACGAGGACCGCGAGGGGGAGGCCATCAGCTGGCACCTCCTGGAGGAGCTCAAGCCCCGCATCCCGGTGAAGCGGATGGTCTTCCACGAGATCACCCGAGGGGCGATCGAGCGGGCGGTGGAGGAGTGGCGCGACATCGACATGGGGCTGGTCAACGCCCAGGAGTCGCGCCGCATCGTCGACCGCCTGTTCGGCTACCCGGTGTCCGGGGTGCTGTGGCGCAAGGTCAACCAGGGGCTCTCGGCCGGCCGGGTCCAGAGCCCCGCCGTGCGTCTCGTGGTGGAGCGGGAGCGGGAGCGCATGGCCTTCCGGTCGGCCGACTACTGGGACCTGGCCGCCGCCCACACGTCCTCCGACCCCACCCCCCACCCTGATGGCGTCGGCTCCGCCGACGCTGACACGTCGGGAGATCTCTCCTTCACCTCCACCCTCGTCGGGGTGGGGACCGAGCGGGTCGCCCAGGGCCGCGACTTCGACGCCACCGGCACCATTACCCGCGACGGGGTGCTCGTCCTCGACGAGGCCCGGGCCACGTCCCTGAAGGACGGCTTGGCCGGGGCCACCTTCACGGTGAGCAGCGTGGAGGAGAAGCCCTTCACCTCCCGACCCAAGCCCCCGTTCAGGACCTCCACCCTCCAGCAGGAGGGGGGCCGCAAGCTCCGCATGTCGGCGGCCCAGGTGATGCGGGTCGCCCAGGATCTCTACCAGGGTGGCTACATCACCTACATGCGGACCGACTCCACCAACCTGTCGGAGACGGCGCTGGCCGCGGCCCGTTCCCAGATCCAGTCGCTGTACGGGGCCGACTACCTCCCCCGTGCTCCCCGCACCTACGCCCGCAAGGTCAAGAACGCCCAGGAGGCCCACGAGGCCATCCGCCCCGCCGGTGAGGCCTTCCGCACCCCCGACTCGCTGAAGGGCGAGCTGCGGAGCGACGCCCTCGCCCTCTACGACCTCATCTGGAAGCGCACCGTCGCCTCCCAGATGTCCGACGCCCGGGGCCAGGCCCTGTCGGTGCGGTTCACGGCCCCGTCGTCCGAGGCCGGCGCCGCCGAGCCCACGGCCACGGAGTGGGCGGCCTCGGGGCGCACCATCCTCTTCCCCGGCTACATGCGGGCCTACGTCGAGGGGGCCGACGACCCCGACGCCCAGCTCGACGACCGGGAGAGCCTGCTGCCCAACCTGCAGCAGGGGCAGGTCCTCACCGCCACGGAGATCGAGGTGCGGGGCCACAGCACGTCGCCCCCGGCCCGCTACACCGAGGCGTCGCTGGTGAAGCGCCTGGAGGAGCTGGGCATCGGCCGCCCGTCCACCTACGCCTCGATCATGCAGGTCATCCAGGACCGGGGCTACGTGTGGAAGAAGGGCACGGCCCTGGTGCCGTCGTGGACGGCCTTCGCCGTCGTCCAGCTCCTGGAGGAGCACTTCAGCGACCTGGTCGACTACGCCTACACCGCCCGCATGGAGGACGAGCTCGACCAGATCGCCGCCGCCTCCCGGGAGCGGGAGCCGTGGCTCCGCCAGTTCTGGTTCGGTGACGCCGACGGTGACGGGGCATCGCCCGAGGGCAAGCGGGGCCTCGACCGCCTGGTGACGGAAGGGCTCGAGACCATCGACGCCGCCGCCATCAACACCATCCTCATCGGGGCCGACGACGACGGCGTGCCCATCGTGGTGAAGCCGGGGCGCTACGGCCCCTACGTCCGCCGCGACGAGGACACCGCCTCGGTGCCCGAGGACCTGCCCCCCGACGAGATGACCGTCGAGAAGGCCCTGGAGCTCCTGGCCGCACCCAAGGGCGACAAGCCCCTGGGCACCGACCCGGAGAGCGGCCTCACCATCTACGTGAAGCCCGGTCGCTTCGGTCCCTACGTCCAGCTCGGCGAGCTGGAGGAGGGGAAGGACAAGCCCAAGACGTCCTCGCTGTTCAAGACCCAGACCCTCGACGACATCACCCTCGACGACGCCCTCCAGCTCCTCTCCCTTCCCCGCGTCGTGGGCGTCGACCCCGAGACGGGCGAGGAGATCGTGGCCCGCAACGGCCGGTACGGACCCTTCCTCAAGAAGGGCAAGGACAGCCGCAGCCTCGACACCGAGGAGCAGATGTTCACCGTCGACCTGGAGCAGGCCCTGCGGATCTTCGCCCAGCCCAAGAAGGGCCGGGGCCGGTCGACCCCCGTCGCCCCGCTGCGGGAGATGAACGCCAACGACCCGGTGTCGGGCCAGCCCATGGTGGTGAAGGACGGACGCTTCGGCCCCTACGTCACCGACGGAGAGACCAACGCCAGCCTCCGCAAGGACGACGAGATCGACACTCTCACCCCGGAGCGGGCGGCCGAGCTGCTCCAGGCCCGGCGCGACCGGGGACCGGTCAAGAAGAAGAAGGCCAAGAAGGTCGCCAAGAAGGTCGCCAAGAAGAAGACGACCAAGAAGGCCGTCAAGAAGAAGGCGGTGTGAGCGACGCCCCGGGCCGCCTCGTCGCCTTCGAGGGGGGGGAGGGGAGCGGGAAGTCCACCCAGGCCCGGCTCCTGGCTGACCACCTGGGTGCCGTCCTGACGCGGGAACCGGGGGGCACGGCGATCGGCGGGCGCATCCGGGAGATCGTCCTCGCCCACGAGGAGAACGGGCTGACCGACCGGGCCGAGGCCCTGCTGATGGCGGCCGATCGGGCCCAGCACGTCGCCGAGGTGATCCGGCCCGCCCTGGCCGACGGCCGCCATGTGGTCACCGATCGCTTCCTGGGGTCGTCCCTCGCCTACCAGGGCCACGGTCGGGGTCTGCCCCTGGACGACATCCGGCGCCTGTCGCTGTGGGCCACCGGCGGCCTGGAGCCCGACCTGGTGGTGCTGCTCGCCGTGGACGAGACCGAGGCCCGGACCCGCATCGGCGGGGCCCGTGACCGCCTGGAGAAGGCCGGCGCCGCCTTCCACCAGGCCGTGGCCGAGGGGTTCCGGGCCCTGGCCGCCGCCGACGACCGCTGGGTGACGGTGCCCGGCGTCGGCCCCGTCACCGAGGTCGAGGCCCGGGTCCGGGCCGTGGTGGCCGACCGCCTGGACCTGCCGACCTGACCGTTCTTGCGCCGAGACATCGCTCAGGGAGCGAGAGATGGGCGCAAGAAGGGGAGCATGGGGCACGATGACGACGTGACTCCGTCCCCCTCGCTCGCCGGCTCGGCGACGGATCCGTGGGCCGCCGTGCCCGGGCAGGGAGCGGCTGTGGCCCAGCTCCGGGCGACGGCGGTCGATCCGGTCCACGCCTACCTTTTCGTCGGGCCTCCCGGCAGCGGCAAGGAGCAGGCGGCGCGGACCTTCGCCGGCGAGGTTCTGGCCGCCACCGCCGCCTCCGCCGAAGAAGCCGCTCGCCACCGGGAGCTGGCCGTCCACGAGGGCCATCCCGACGTCGTGACGGTGCGGCGGGAGGGGGCCTCGATCACGGTCGCCCAGGCGGGGGAGATCGTGCGGCTGTCGTCCCTGAAGCCGGTGGAGGGGTCGCGCAAGGTGCTCGTCCTCGACGAGTTCCACCTCGTGGCCGAGGCCGCCGCCGGCAAGCTGCTCAAGACGATCGAGGAACCACCCGAGGGCACGGTGTTCGTCGTCCTGGCCGACGAGATGCCCGACGAGCTCGTCACCATCGCCTCCCGCTGCGTGCGGGTCCCCTTCCCGGCCCTGGGCGACGATGTCGTCGCCGCCGTGCTGGAGGGCGACGGAGTCGACCCGGAGAGAGCGGCACGGATCGCGGCGGCGGCCCACGGTGACATCGACCGGGCCCGCCTCCTGGCCGGTGACGAGCGCTTCGCCCTCCGCATGGACCAGTGGCGGTCGGTGCCCGGGCGCCTGGACGGCAGCGGGGCCGCGGTGGCCACGATCGTCGACGAGCTGCGGGCGGCGTTGGACGACGCCGCCGCCCCGTTGGAGGCCCGCCAGTCGGTCGAGGTGGCCGACCTGGAGGAGCGCATCGAGCGGTACGGGCAGCGGGGCTCCGGGGCTCGGGAGCTGGAGGCCCGCCACAAGCGGCAGCTCCGTCGCCTCCGCACCGACGAGCTGCGCATGGGTTTGGCCGAGCTGGGCCACCACTACCGCGACCGGCTGGTGGCGGCGGCGTTGCCCGACGGCCACCCCGTGGCCCACCCGGGCGACGACCGGGCCCACGTCGACGAGGCGACCGCGGCCCTGGCCGTGCTGCGCGACTCCGGGGAAGCCCTCCTGCGCAACCCCAACGAGGAGCTGCTCCTCCAGGCCCTGCTGTTGCGCCTGCCGGCCGAGCGGTAGGACAGGCCGGTCGGACCGTCCTAGGGTCCTCCGCCCATGGGCGCATCCACCGTGGAGCTCGAAGGCTACGAGCGGACCGAGTTCACCGACGGCGGGACGACCCGAGCGGTCTACCGAGCCGGGTCGGGACCGATGGTGATGGTTATCGCCGAGATCCCGGGCATCACGCCGTCGATGTTGACCTTCGCCCAGCGGGTGGTCGCCCTCGGATGCTCGGTGGCCCTGCCTCACCTCTTCGGTGCGCCGGGCCGCGACGACACCCGTCGCGGCACCTGGTCGCAGACGCTCGACGGGCTGTCGAGCATCGTCCCCGCCTGCATCTCCAAGGAGTTCCACGTCCTGGCGACGGGGCGGACCTCACCGGTCATGGACTGGCTGCGGGCCTTGGGACGGGAGCTGCACGAGGAGTGCGGTGGCCCCGGCATCGGTGTGGTCGGGATGTGCTTCACGGGGGGCTTCGCCCTGGGCATGGTGGCCGACGCCCCGGTCCTGGCCCCTGTGCTGTCCCAGCCGTCGCTGCCGTTGGGACTGACCGGGCGGCATCGGGCCGACATCGGCCTCTCCCCGGACGACGTGGAGGCGGCGGTGACGGCCTGCGCGGCCAAGGACCTCCAGGTGATCGGCCTGCGCTTCACGGGGGACAAGCTGTCGCCGCCCGAGCGGTTCGAGACCTTGCGCCGCCTCCTGGGTGAGCGCTTCGTCGGCGTGGAGATCGACTCGTCGCCCGGCAACCCGTGGGGCCACCGCAAGGTGGCGCACTCGGTGCTCACCACCGACTTGATCGACGAGCCGGGGCAACCCACCCGGGAAGCGCTCGATCGCGTGCTCGAGCTGTTCCGCTCCCGCCTCCTGGTGGAGTGAGCGAACCCGGTCTGCTCGGTACCGACGGCGCCCACTAGGGTGACCGCCTTCGCCCGAGTAGCTCAGTCGGCAGAGCGACGCTCTCGTAAAGCGTAGGTCAGGGGTTCAATTCCCCTCTCGGGCTCGCAGTGCCGCCGGGTTTTCTCGCCTCGGTGGGCCGAGATCGCACCCCACGTCGCGGCGCTCCGAGCCGGCCGATCGGGTCGGGTGCGCTGCTCGACGCGGCAATTGGCGCGGAAGTCGCCTACGTTGAGGCGTCGCGACGTCACTCAGACGCCGCCGCGAGCCGGACCAATACTCGGCCGCACGACGTAGGGATAGATACTTTGACAACAGGCACTGTGAAGTTCTTCAACGCCGAGAAGGGCTTCGGCTTCATCTCACGCGAGGGTGGCGACGACGTGTTCGTCCACTTCTCCAACATCCAGAGCGAGGGCTACAAGTCGCTCGACGAGGGGCAGACCGTCGAGTTCGACATCGCTCCCGGGCGCAAGGGCGAAGAGGCCCAGAACGTTCGCGTCGTCTGACGCACTGCCCATAGCGGAACGAGCCGCCGGCCCTCGGGCCGGCGGCTCGTTCGCGCCCGGGGACGTCAGCCCCTGACAGCATGAGAGAGGCCGCGAGCCCGATGGTGGCCTGATCCTGTAGGAAGGCACCCATGCCTGACGATCTCCTCCTCGCTCGGCCCGCTCCTCTCGCTCCCGGTCGCTCCCGGTCGCGCCGGGGCTGCCGCCTCCTGGCCGTCGCCGTGGCGTCGTCGGTGTTGCTCTTCGGGGCGGCGTGCAGCGACGACTCCGACGGCGGCGACGAGGCCGATCGGTCGACGACGGAGCCGACGGGTTCCACCGACTCCACCACGACCACGGTGGACGAGGGGCGGGGCCGGCCCCTGAACGAGAACGAAGAGCTCGTCGCCGCCCTGGCCGCCCCGGCCGACTTCGCCCCCGGCCTGGAGGTGAGCCCGGATCAGGTCGGCCAAGGGGCCTTCCAGCCCGGTCTCTGCCCCGACCAGGAGATCGAGGTCACCTGGGAGGACCAGGCGTCGCAGGGCCTCGTGCGCACCGGCGAGGGGGGCACCCTGATCGTCAAGCAGTCGGTGCTCGCCTTCGCCGATGCCGAGGCGGCCGACGCCTTCATCGACGCCTACGTCGAGGCCGTCCCGGCCTGCGTCCCCACGGTGCGTCCCGAAGAGGTGCCCGGGATCGGCGAGCGGGCGGTGCGGATCGTGAACCCGGCCCCCGAGGGCCCGCCCACCGGTGCCGGTGCTCTCGTCCGGGTTGGCGTCCACGTCGTCTACGTGGAGGCGACGGGTGATCCCGCCGCCAACCTGGCCGAGGTGGTGAGCAACGATCTCCTGACGCGCCTCGTCGCCCTCCTGCCCGTCTGACCGGCGGGCGCCGCCGACCCTGACCACGCCATCCGTGCGGGGAGGGGCACGCCCGGCTCGGGTACCGTGCCGCCGTGCGACTGATGGCCACGACCAACGCCATGGTGAGCTACCCGGACCGGGCGCCGAGCGGCATCTCCTGCATCGAGGTCCGCAGCGCCGCCGGTCACTACGGCCACGAGGTGCTTCACGACGAGATCCTCGGCCTCTCGGCCGCCAGCTTGTTGATCCAGCTTGAGCTGGGCATGCCCGTCGTGAAGCTGCTCAACGTCACTGACATCGTGTGGGACGGCACCGAGGGCGGGCCGGGCGAGCTGGCCGAGCCCATCCTCAACTGCCTGGGGATGTACGCCAGCGACAAGGCCGACTTCCAACCCCAGCAGGCCGTCGAGGCCGCCCTCGCCCTGGCCTCGCCGGAGGCGCAGTCGCGTTTCGCCGCCGCCCCGGCCACCCTCGACCGGATCTTCCGCTTCATCGGCGCCGTGGGCGCGGCCGACGCCGACGGGGCCCTCCTCAGCCCGTGGGTCCACGTGAGCCTGGACCGCTCCGAGGAGCGCGGCGGCCGCTCGGAGGCGGTGCGGCGCGCCGAGCTGTCGCCCAGCCTGGTGTCCCAGGCCCTCTGGTGGCAGCCCCACGTCACCGAGGGGGCCGACCGGCTCTTCCGCACCTCCCACCGTCGCGCCTTCTCCAACTTCGAGGAGCCCGACCAGGTTCTGGTGCCGCTGCCCTTCGCTCGGGAGGAGGCGGCCCGCGACCAGGGGCAGGGAGTCACGGCGCGCCTCATCCGCTCGGTCGACGGTGCTCCGGCGACCATCGGCTTCAGTGTGGCGACCCCCGTGGTCGACGGGGCGGCCCGGGGTGACCACGCCGCCGCCCTCGTCCGCGCCGCCCTCGACGCCACCATGCGCTTCGCCGACGCCCGGGCCGCCTGACCGGTGGAGGGCCGTGACCAGCCGCGTGACCTGGTGGTCCTGGGGGCGCTCGGGGGGATGGCCCGTCTGCTGACGGCGGGGGTGCTCGACGGCCTCCCCTGGCGCGACGTGTGGTTGCTGGACGTGCGGGACGCCGTGTTCGCCGTCGATCCGCCGCCGCTCACCGCGGGCCGGGTCGTCCGGGCCCGGGTGGTCGAGCCGCCGACGGCGATGGGGGAGACCCGCCTGGTGGGCGCCGAAGGGGAGGAGGTCGACCAGGCCGGCCTGGGCGATCTGGAGGCGGCGGTGATGATGGCCGTCCCTCAGGCCAAGCTGCCCCTGGCGGCGCGCTGGCTGCTGCCCCGCCTGGGTCGGGACTCGGTCGTCTTCGACATCGCCTCGGAGAAGAGCGCAGCCCTGGCCGCCCTGGGCAACGGCGACCCCGACCTGGTCGCCTTCGGCACCCACCCCCTCTTCGGGCACTCCGTGGGCACCATCGACGGCCAGACGGTGGTGGTCTGCCCGTCGCTCCGCCACCCCGAGGCCCACCAGTGGTTCGCCCGTGCCGTCGAGCGGGCCGGTGGTGCGGTGAAGGTGATGACGGCCGAGCGTCACGACCTGGTGATGGCCTACGTCCAGACGGCCACCCACCAGGCCCTGCTCACCCTGGCCGAGGTCGTGGCCAGCTCCGGGCTCGACATCGAGCGCGACCTGTGGGAGTGCCGCACCCCGCAGTTCGAGACCCTGATGGCGATGATGTCCCGCGTCCTCAGCCCGGAGCAGGAGGAGACCATCGCCTCCATCCAGCTCTCGACGGCCGGCGGGCGTGTGGCCGAGGAGCTGCAGGATGCCCACGAGCGGGTCCACGACGCCATCGCGTCGGGGTCGCTGCCCCGCCTGCGCGGCTACATCGAGCAGGTGAGAGAGCCGTTCAGCGGCTCGCTGTTCAACCGCATGCAGCAGGCTTCCAACCTGGCCACCCGGGCCGTCCAGTCGCCCCGCTCGGCCCTGGCCGAGGCTCGGCGGGCCGGCGATCTCGTCGGGGCCTGCCCCAAGGGCGCGCCGGAGCGGATGCGGGTGGGGGAGGTCGTCGACATCACCACCACGTCCCTCGTCCTCCGCAACCTGATGCACGGTCCCGCGGGAGGAGCCGTCCTCCTGGGCCGCAACGAACGGGCCGCCCGCAAGCTCGGCGTCAGTGGCAAGCCCGACCAGGTCGAGCTGAGCCTGGGCAAGGTGGAGCTCTTCTTCGGTCCCGACCTGGAGGTGGTGCTGGAGGAGTGGTTGGGCAGCATCGAGGTCGACGTGCGCCTGCTGGGCCCCGAGTCGGTCGACGGCGCGGCCATGGCCCGCCTCGCCCTGGCCCACCCGTCCGTGCGGCGGGTCGAGCTGGTGTCCGAGGAGGTGCGCTCGGGCCAGCGGGAGTACGTGGTGCGCTGCGCCGTGCGGGCCGACCACGACGTCGCGGGCCTTGCCGTCACCCTCCAGGCCCGGTCGGACGAGATCTACGCCTGGCCCGACCTGGCCGTGGCCCGGGCCATCACGGTGGCCCCCGTCGGGGCGATCGGCTACCTGGGCCCCGCCGGCACCTTCTCGGCCGCCGCCGCCGGCACCCTCGCGGCGCGCTTCGCCGACGTCCCTCCCGAGCTGGTGGCCTTCGAGGACTTCTCCGGCCTCCTGGCCGGACTCGACGACGATGCTGTGCAGCTCGCCGTCCTCCCCCTCTGCAACTCGGCCACGGGACTGGTCGAGGCGGCGGCCGAGGCGTTGGAGGGAGGTGTCGCTGTCCGCGGGTGGGGTGTGGTCGACGTCAAGGTCCGCTTCGACGCCTACTGCCGACCCGGCGACCCTCTCCGCCCGGGACGCGTGGTCCTGAGCCAGGCCCAGGCCCTGCGCCAGTGCCGGCGGTTCATCGCCCTCCACCAGTTGGAGGAGCGGGAGTGCGCTTCGACGCTCGATGCCGTGGAGCGGGTGGCGGCCGGTGACGGTGACGTGGCCCTGGCGCCGGCCGGACTGCGCTCGATGCTGGGGGTCGAGGTGGTCGACAGCCACGTCGGGGACGTGCCCGGCGCCATCACCCGCTTCCTCGTCCTGAGCCGGGCCGAGGGTCGCACCGTCGACGGGGCGTCCCCCCCGACGGGGGCGGCCGACCCGCCGCGGCGGTCGCTGTGGCTGGTCGCCGCCGACGCGTCGGTGCCGGTGCCGGACCCCGCCTCCCGGTTCGACGAGGTGCTGGCCGGCCCCAGTGGTCGCCGCCTGGTCATCTCCACCGATCCGGACCGGCTGTCGCCCGGGCCTGGAGTCATCGCCCTCGGCACCTTCCCGTGGTCGCCCCGCACCCCCCTGGTGGCCGTCTGATGCCCCCCATCCGTTCTTGCGCGGTGGGAGCGCGTCCCCGCGTTCGTGGCGCGCGAGAACAGGGCCGGTTCGCTTCTTGCGCGGTGGGAGCGCGTCCCCGCGTTCGTGGCGCGCGAGAACGGGAGGCGGCGTGACCCGATCAGCGCCCCGTCCCCGTCCTCACGTGATGGACGCGGCCCAGTACCTGCCGGGACGGTCGGTGCCGGGCCTGGTGAAGCTGTCATCCAACGAGTCGGTGCTGTCGCCCAGCGTGGCCGTGCAGACGGCCATCGCTGCCGCGGCCAGCGGCCTCAACCGCTACCCGCCCCACCTCCCGGAGCTGGTGCAGGAGGCCGTCGTCCGGTACCTCGCCGACCACGCCGCCGCCCCCGCCCTCGCCCCCGAGCAGGTGTTGGTGGGCAACGGGTCGGTCACCCTGCTGCGCCAGCTCTTCGAGGCCTACGTCGAGGACGGCGACCGGGTGGTGATGGCGTGGCGGTCCTTCGAGGCCTACCCCCTCTTCGCTCACCTGCGCCGGGCCGACGTCGTGCCCGTGCCCTTGCGCGAGGGCTTGTTCGACGTCGATGCCCTGGTCGCGGCGGCGGCCGATCCGGCCACCCGGCTGGTCCTCCTCACCACGCCCAACAACCCGTCGGGGGCCGAGCTGGCCCACGACGACGTGGCCCGCATCGCCGACGCCGCCCCGGAGGGCTGCCTCGTCGTCGTCGACAACGCCTACGGCGAGTTCCAGCGCAACCGCGATGGCGTCCGCCCCTTCGCCCTGGTGCCCGAGCGTCCCCAGGTGCTGGTGCTGCGCACCCTGGCCAAGGCCTTCTCCCTCGCCGGCCTCCGGGTGGGCTACGGCGTCGGGCACCCCGACGTGGTGGCGGCCGTCGACCGGGTGCGGTCTCCCTTCGAGGTCAACGCCCTGGCCCAGGTGGCGGCGGTGGCCGCCCTGGGCGAGGCGGCCGACGTCGTGGCCCGGGCCGAGCTGCTGGTGGCCGAGCGGCGCCGGTGCCTCGCCGCCCTGTGGGACGGTGGGCTGCCCGTGGGGGAGAGCCAGGGCAACTTCGTCTGGCTGGCGACGGGGCCCCACACCGCCCTCTTCACCGAGCGCTTCGCCGCCGACGGCTACGTCGTCCGGGCCTTCCCCGATGACGGCATCCGGGTCACCGTGGTCGACCCGGCCGACAACGATGCCTGGGTGGCCAGCGCCCTGCGCACGTGGTCGCTTCCTCAGATGGCGTCCCGGCGGGAGCAGGTGGCCGAGACGGTGAGCGCGGCCCGCCCGGCCGTGGCCACGGGGGTGGAGACGGCGGAGTCCCAACGCCTCAGCTACGCCGTGGCCTCCCTCCTCCAGGATTGACCGCGAACCGACAGACGGTGGCACGCCCTTCCCGCTAGCGTTGCGGGCCTGATGGATCCGGCGGCCTCCCCCCATGGCTGATCAGGCGACCTTCGCCGACCAGGCCATGCCCCTGATGGGCTCCCTCTACTCCGCCGCGCTGCGCATGACGCGCAACCCGGCCGACGCCGAGGATCTCGTGCAGGAGACCTACCTCAAGGCCTATCGGGGCTTCGGCGGGTTCGAGCAGGGCACCAACCTGAAGGCCTGGCTCTACCGGATCCTCACCAACACCTACATCAACGTCTATCGAGCCAAGAAGCGCCGGCCCGACGAGACCGAGCTCGACGAGGGGCAAGACCCCTACCTCTACCAGCGCCTGGGCGGCCTGGAGGCGGCCCAGGCGAGCCGGAGCGCCGAAGACGAGCTCATGGACTGGTTCACCGAGGAGGAGGTCAAGGAGGCCGTCGAGGCGCTGCCCGAGCAGTTCCGGATGGCCGTCCTCCTCGCCGACGTGGAGGGCTTCTCCTACAAGGAGATCGCCGAGATCCTCGACATCCCGATCGGGACGGTGATGTCGAGGCTGCATCGCGGAAGAAAGGCGCTCCAGAAGCGGTTGTACGACTTCGCCGTCGACCGCGGCCTGATCGAGGAGCCGACCCGTGGCTGAGAAGCCCGACTGCCAAGATGCGCTGCAGGAGCTGTACACGTTCCTCGACGGCGAGCTGACGGTCGAGAAGCGCGAGCACATCCGC
>CAZXRA010000202.1:0-13471 GCA_964643485.1 uncultured Iamiaceae bacterium | reverse complement strand
TCGGATGCACCACCAAGGCCTCCTGGACATCACCGGCAACGCCGATGACCCTCACGGGCTGGTCTTCACCAACACGTACGGCCTCGTCCTCGACCAGGCCGGCCAACCCCGAGCCCCGCTCCCGGGCGAGATGCCCGACGTCGCCGCTTATGCGTGCCCCACCGGCGAACGTCTCCAGAAACGCTGGGTCTCCTTCAACAAGACCTGGACCGCTCCGCCGTCCCCGGCCCCACCGGCCCGAGTCCGAGAACCCGCAGCCTGACGCGGGCACCCCACCGGGACCACCACCCGAACTCCGGAACGAGCCCCCCAAGGGGCCGTTCCGCCGCGCCCGGCCAGGCCATCGCCGACGGGGTCGAGTGGATGGCCGACCCTCGGCGACACCGCCTCCACAGCCTCAGGCTGACGTCGACGAGATGTCCGCTGGCGCCCGGGAGGCGGCTGCGATGATGAGCGGCGTGTCCCGCCTGCGCCGCGCCCTCTGCCTCGTCCTCGTCGCCGGACTGGTGGCCGTCGGGTGCTCCGACTCCGACTCGGGTTCCGGTGGCGGCGACGGGGCCGAGCCCGGCCCGATGACGACCGGCCCCGAGGGCGTGGCCGCCGTGCTGCCTGCCCTCGACCGGCTTCAGGTCGCCACCGTCGGCGACCGGACGATCTTCGTCGACACCGAGGGCCGCGAGGTGCTGCTGCGGGGCGCCAACCTCAACGCCCTGGGCGACTACCACCAGGCCGACCCCGACCTGCCGCCGGTGCTGCCCCCCACCGACGCCGACTGGGACGGCATGGCCGCCGCCGGATTCGACGTGGTGCGCCTGCTCGTGTCGTGGTCGGCCCTCGAACCCGAGCGGGGCCAGATCGACGAGGAGTACATCCAGCGCATCCACGACGCCGTGGACGCCGCCGCGGCCCGTCGCATCCACACCGTGATCGACATGCACCAGGACGCCTGGGGCAAGTCCATCGCCACCCCGCCCGGCACCACCTGTCCCGAAGGCACGGAGGTGGCCATCGGCTGGGACGGCGCCCCCGAGTGGGCCACCCTCACCGACGGGGCCGAGACGTGCCGCCCGCCCGGCTCCCGCGAGGGCGCCCCTGCCGTGCACGCCGCCTTCACCGCCTTCTACGAGGACCGCGATGGCATCCGCACGGCCTTCGCTGCCACCTGGCGCCGCCTGGCCCAGGAGTTCGCCGACGAGCCCGCCGTGGCCGGCTTCGACCTCCTCAACGAGCCCAACATGGTGCTCAGCCCCGAGGAGACCGAGGCCCGCTACACCGAGATGCTCACCGACGTGATCACCCAGGTCCGGGCGGGCGAGCAGGAGGGCGGCGGCTTCCCCCACATCATCTTCCTGGAACCGGTCGTCCTGTTCCCCCTCCCCGGCACGATGCCCACCGATGGCTTCACCGACGACGACCAGATCGCCTTCGCCCCCCACAACTACGCCGAGGTCATCGCCCCCATCCTCACCGTCGAGCAGACGATGGACATCGGCGCCGGGGCGGCCCGCGAGCGGGGCTGGGCCTTCTGGGTCGGGGAGCACGGCGTGTTCCAGACCGACGAGGAGGCCCTGTCCATCGCCCACCGCTTCGCCGTCGCCCAGGACGGCGCCCTCGCCGGGGGGGCGTGGTGGCAGTGGCGCCAGCGCTGCGGCGATCCCCACAGCATCGGGGTGCCCGGCTCGGAGCCGGCCGACACGATCATCCAGCTCAACACCGTCTCCTGCCCCGACGACACCAATGGCGGGCCCCTCCCGGAGCTGATGGCGATCGCCGGGCGGGCCTACCCCCGGCGAGCACCGGGGCAGCTCAGCGAGCTGGCGTCCGACCCCGAGGCCGGCACCCTGCACGTGGCCGGCGAGACCGGCGACGAGCCCGACACCGACGCCCCGCTCGAGCTGTGGGTGCCCGGCGACGACGAGCCCGAGATCACCGGCGACGGCATCGGGGCCGTCACCGCCAGTCCCGTCGACGGGGGCTGGATCGTCGAGGTCGAGGTCACCGGCGCCTCCTACCGCGTCGATATCCGATGAGCCCCCCGCCGCGCCAGCCCCACCTGGCCGTCGACCCCGACCCGGCGGCCCACCCCGAGCGCCAGCCCCGGTCGCTGCAGTACCACGACCTCTCGGGCTCCCGGCCCATCCCGGCCGGGCGGGTGCTGGCCATCGGTATGACCGCCCTCCTCATCGCCGCCGTGCTCAACGCCGACGGGCTTTTCGAGCTGGCCACCCGCCAGCCGGTGGGGTGGAAGCGCGACGTGGCCGCCGGGGCCGTGGCCCCCTTCTGCGCCCTGGGCCGGGTCACCAAGCTGAAGGAGATCCGGGCCGAGATCCGCTCGGCCGCCGACAAGAAGGTGCAGGACTGCTCGGACGGGGTCCGCTCCGGCTCGGCCACCTTCGACGAGGTGACGGTGACGACGCCGCCCGAGGGTCCTCCCATCGCCACCCGGGCCCCGACGGCGGCCGCCCCGCTCCGGATCTGGCTGGGCGGCGACTCCATGACCATCGAGCTGGCCCAGTCGGTCGAGGACGCCGTGGCCGAGCGGGCCGAGATCGACCTGGACACCCATCCGCAGGTCAGCTCGGGCCTCACCCGGCCCGACTTCTTCGACTGGCCCGCCTACTTTCGGGACGAGGTTCTCCCCGGTGAGCCCGAGGTGGCGGTGGTCATGTTCGGGGCCAACGACTCCCAGGGCATGGACATCGACGGCTCGCCCTTCCAGCCGTCCAGCGAGGAGTGGCAGGCCGAGTACCGGCGTCGGGTCGGCGTGGTGATGGACCAGCTCCGCGGCGACGGGCGCCTCGTCCTCTGGGTGGGCCAGCCCCACATGCGCGACGCCGGCTTCGACGAGCGGATGGGCGTGCTCGACGGGATCTACGCCGAGGAGGCCGAGGCCCGGCCCTGGGTGCGCTTCCTCGACACCCGCGACCTCCTCAGCCCCGACGGCGAGGGCTACCAGGCCACGGACGGGGAGACGTCGCTGCGCCAGGGCGATGGCATCCACCTCGACCGGGCCGGGGCCGACCTGGTGGCCGAGGCCGTGCTGGGGGCCATCGACGACCTGGTCGTCGAGGAGGGATAGGTTCCGTGGCCGACATCGCTCCGCTGGCCCTGGTGATGCTGGCCCTGGGAGGGCTCGTCGTCGGCGGCTTCCTCAACACGGTGATCGTGCGCCTGCCCGAGGGGAGGTCGCTGGCCCTGCCCTCCCGTTGCCCCGAGTGCGACGTCGCCATCCCTTGGGGCGACCAGGTGCCGGTGCTGTCCTTCGTCCGGCTCCGGGCCCGGTGCCGGGCCTGCGACGACGACATCCCCCTCGCCTACCCCCTGGTGGAGGTGGCCTGCGCCGTCCTGTGGGTCGCGGCCGGCCTCCGCTTCGGCCTCACCTGGGCCCTGGTGCCCTTCCTCCTGCTGTTCTCCGCCCTCCTGGCCCAGTCGGCGATCGACCTGGAGCTGTACCGCCTGCTCAACAAGATCACCTTCCCCGTCCTGGGGGCGTCGGTGGTGCTGGTGGCCGCGGTGTCGCTCGTCGAGGGCGAGCCCGACGCCATCGTGCCGGCCCTGGTCGGGGCGGCGGGCTACGGCGCCTTCCTGACCATCGCCTCCTTCCTCTACCCCAAGGGGATGGGCCTGGGCGACGCCAAGCTGGCCCTCCTCATGGGCCTGTTCCTGGGCTGGATCCACCCCGTGCTGTGCCTCTACGCCCTGATCGCCGGGTGCGTGATGGGGGTGGTCGTCGGCTTGGTCCTCCTCGTCGCCCGTCGGGGGAAGAACGACGCCTTCCCCTTCGGCCCCTGGCTGGCCCTGGGGTGCGTCCTCGCCATCCTGTTCAGCGCGCGGGTCCTGGGCGACATGGGGTGGGTGTGAGGGCACCGGAGAGCCACCCTCTAGATTCGCCCTCGTGCTGCGCTTCCTGACCGCCGGTGAGTCCCACGGCCGCGCCCTCGTCGTGGTCGTCGAAGGGCTGCCCGCCGGCCTGCCCGTGCGGGTGGAAGACCTCCAGGGCGAGCTGGGCCGCCGCCGCCTCGGCTACGGCCGGGGCCCCCGGATGCGCTTCGAGGTCGACGAGCTGACCCTGGTGGGTGGGGTGCGCCATGGCCGCACCCTCGGGTCGCCGGTGGCGGTGGAGATCGCCAACACCGAGTGGGACCGCAACCCCGAGAAGTGGCAGAAGGAGATGTCGGTGCGGGCCGAGGACGGGCCCACCGAGATCCCCCTCACCCAGCCCCGCCCCGGCCACGCCGACCTGGCCGGCATGCAGAAGTACGGCTTCGTCGACTCCCGTGACGTGCTGGAGCGGGCCTCGGCCCGGGAGACGGCGGCCCGGGTGGTAGCCGGCACCCTGGCCAAGTTGTGGCTGGCCACCCTCGACGTGGAGATCCTCTCCCACGTGGTGCGCATGGGGGCCGTGGCCGCCCCACCCGTCCCACCGCCCACGTTGGCCGACCTGGAGCGCATCGACGCCGACGAGGTGCGCTGCCTCGACCCCGAGGCCTCGGCGGCCATGGTCGCCGAGATCAAGGCCGCAGCCAAGGACGGCGACTCCCTCGGTGGCGTCGTCGAAGTGGTGGCCCACGGCGTGCCCGTCGGCCTGGGCAGCCACGTCCACTGGGACCGCAAGCTCGACTCGCTGCTGGCCGCCGCCCTCATGAGCATCCAGGCCGTGAAGGCGGTCGAGATCGGCGACGGGTGGGACGTGGCCTCCCGGCGGGGGAGCGCGGCCCACGACCCCATCACCTGGGACGCCGAGGCCCACGACTACCACCGCACCAGCACCCGGGCCGGCGGCGTCGAAGGGGGCATGTCCACCGGTGAGCCCCTGATCGCCCGGGCGGCCATGAAGCCCCTGGCCTCCCTCAACCGGCCCGTGCTGGGCACCGTCGACGTCCTCACCAAGACCGAGACGGTGTCGTTCAAGGAGCGCACCGACGTCACCGCGGTGCCGGCCATGGGCGTGGTGGCCGAGACCATGGTCGCCCTCGTGCTGGCCGACGAGGTGGCCCGCAAGTTCGGGGGCGACACCGTGGACGAGACCCGGCGCAACCGCGACGGCTACCTCGCCGCCCTCCGGGACGGTCCCCTTGGCTGAGCCCGCCGCCGCCCCGGCCCGTCGGCGCCTGCCGCCCGTGGTCCTGGTGGGGATGATGGGCGCGGGCAAGAGCACGGTCGGGCGGCGCCTGGCGGCCCGCCTGGGCCGGCCCTTCGTCGACGCCGACGACGAGCTGGTGCGCCGCACCGGGCGCACGGTGCGGGAGTGGTTCGCCGAGGAGGGCGAGGACGGCTTCCGCCGGGCCGAGGCCGAGCTGTTGGCCGACCTCCTGTCGGCCCCGGGCCCCGCGGTGATCGCCGCCGGGGGCGGGGTGGTCGTCCGGCCCGAGAACCGGGAGGCCCTGGCCCGGGAGGCCCGGGTGGTCTACCTGCGGGCCGGCGCCCCCTTCCTGGTGTCGCGGCTCAACCGCAAGCCCCACCGGCCCTTGTTGGACGACGACCCCGAGGCCACCCTCACCCGCCTGCTGTCCGAGCGGGCCGCCCTCTACGACGCGGCCGCCGACCTGGTGATCGACGTGGAGCCCTTCCACTCCGACCACGAGCAGCCCAAGAGAGCCCTGGCCGCCCGTCTGGCCGAGATGGTCGAGGCGGCCGAGGCCGAGACGGGGGAGGGTTCGTGATCGAGCTCGAGGTGCCCCTGGGCGATCGCAGCTACCCGGTGCTGGTGGGCTCCGGTGCCCGCCATCGGTTGCTCGACGTGCTGCCCGTCGGGGTGCAGCGGGCCGCCGTGGTCACCCAGGCCGGCATCGACTGGCCCGTCGACCCCGGCGTCGATCACCAGGTCTTCACCATCGACGACGGCGAGGACGCCAAGCACCTGGGCACGGTCGAGGATCTGTGCCGCGACTTCGCCCAGTGGGGCCTCACCCGGGGCGACGTCGTCGTCGCCGTGGGCGGGGGAGTGGTCACCGACGTGGCCGGCTTCGTGGCCGCCGTCTACCACCGGGGCGTCCCCGTGGTCCACGTCCCCACCACCCTGCTGGGCCAGGTCGACGCGGCCATCGGGGGCAAGACCGGCGTCAACCTGCCCGAGGGCAAGAACCTGGTCGGCGCCTACTGGCAGCCCGCGGCCGTGCTGTGCGACACCGAGACCCTGGGCACCCTGCCGCCCCGGGAGTACCGCTCCGGCCTGGGGGAGATGGCCAAGTACGCGTTTCTCGGCGTCGACGACCTGCCCGAGCTGCCCCTCGACGAGGCGGTGGCCGCCTGCGTGCGGTGCAAGGCCGACGTGGTGGCCTCGGACGAGCGAGAGGGCGGGCGCCGAGCCATCCTCAACTACGGCCACACCCTGGCCCACGCCATCGAGACCGAGGGCAGCTACGGGCTGCGCCACGGCGAGGCCGTCGCCGTGGGCCTGGTCTACGCCGCCGAGGTGGCCCGCCGCCTCGGGCGCATCGACGACGAGCGGGTGGCCGAGCACCGCAAGGTGGTGGCCGGCTACGACCTGCCCCTGAACGTCCCCCGCGACCTCGACCCCGAGCGGCTGGTCGACCTCTTCGCCCGGGACAAGAAGGCGGTGCGAGGCATCACCTTCGTGCTCGACGGAAACCGTGGGGTGGAACCCGTGGCCGTGTCCGACCGCGCTCTGCTCCTCGACGCCCTGGAGGCCCTCCGATGAGCCCACCCCTCGTCCTCCTGCTGTCCGGTCCCAACCTCGACTTGCTGGGGGAGCGCCAACCCGAGATCTACGGCACCGCCACCCTGGCCGACCACGTGGCCACGGCCGAGGCCGAGGCCGAGCGCCACGGCCTGGCCCTGGAGCACCTCCAGTCCAACCACGAGGGCGAGCTGGTCGAGGCCATCCACGGGGCCCGGGGTCGGGCCGCGGCCATCGTGATCAACGCCGGGGCGCTCACCCACTACGGCTGGTCGCTGCACGACGCCCTCGCCGCCTTCGAGGGGCCGGTGGTGGAGCTGCACCTCTCGCACCCCGGCGGTCGGGAGCCCTGGCGCCAGACCTCGGTGATCGCCCCGGTGGCCGCCGGCACCGTCGCCGGGTTCGGGGGCGACGGGTATCGCCTGGCCCTCGACGCCACCGCCCACCTCCTGGGAGCTGCCTCATGACCGCCACCGTGCCCCCGGCCGCCCTGGCCCCCATGGACGTCGCCGGCCGGGCCGACAAGGTCCGGGCCGGCTTCGCCGCCGTCGAGATCGACGCCCTGCTCGTCACCGACCTCACCAACATCCGGTACCTCACCGGCTTCACCGGCTCGGCCGCCCGCGTTGTGCTCACGCCGCAGCGGATGCTGCTCGTCACCGACGGGCGCTACGCCGTGCAGGCCCCCGACGAGATCGGTGCCGCCGGGGTCGATGCGGCCGTCGAGGTGGCCGGCACCGTCGCCGACCAGGACGCCATCCTCTCCGCAGCCGTGCCCGCCGGGGCTCGCCTGGGCCTGGAGGCGGCCTCGGTGAGCTGGGCGGCCCAGCGCCGCTACCGCGACGAGCCGTGGAGCTTCGCGCTGGTGCCCACCACCGAGGTGGTGGAGACGGTGCGCCTGGTGAAGGACGCGGGGGAGATCGACCGCCTGGCCCGGGCCGCCGCGCTGGCCGACGCGGCCCTGGCCAACGTGGCCCCCACCCTCGTCGACCGGCCGACCGAGGAGGAGGTGGGCTTCGCCCTCGACGTGGAGATGCGTCGCCTCGGCGCCGACGGCATCAGCTTCGAGACCATCGTGGCCTCCGGCCCCAACGGGGCCCGGCCCCACCACAGCCCGGGCGAGCGCACCATCGTCGAGGGCGACCTGGTGGTCATCGACTTCGGCGCCCTCGTCGACGGCTACCACTCCGACATGACCCGCACCTTCGCCGTCGGGGAGATCAGCGCCACCCAGCAGCGCATGTTCGACGTGGTCCGCGACGCCCAGGCCGCCGGGGTCGCCGCCGTGCGGTCCGGCGTCGAGGCCCAGGCCGTCGACGCCACCTGCCGCGACCGGATCGAGGCCGAGGGCTGGGGCGACGCCTTCGCCCACGGCACCGGGCACGGCGTCGGGCTCCTCATCCACGAGGAGCCCCGCGTGGCCAAGACGTCCAAGGCCACCCTCGTCGCCGGCCACGTCGTCACCGTCGAGCCCGGCGTCTACCTTCCCGAGCACGGCGGGGTGCGCATCGAGGACACCGTGGTCGTCACCGCCGACGGCTGCCGCCCTCTCACCCTGGCCCCCAAGGACCCCCACCCCCCCGCGAAGGAAAGCTGAATGGCCCTGAACACCAGCGACATCAAGAACGGCATGGTCCTCGACATGGAGGGCAAGCTCATGCAGATCGTCGAGTTCCAGCACGTCAAGCCGGGCAAGGGCCCGGCCATCGTGCGCACCAAGGTCCGCAACGTCCGCACCGGAGCCGTCGTCGAGAAGACGTTCCGAGCCGGTGAGAAGATCGAGCGCGTCACCATCGACAAGCGGGAGATGCAGTACCTCTACCGCGACGGCGACGACTACGTCTTCATGGACAACGCCAGCTACGAGCAGATGAGCGTGCCCAGCGCCGCCCTGGGCGACGCCGGCAACTACCTGATCGAGGGGGCGGCCGCCGTCCTCCAGATGAACGGTGACGAGATCGTCGGCACCGACCTGCCCGCCGCCGTGGAGCTCACCGTCACCGAGACCGAGCCCGGCATCCAGGGCGACCGGGTCTCGGGGGCCACCAAGCCCGCCACCCTGGAGACGGGCAAGGTCGTGCAGGTGCCGCTGTTCGTCAACATCGGCGACCGGCTCCGGATCGACACGCGCAACGGCGAGTACATCACTCGTGCCTGACCGCCCTGGCGGCGTCGGATCCCGCCGGGAAGCCCGGGAGAGGGCGCTGGCCCTCCTCTACGAGGCCGAGATCCGCGGTGGGGGGAGCACGACCGACGACCCTCCGTTCGACGTCCTGGCCGCCCAGCCCGTCGAGGTCGAGGCCTACGCGGCCGGGCTCGTCCGAGGCGTGCTCGACCACCGGGACGAGCTCGACGCCCTCATCGGGAGCCACGCCCGCGGCTGGGCCACCGAGCGCATGCCCCTGCTCGACCTGACCGTCCTGCGCATGGCGTCGTTCGAGCTGCTCCACCGGCCCGACGTCCCCCCCAACGCGGCGATCAACGAGGCCGTCGACCTGGCCAAGCAGTACTCGACCGACGACTCCGGGCGCTTCGTCAACGGCGTGTTGGCCGCGGTGGCCGCTGCTCACCCCCGGCCGGTGCCGGGGGTGAGCTGAGCGGTCAGGACGTGGTCTCGACGGTCACACCGAAGGCGCCTGGGACGGCGTTGTTGATGTAGATCTCGACCTCGACGGTGTCGATGTCGGCATCGGCCTCGAAGGTGAAGGTCTCGGGGTCGCCGCCGCCGGTGTCGTTGAACTCCACCTCGTCGCCGTCGGCCCCCTTGACCAGGATGCGCAGGTCCATGTTGCCGACCTCGGGGGTGGCCACCACCTCCACGGTGACGCCCTCTCGCACCTGGAGCTCGAAGGTGGCGAACTCGGTCGCCGGGTCGAGGAGGTCGAAGCGGAAGGGAGGCTCCTCGATCTCGCCGTTGGCCAGGTTGGTGGTCGTGAAGTCGGGGGTCTGGTAGAGCGCCACCTCGAAGCCGCCGGTGGCCCGGTCGAAGCCGCCGTCGACGCGGATCTGGTAGGTGCCGGCGAGGGGGGCGGTGAAGGTCGAGGTGATGTCGTCGACCGGGCTGAGGGTGACCGACGAGCCGTCGGGATCGAGCACCTGGACCTCCAGGTCCGGGTTGTCGAAGTCGAGCTCGTAGCCGGCGTCGGCCTCGAGGTCGACGCTGTACTCCACGATCTCGCCCTCGTCCTCGATCTCCCCGGAGGCAGGCTCGGCCAGGCGGATGGAGCGGCGGGTCACGCCACCGATGAGCACCTGCACCGGGCCCGGCGCCCAGTCCTCGGCCCCGATGACGAGCAGGTAGGTGCCGTCCTCCTCGGGCTCGATGAGCGAGTAGGCCGACTGGTAGCTCCCGTCCGGGGCGACGAGGTAGGCATCGATCTCGCGGTCGTCGCCCTCGGCCGTCGTCGTGACGGTGAAGGGCTCACCCGACTGACCGGCGACCGACACCACGGCGTACCCGGCGTCGTTGAGCTCGACGGTGGTGGCGTCGCCCATGCCCGCTTCGGCGGTGGGCTCGGCCACCTCCGGGTAGTTGAGCAGGCGGAGGATGGCCGTGTCGGTGAGCTTGGGCAGGATGGCCTCGGCGTAGTCGGCCAGGGTGGCGACGGGATCGACCCGCCAGCCCCCGTCCTCCTCGGCCACGGCCACGGCCAGCTCCGTGACTCCGAAGCGCTTCCAGTTCTCGGTGAGGCAGAACTCCTCGTCGCCCTCTTCGCCCTCCTCACCCTCGCCCCCGACCTCCTCGGGGTCGACGCTGCGGATGCAGGTGCCGTCCCAGGTGACCCGGACCTGCTCCTCACCGTCCTCGCCGGTCCACGTGGCGGTGGCCTCGACGGACTTCAGGACGACGGTCTCCCCGCCGCCCTCCCGGTCGCGCGTCTCGGTCTCCAGCTCGGTCACCTCGATGGAGGTGTCCTCGGACAGGTCTTCGGCCACCCAGGCCTCGATGGCCCCGGAGTAGGCCCGGGCGATCTCGCCGGTGGCCTCGGTCAGGCGGTTGCCGGCCGCGGTGGCGTCGGCGGCCCCGACGGCCACGAGGAGCTCCCGGACCGCGGCCTCGGGGCTCTCGGCCCCGTCGCCCGCCTCGGGGGCGGGGAGGGTGGGGGCGTCGAGGCCGAGCATGTCGACGGCGTACTGGGCCGCGGTGTAGAGGGGGCTGACGTACCAGCCGCCACTCCGCTCGACGGCGATCACGAAGGGTTCGACCGTCACGTTTTCGTCGTCCTCGCCGTCGCCTTCCCCCTCGACGGTGAGGTCCTCGGCCGTGACCTCGCTGCTGCCGCGGGCGCCCTCGTCCTCGTCACCGTCGGCCCGGGCCCGCTGGGCCACCACCTTGTCGGTGAGGGAACCCAGGCCGGACCGGTCGTAGGACACGTCGGCCGAACCGGACAGGGTCACCCGGGAGACGCCGTCACCGATCTCCTCCACGTCGTAGGTCACGCCCTTCAGGCCGACCTCGACGCCGCCCAGGGTCTTCTCCTCGGGCGAGAACCCCAGCGCCTCGGCCCGCTCGGCGGCCGAGGTGTAGACGTCGGTGAGGAGCTCGACCTCGTCGGGGTTCATGATCTCCAGGGCGGCCAGGGGATCCTCGGCCTCCATGGCAGCAGCCAGGTCCTCCACCGCGGCCTGGGGGCTGGACGCCCCGCCGCTCTCACCCCGGACGGCGCGCAGGACGAAGACCCCGATGGCCCCGATGGCCAGGACGGCCACCACGACGAGGGCGACGGCGAAGAGGCCGCGGCTCTTCTTCTTGGCCGGCGGCCCACCGGGGGGTGGGGCGTAGCCCGGCGGGTAAGCGCCGCCGGGAGGGGGCGGCGGGGTGCCCGGCGGAGGCGGGGCGGGGGCCCCGGGAGGCGTGGGGCCCCAGGGCGGCGGGGTGCCGGGGGCGACGGGTGGTGGCGTGCCCGGCGGTGGCCCCGCGGGAGGAAGGGGGATGGTGGGCGGTGGGTCGGGGGGAGCGGCGGGCGGTGGTGGGGGGGTGGCCCCGGGTCGGCGCGGCGTGGGCCAGGCCGGGGTGTTGGGCTCGTCGCTCATCATCGGCGTCCTCGGGGGTGCGTCCCGCCACGGATCAGGCGTGAATTGGGGCGGAACGGTAGCACCGGGACTCTGGGAAGCGATCGGGACGGGCCCGGGGACCGCCCCCCGGATCGTCAGGGCCCGGTCGACTCCTCGGGGGCACGGTGCGCTCGCACGCCCGCGACCACGGCGATCAGGCCCAGGCCGATGCCGGCCCCGGAGGCCCACGCCCCCGGGCCCAGCCCGCTCCGGGGGAGCTGGCCCAGGGCCAGGGTGGCCAGTGCCGCCCCCAGCACGGCCAGCACCAGGCCCGTCGCCGCCACCAGGGCACCGACCGTGCGCTCCAGGCCCGTCCCGAGGAGCAAGAGGGCGCCGCCGAGGGGGATGGCGTAGACGACGAGGCCGGCCCCGCGGGGCACCCAGGCGTCGATGGCGCCGGACAGGATGAGGTCGGCGATGCGGACCAGGGCGATGGAGGAGCCCGCTCCCCGGTCCGTCCACGGGGCGAACGAGGCGCCGAGCAGGAGGACCCCACCGAGCGTGCCGGCGACCCGCCCGACGATCCGCACCCTCTGCCGGTCCACGCCGGGACGGTACCCGGTGACTCTGGCAGACTCCCCGCCCATGCTGCGCCGTGCCCTGGTCGCCCTCACCGCCGTCGCCCTCGTGGCCACCGGATGCTCGGGGGGTGACGACGACGCCGACGGGACCGACGACCGCTCGTCGACCACCGCCCCGCCGACCACCGTGGCCGAGGATCCCACCTTCGCCGAGGAGCCGTGCTGGTGGGAGGACGAGGAGCTCACGGACGTCCCGGAGGACGTCACCATCACCTGTGGCACCGTCGAGGTTCCCGCCGATCGCACCGACCCCGACAGCGACGTGATCGCCCTGGCCGTCGCCCGCCTCCACCACGCCGAGGGTGACGCCGAGGCCGAGCCCGTCGTCTACCTGCACGGCGGCCCCGGCGGCGATGCCCTCAGCGGCCCGCCCCTCGGCCTGGCCGGCAACGACGCCCTGGCCGAGCGGGACATCATCACCTTCGACCAGCGGGGCGTGGGGCGCACCGTGCCCACCCTCAACTGCCCGGAGAAGGAGGAGGCCATCCTCGACGCCCTGGGCACGGCCGACGACTTCGCCGCCGAGCACGCCGTCAACCGCGAAGCGGTGCAGGCCTGCTACGAGCGCCTCGTCGGCGAGGGGATCGACCTGGACGACTACGACACCCTGGCCTCGGTGGCCGACATGGAGTCGCTGCGGGCCGCCTTCGGGATCGAGCAGTGGAACGTGTGGGGCGTCTCCTATGGCACCCGGTTGGGGCTGGCCTACGCCCGTGAGCACCCCGAGCAGGTGCACTCCCTGGTGATCGACTCGGTCTACGCCCCCGAGGTGGGCGGGGTGGAGCGCACCAAGGGCCTGCCCCAGGGCGCCCTCGACCGGCTGATCGAGGCCTGCGCGGCCGACGCCGCGTGCACGGCGGCCAACGGCGACCTGGCCGAAGCGCTGGAAGCGGCCGTCGCCTCCTTCGACGACGACCCGGCCGAGTTCACCGGCCCCGTCACCTGGGGCGACGAGGAGGTCGAGCGTGACTTCCTGCTCACCGGCACCGACGTGCGGGCCGGCATGTTCGCCGCCCTCTACGACAGCGAGCTGATCTCGGCCCTGCCCGGCGTCCTGGCCGCCCTGGCCACCGGTGACCGGGGGATCATCCCGACGTTCATCGAGCTGGGCGTGCCCCGGCTGCTCGACCTGTCGGAGGGGGCCTTCTACTCCGTCGAGTGCGCCGACTCCGGCCGCCTGCTGGAGGGGGCCGAC
>CAZXRA010000201.1:0-6124 GCA_964643485.1 uncultured Iamiaceae bacterium | reverse complement strand
ACGAGCGGCCATGCAGGCTGCCGTGTCGGGACGACCTCGACCATGCCACCAGGGTGGACCGGACCGCGGCGAAGGGCACTGCGCTCAAGTCGACGTGGCCGACGACCGGCTCACCCTCCCGGACGCCCAACCAAGCCGCACCTAGGTAACCGTCCTGTTCGTGGAGGTGGACGAAGGCGGAGTCGGGGTTGGGGAGCTTGTCGGCGAGTGCGCTGAGCCGCTCGTCGAGAGATCCGCTGGAGCGACGAGGCGCCTTCCCGTGAGCGACCTCCAATGCATGGTGGGCCGCCTCCTCGGCGCCTCGCACGGCGGCGAGTGACCCCGTATGGGGCTCGCCATCGACGATCTCCTGGGCCAGCTTGCTGCGGTGGCGCGCCAGGACGATCCGTGCCTTCCGGTAGGCCTCCCAGGGGGGGCTGCCATCCAGATCGGGATCGACATCGAGTACGAGATCCTCGGCCTTCGCACCATCGAGCATCACGAACCTGGTGCCGTCGGACTCGTAGGCCGTTGGCAGAGCCCACACCGCCTCCACCAACCGGGACTCGTCGTCGCCCACGAGGATCCGCAGGCGGTCCAACGCCGCCCCGGCCAGCTCCGTCACCACCTCCTGACTGAGGGGCACAGTGGCGGTGGTGAGCACCCGCAGCTCCTCGTCTTCCCGGGCGCTTAGGAAGGTCACCCGAACCCGAGCCGTCGCCGTCAGGTGCAGCACCTCCCAGGCTTCGGACGCCGTGTCGAGGCCGTAGAAGAACGATGCGCTCAGGCCGCCATCTTCTGCTTCCCAGTCGAAGTGGAGAGTGAGCTCGACGCGGTCCCCCTCGATCACGGATCTGAAGCCGACCTGACCGGCAGTGACGGTCGCCACGAAGTGGCGTTCCTGGCTGGCGGACGACGCGGTGACGAGCCACACCGACCACGGGCTGAGGCGGTGGTGCCAGGTGTGGGCGCCCCGGTGCAGGATGACCTCTCGCATCCATTCCGGGGCGATCTTGCCGGCATCGGCGCCCGTCGGCAACGCGTCGGGGGCCATCAGCGGGGCGTGGAAGACGCGGTTGCCCGGTTCGAGGAGACGGGCCATGGTCGCCTCGTCCTCGCGAGGTGGCTTCAGGCGAGAGCTCTCGAAGACGGTCAGTCGAAGCAGATCCTGTTGCAGGCTGCGCCACCAACGCTCGCCCTCGCCGCCTCCGTCCTCTTCTCCGATGACCGTGATGCCTGCCTCCATCTCCCATACCAGGGTCTGGAGGTGCGGGACGTCGGCGAGATCGAGTCGAGGCGGTGAAGGTTTGTGGTCCGCCCCCCCGAGTCGTGCCGCGAAGTTGGGCAACACCGTGGAGTCACGGATTGAAAGTGTGGGTACCTCGTCAAGGGTCGCATCGAGTAATTCCGCCATCTGCGACGGGATGCCCCAAACCTCCGCCATCTCGGCCCGCATGGCGTCAACGTCCCGCGACCGTGTGCACTCTGCAGCTCGGAGCTCCAACAACAGGAGGCGCAGGCCCGACAGATCCCAGTACCTGGGCCAGAAGGCACCCTCCCCCCGGTACGAGCGGAGACACGGCCGGACGAGATCGTCGAGTGCATCCCCCATCACCAACCCGCGTCGCTGGAGATCCTTGGCGATCTCCTCCTCCGATAGAGCGACGTCGTCCAGGTAGGCGATGGTCACGACGACCAGGGCGCGGGCCAGCGGAGAGGTGACCTCCATGGCCAACAGACGCTGGGCCGCTGATCGATGCCGTTTCGGGATGGCTCGTTCCCACACGCTGGTGGCGAGCGAGTCCGCCCATCGAGCCCGGTCGACCAGGCCGTCGTCCACGATCCCCCCGGGTGAGCCGTCAGCCCGCGGCCGGCTTGGGCTCGCGGGGGAGGCCGAGCACCTTCTCGCCCACGATGTTGCGCTGGATCTGCGAGGTGCCGCCCCAGATGGTCTCGGACCGGCTGAAGAAGAAGGCCGACACCATGGGGCTCACCGGGTAGGCATCGCGACCGAGGGGGCGCACGGTGCCGGGCCACGACCCGGCCTCGGGGCCCACGGTGGACAGCATGGCCCCGGGCCCGAAGATGGCCAGGGCCAGCTCCATGGCCTCCTTGTGCATCTCCGACCAGAACATCTTGTTGGTGGCACCCAGGGCGGTCACGCCGGCATCCCGCTTGCCGGTGAGGTTGGCCGTCAGGTTCCGCAGGCCGTTGATGCGCAGGATCTGGATCTTGGTGTGGAACCGGGCCAGGCCCTGGCGCACCAGCGGGTCGTCGATGGCCCCGTTGGCTCGGGCCGCCTCGACCATGAGGCGCATCTCCTCCTCGAAGCGGCGGTGGCCGGTGGTGGCCGACATGCCCCGCTCGAAGCCGAGGGTGCTGTTGGCCACCTTCCACCCGTTGTTGAGGCCACCGAGGACGTTGTCCTTGGGGCAGCGGGCCCCGTCGAAGAACACCTCGTTGAACTCGTCGGTGCCGTCGGGCTGGACGATGCCCCGCACCTCGATGCCCGCCTGCTGCATGGGCACCAGGAGGTAGGAGATGCCGGCGTGCTTCTTGGCGTCGGGATCGGTGCGGGCCAGCAGGAAGCAGTAGTCGGCGAACTGGGCCTGGGTGGTCCACACCTTCTGGCCGGTGATCACCCACTCGTCGCCGTCGAGCACGGCCTTGGTGGCGAGCGAGGCCAGATCGGAGCCGCTCTCGGGCTCGGAGAAGCCCTGGCACCAACGCACCTCGCCCTTCAGGATCTGGGGGAGGAACTCCTTCTTCTGCTCCTCGGTGCCCCACTGGAGGATGGTGGGCCCGACGAGGGTGTCGCCGAAGAAGTCGGCCCGCATGGGCGCCTTGGCCCGGGAGAACTCCTCGGAGAGCACCACGCCCTGGATGAGGGAGAGGCCCTTGCCGCCGTACTCGGCGGGCCACGTGGCGCAGATCCAGCCCCCGTCGAAGAGGGTCTTCGTCCACTCGACGTTGAACGCCTTGCGTTCCTCGGGCGTCATCTCGAAGCCCTCGTCGAACCACCCGTCGGGCAGGTTCTCCACCAGCCAGGCCCGGATCTCGGCCCGGAACTCCTCGGCCTCGGCCGGATAGGTCAGGTCCATGTCGCTCATCCTGACCCAAGGGTCAGGAGCCCACCAAGGCTCCGCCCCGCCAGAAGGTACGTGGAGGGGCGGGGACGGTCCCTACGATGCGGGCATGACGGACACGGTCGCGGCCTCTTCCCCCGCCACCGCTGCGCCCGCCGCCCGCACCCGGTGGACCGCGCAGTGGAAGGAGCTCTACGAGGAGGTCATCACCTCCGGGCTGTGCACCGGCTGCGCCGGCTGCGTGATCTCCTGCCCCCACGACGTGATCGGCTACGACCACGTCTCCGGCGGCTACAAGCCCTTCCACCTGGAGGAGGAGCTGGGGCCGGACAACTGCGTCCACGGGGAGAAGGGCTGCACCACCTGCACCCGGGCCTGCCCCCGCTACCAGCTGTGGGAGACCCAGGCCGACGAGCACCTCTTCGGGCGGGTGCGCACCGAGGACGAGATCTCGGGCATCTACTCCGACATCCTCCTCACCCGGGCCGCCGACGACGGCGTCCACGAGAAGGGGCAGGACGGCGGCCTCGTCACCGCCATGCTCCTGTGGCTCCTGGAGGAGAAGTACATCGACGGGGCCCTCGTCTCCTACCTGGAGGGCGACGGCTCCACCTGGAAGGCCAAGCCCGGAGTGGCCTCCACCCCGGAGGAGATCCTGGCCGCCGCCGGCAGCCGCTACACCTACTCCGCCAACACCCTGGCCTTGCCCGAGGCCATGGAACGGGGGCTCAAAGATCTGGCCCTCGTCGGGATGTCGTGCCAGTCGTCGGTGCCGCCGGTGATGTGGAGCCGCAAGGCCGGCAAGATCGGCAAGCCCATCAAGTTCAACATCGGGCTCCTCTGCTCCAAGACCTTCGACGACGCCATCTTCGAGGAGCTGTTCGAGGCCAAGTACGGGCTCACCCGGGCCATGATCAAGAAGGTCAACATCAAGGGCGTCTTCCAGATCTGGACCCACGACGGCGAGTACCACGAGGTGCCGCTCAAGGAGTGCCACGCCTGGACCCGGGAGGGATGCAACCACTGCCCTGACTTCGCGGCCGAGCACGCCGACATCTCCACCGGCGGCATCGGCAAGTACAACGACTGGACCCTCACCATCGTCCGTACCGACCTGGGCCGCGAGGTGATTCAGCGCCTCGTCGCTGCCGGCCGCATCGAGACCCGCCCCGGCGACGACGACCCCGGCGCCATCGCCCTCATGCACAAGCTGGCGGCCAAGAGCCGCAAGCGCTGGCCCGCCGAGGGCGTGCCCGTCAGCACCCCACGCATGCTGCCGCCGCCCCAGCCCAAGCCCGAGGCGGCTCCGACCTGATCAGGTCTGGTTCGCCTCGACGCAGCCGCTGATGATGGCCTGCATCTCGTCGGGGAGGGGGCCGGGCTCCTCCTCCTGCGCCTCGGTGATCTCCTTGAACCGCTCGTAGGAGATGCCCTCGTCGCCCGAGATGCCCTCGTAGGAGCAGGTGCACACGGCCCGGGCCCGCTCGGCCGAGAAGGCCTCGGAGCCCCCCAGGTCGGACTCGCTGGCCCCCTCGGGCTCCGGTCCGTTCTGGGTGAGGGTGTCGATGCACCCCTCGGTGAAGTTCTTCTCCGTGGTCTCGCCGTAGCGGTCGGGAACCTGGCGCTGGTGGCTGCAGGCCCCGAAGAGGGCGATCAGGGCCAAGGCCACGGCGACGACGGCTAGGCGGGGGCGACGGGGTGACGGGCGGGCGGAGCGCGACATCGGGCGTCGACCCTACCGGCCCTCCCGAGGCCCTCCCGAATCGCCGCCCAGCTCCCGGGCCCGGGCCAGGACCGCCTCCAGCATGGCCGGGGTGAGGCGGCCGGTGAAGGTGTTCTGCTGGCTGACGTGGTAGCAGCACAGGATGGTGCGGCCGTCGGGCAGGGGCACCTCGACGCCGTGGCCGAAGCGGGGCCGGGGCCGCACGCCGAGGATCCCGGCCAGCACCTGGTAGCCGAAGGCGCCGAGCACGAGCAGCACGCGCACGTCGGCCAGCAGGGCCAGCTCCCGCTCCAGGTAGGGCCGGCACGTGTCCCGCTCGTCCGGGGTGGGGGCGTTGCCGGGCGGGGCGCAGCGCACCGGGCAGGTGATCCACGCCCCGGTGAGGGCCAAGCCGTCGTCCCGGTGGGTGCTGGTCGGCTGGTTGGCATAGCCGGCCCGGTGGAGGGCGGCGTAGAGCACGTCGCCGGAGCGATCGCCCGTGAAGATGCGGCCGGTGCGGTTGGCCCCGTGGGCGGCCGGGGCCAGGCCCACGATGGCCAGGTGGGCGTCGGGGTCGCCGAAGCCGGGGACGGGGCGGGCCCAGTAGTCCTCGTCCCGGAAGGCGGCCCGCTTCTCCCGGCCCACCTGCTCCCGCCACGCCACCAAACGGGGACAGGCCCGGCAGGCCACGATCTCCGCCTCCAGCCGGGCCAGGCCGTCGGCGGGCCGGGGACGATCGGTGGTCACCCCTCGGCCTCGCCGTCGGCGGCGGCCAGGATCTGCGGGGTCATCCACCGGGCCACGGCCCGGGCCCCGTCGTCCCGGTAGTGCAGGCCGTCGACGCGCAGCTCGGCCCCGTCCGCCTCGGAGCGGCACTCGTCGGGCTGAGGGCACACCCACGCGGCCAGGTCGATCAGGCTGGCCTCGGGGCGGTCGGCAGCGACGGCGCGCACGACGTCGTTCCAGCACCCCTGACGGGTGTCGGTGCGCTCCGGGTCGTCCCCCTTGAAGAGCGGGTTGGGGGCGTGGGCCGACGTCACCAGCTGCACGTGCGCCCCGTGGGCCGACAGCACGGTGACGGCCTCCTCCAACCGGTCGCGCAGGTAGCCGTCGTAGGCGGTGGAGCAGGGGAAGACGGCCTCGCCGTCCACTCGGGAGGGGGCGATGCCGACGAAGGCCCCGAAGAGCACGAGGGCGACGTCGGGTCGGGTCCGGGTCACGAGGTCGGGCCACGCCGGAGTGCAGTCCCGGACGGGGAGGCCCTCCACGTCCTGGGCGGGCACCATCAGCCCACAGCCGAAGACGCCGTCGTTGTGGACGACGAGGCGAGGAGAGATCGGGTCCGGGGCCCACCCCG
>CAZXRA010000200.1:0-4246 GCA_964643485.1 uncultured Iamiaceae bacterium | reverse complement strand
TGGATCGCAGACGCAGCGATCCAGAGGTCGTTGGCGTGGACCGACGAGGATTCTCACGACTCCAGCGCTGCCGCGAACGTGTCGTCTTCGTCCTCGGACAGTTCCTCGATCAACAGAAGGTCGATCGAGCCGAGCACCGGTACCGCGTCGAGCTGATCGTCTGTCAGATCGGCGGGCAGCAACGAGGTCCCGTGCGTTGGGGGGCAGGGCCAACGTTGCTTGACGGTGCTAGCTCGCGGCTGTCTCGTCGGGCGGGGCGTCATCGTCGGCGAGGCGGTGGGGGTAGTGGGTGCGGCAGGGGAAGCACCAGCGCTCGGTGCCCTCGACCTCGGTCACCTTCTCCTCGGTGTCCCAGGCCGCCGGGGTGACGTAGAGGCGGTGGAGGGCGACGAGATCGTCGCGCCCCTCGTCACCGCAGCTGTCGCAGGTCCCGGTGTCCATGGCCCGAGGTTACGGGCCCGGCGCCCGGCGCGAAGTTGCGTCATGGCGGCAGCCGGTCGATACGCTTCGGGGGACCGCTGGCAGCCATCAAGGCGCTGGACGGAACATGAGGAGGTAGCCCCATGGGCTCGACCGATTCCGACGCTCGTCGTCGTCCTGTCACGGCCCCCGGCATTCGCGCCCGCAAGGTGCGCGACGGGGCCGAGCCGCTGGTGATGGTCACCGCGTATGACGCCCCCGGGGCCCGCCTCGCCGATGCCGCCGGCGTCGACATGATCCTGGTGGGCGACAGCCTGGCCATGGTGGTGCTGGGCTACGACGACACCCTCCAGGTCACCATCGACGACATGGCGCACCACACCGCGGCCGTGGCCCGGGCCAAGCCCTCCGCCCTCGTCGTCGGCGACCTGCCGTGGATGAGCTACCACGTCGACCGGGCCGACACGGTCCGCAACGCCGCCGCCCTCATCCGGGCCGGGGCGGGCACGGTGAAGCTGGAGGGCGGGCGCAAGCGCCTCCCGATGATCGAGGCCCTGGTCGACGCCGAGATCCCGGTGATGGGCCACGTGGGCCTCACCCCCCAGTCGGTGAAGACGATGGGCGGCTTCAAGGTGCAGGGCCGCACCAGCGAGGCGGCCACCCAGATCGTCGGCGCGGCCAAGGCCCTGGCCCACGCCGGCGCCTTCGCCGTGGTGCTCGAGGGCGTGCCCGAGGAGGTGGCCGAGCTGGCCACCGAGGCCATCGACGTGCCCACCATCGGCATCGGCGCCGGGCCCCACTGCGACGGCCAGGTGCTCGTGTACCACGACGTGCTCGGCATCGAGGACCGCATCGCCCCCAAGTTCGTGCGCCGTTACGCCGAGGTGGGGACGGCCTCGGTCGATGCCCTCGGCCGCTTCGCGGCCGACGTCCGCTCGGGGGCCTTCCCCGGCCCCGAGGAGAGCTACCACCTCTCCGCCGCCGTGGCCGAGACCCTCGGCCTCTACGGCTCCGACACCTGATCGCCTCCCTCCACCATGATCTGGGGGTGGACTGTTCGCCCCGGGGTCGTCAACGGATGACGACCCGGGCCCTCGTCGTCGCCCTGGTGGTGCTCGTGACCGGGTGCGGAAGCGACGGCGACGGCACGGCATCGAGCCGCCCCCGGGAGATGACACCGATCCCGTCCTCCCTGCCGCCCGTCGACGGGCCCCTCGCCCCGGGGCGGACCCACGTCCCCGGCTTCGGCGAGGTGGAGGTGCGCATCGTCCCCGGCCCCACCGGCGAGCCGATCGTGCTGTGCGTGCTCCTCGCCGAGACGACCGAGCAGCGCCGGCAGGGCCTGATGGGCGTCACCGATCCCGAACTGGGCGGCTACGACGGGATGCTGTTCCGGTTCCCGGCCGACAGCAGCAACGGCTTCTGGATGCGGGACACGCCCCTGCCCCTCTCCATCGCTTACCTCGACGCCGAGGGGGCCACCGTCGACGTGGCCGACATGGAGCCCTGCCTCGATCGGGGGAGCGCGTGTCCCACCTATCCCCCGGACGGTCCCTATCGCATGGCCCTGGAAGTCCCCCGGGGGGGTCTCGACGACCTGGGCCTGGCCTCGGGGTCCGCGGCTCGACTGGAGGTGGGCGGAGCCTGCCCGGCCGCGCCCTGATCCGTAGCCCGATGCTCTGAACAGGGGATATGCCCCACGCGCCGGTGGATGTCGCGCGCCCCGGGATGATGGGGGTCATGGATGCCCGCCCCGAGCCCCTCCGACCTTTGGCCCCGTCCGCGGGGCGGCCGGTAGGCTCGCCCGCCACAACTGAACCCTGCTCCGGATCGTCCGGGGCCCCGGTGCTCACCGGGTCCAGAGGGAGGTGCTGACACGCCATGCGTGCCTATGAGCTGATGGTCATCTACGACGGTGATCTCGACGAGTCCACGGTGCAACAGAGCATCAACGGCCTACACGCCCAGGTCGAGGAGGCCGGCGGCACCACCGTCACCACCGACAAGTGGGGCCGGCGCCGGTTCGCCTACGAGATCAACCACAAGAACGAGGGCTTCTACGCAGTCTTCGAGATCCGGGCCGAGCCCGGTGCTCTCGATCGCCTCGAGAACTCCCTCCGGCTCGCGGACGAGGTCGTCCGCCACAAGCTCATCCGGCTCCCCGAGCGCGAGGCGGCCCGTCGCGGCCTCACCGGTGAGCCTGCTCCGGCCGAGGCCGGGGCGTAGATCGGAGGACCACCGATGGCAGCAGACAACAGCGTCACGCTCGTGGGGAACATCACCCGCGACCCCGAGCTCCGCTTCACCCCGAGTGGGCAGGCCGTGGCCACCTTCGGCCTGGCCGTCAACCGACGGTGGCAGAACCGCCAGACCAACGAGTGGGAGGAGCAGACCTCCTTCTTCGACGTGAAGTGCTGGGCCCAGATGGCCGAGAACGTGGCCGAGTCCCTGGGCCGTGGGTCGCGCGTCGTGGTGGCCGGTCGCCTCGAGCAACGCTCGTGGGAGACCGACCAGGGCGACAAGCGCTCCAAGGTCGAGGTCGTGGCCGACGAGATCGCCCCCAGCCTGCGCTGGGCCACCGCCCAGATCACCCGCAACGAGCGCCGCGATGGCGACGGTGGGGGGAGCGGTGGCGGCGGGTACCGCGGTGGCGGTGGCGGTGGCGGCGGCGGATACGACGCCGGCGGCCGTGGCGGCGGCGACAGCCGCCCGGCCGCTGGTGGCAGCTCCCCGGGTGGGGGCGGTCACAGCGGAGGCAACGACATGGACGAGGAGCCGTTCTGATGGCAGTCAAGCCCAAGCGGGGCAAGAACAAGGACAACGCCCGGCGCAGCAAGAAGAAGGTCTCGATCCTCACCCAGGAGAAGATCGAGTACGTCGACTACAAGGACGTGACCCTCCTCAAGCGGTTCATGTCCGACCGGGCCAAGATCCGAGCCCGTCGGGTCACCGGCAACGATGCCCAGCAGCAGAGCGACATCGCCCTGGCGATCAAGAACGCCCGCGAGATGGCCCTGCTGCCCTACACCAACCGCATCACCCAGCAGCGGGGCGGGGGCCGGGGCGATCGTCCCGACCGGGGCGATCGAGGCCTGCGCCCCGACGGCCCGATGCCGCGCCCCACCGCCCCGCCGCCTTCGGGCGGGGGCGATGCCGAGCCCGATCTGGACGATGTCGAGGTCGGTGCCGAGGTCGAGGAGGTCGAGGCCTGATGCGCGTCGTCCTCCACTCCGATGTCGAGGGCGTCGGCACCAAGGGCCAGGTGGTGGATGTGGCCGACGGCCACGCCCGCAATCTCCTGTTGCCGGCCGGCCTGGCCGTCAAGGCCACGGCCGGTGCCGAGGCCCAGGCCGGGTCCATGCGCCGATCCCGGGCCATCCGCGACGCCAGCGACCGGGCCTCGGCCGAGGAGGTCGCCAAGACGCTGGTGCCGGCCACCATCACGGTGACGGCCAAGGCCGGCACTGAGGGCCGCCTGTTCGGCTCCGTCGGGGCCCATGAGGTGGCCGACGCCATCGCCGCCCAGACCGGCATCACCCTCGATCACCGCAAGCTGGTGATGGAGGAGCCCATCAAGGCGGTGGGCGAGTTCCACGTCACCGCCCGGCTGCACCCCGAGGTGCAGTTCCCCGTCCACATCGAGGTGGTGGGGGCCTGATGTCCGGCCGGCGCCTTCTGGCGTCGGCCCGCATCTCCGAGCTCGGACCGAGGGGCACCGTCGGCGCGCGCCGACGGTGCCCCACGGCGCGTCCATCGGCGCGCGCGGGCCGGGCCCGACAAACCCCACGACCGCCCCCGCATCCGCAGGAACATCCACAGGCGGTCC
>CAZXRA010000199.1:0-4710 GCA_964643485.1 uncultured Iamiaceae bacterium | reverse complement strand
GGCAGGATGGCCAGCGCCGGACAGGTCACACCGTTCTCGACATAGCGGCCGATGTGCTCACGGCACTGCTCCGGTGACCCATGCACGATGAGGGCGTCGATGACCTCGTCGGGGATGGCGGCCAGGGCCGCCTTGCGCTCGCCGCCCTTCCACGCGTCCCACATGGGCTGGAGCTGCGCGCCTCGGCCCAGCCACTCGTGGAAGGCGGCGTAGACGGGCACGTTCAGGTAGGCGGCGATGGCGTAGCGGCCCAGGGCCCGCACGGTGTCGACGTCGGTGGTGGGGGCCACGAAGATGCGGGCCACCACCTCCTTGCCCTCGCCGCCGGCGTGGACGTGGGGAGCGACCGTGGCGACGTCGTCGGCCGACAGCCAGTTGACGATGGCCCCATCGCCCTCCCGACCCGCCAGGCGCAGCATGCCTTGGCGCAGGGCAGCGATCAGGATGCGCGGCTGCTCCTCGGGCACCACGCCGAGCTTGAAGCCGTCGACGGCAAAGGTGTCGTAGCGCTCCCTCACCTTCTCGCCCGTCAGCGCCGTCCGCAGGAAGCGAACCGTGTCGCGCACCTTCTTGTAGGGCTCCTCGAAGGGGATGTCGTTCCACCGTTCGACGATCACGTCGGAAGAGGTGCCGATCCCGAAAGCCACTCGCCCGGGCGCGGCATCGGCCAGCGAGGCCACGCACTGGGCCAGGGTGGCCGGCCCCCGGGTGTAGGCGGGGACGATGGCGCTGCCCAGCCGCAGCGTCGGGGCCCACACCGAGGCCAGGGTCAGGGGGGTGAAGGCGTCGGCCCCGTTGGCCTCCGATGACCACACATCGGTGTAGCCCAGGTCGGCCAGCTCGGCGATGGCGTCCCGCTGGGCGTGGAGGGGGAGGCCGTCGAAGGGGATCGTCATGCCGTAGCGCTGCATGGCGGGACGGTACCGCCCCGGCCACGACCCCGTCGGCGGCTCAGGGGCGAGCCCGACGCAGGGCGGGGTGCTGGCGGGCCAGGATGGGCACGAGCAGGGCCTTGGGGGTGAGGCGGCCGCTGTAGGCGGTCACCCGGTTGGCCGCCCCGGGGATCACCACGCCGCGGCCCTTGTCGAGGGCGGCGACGGCGGCCCGGGCCACATCCTCGGCCGGCTCCCACATGAACGTGGGCATGGACGACTCGGCCTCGCGCTGGGTGATCCCGGCCCGCTCGCCGAACTCGGTGCGGACCGGTCCCGGGCACAGGGCCGTCACCGACACGCCGGTGCCCTTCGACTCGCCCCGGAGGGCCTCGGTGTAGGCGAGCACGAAGGCCTTGGTGGCCGCGTAGCCGGCCTGGCCGGGGAGCGGCTGGAAGGCAGCCGTCGAGGCCACGTTGAGGATGGCGCCCCGTCCCCGCTCGACCATCCCGCCGAGAAAGCGGGTGCACAGGTCGACCACGGCCTCGACGTTGACCCGCACCATGTCCAGCTCGGCGTCCACGTCGGCGGCGGAGACAGCACCCATGGTGGAGAAGCCGGCGTTGTTCACCAGCACGTCCACGGTGAGGCCCAGCGCCTCGACCGCCCCGGGCAGCTCGGCCCGGCTACCGGCGTCGCTCAGGTCGGCCGCCACCACCTCGGCCCGCACGCCATGGGTGGCCGACAGCTCGTCGGCCAGGGCTCGGAGCCGGTCCTCCCGCCGGGCCACGAGGGTGACGCCGTGGCCCCGCCGGGCCAGCTCGCGGGCGATCTCGACCCCGATGCCGGACGAGGTGCCGGTGACCAGGGCGGTGGACGAGGCGGAGGGCGAGGGCAGGGCCATCCCCCGAGCGTAGGGGTGGCCCGCCGTCAGTCCCAGGCCCGAGCGATGACGGACTGAGAAGCCGTGGCCAACAACGTGCCGTCCTCGGCCCACAGATGGACCAGGCCGTGGCTGAAGCCCCGCTCCACGGCGTGGATCTGGATGTCGAGCAGCACCCACTCGGTGGGGACCGGGCGCACGACCCGCAGGGTGTTGTCGAGGCTGTTGCCCCCGATGGGCCGGCCCAGGGCTTGGCTGGTGCCGAAGGGCACGTAGTCGCCCAGGATGGCCAGCTTGGGCGCCGTCGTCTCGGGCAGGTCGGCCAGGCGGGCCCACAGGGCCGAGCGCCCGTCGGGGCTGGGCACCTCGTCGAAGTCGTCGAAGTCCCGACCCCGGGCCAGGCGCAGCTCGATGTGGTCCATGATCGACTCGTGCTCAGGCCGGAAGCGGGGCATGCGCTGAGGGCACGCCGACGGCGGCGGCACGTCGGGCATGGCCTCGAACTGGCCCCGCGCCGGCAGGTCGCGCTGGCCGAGGGCGGCGTTGACGGTGAGGATCTCGGTGTCGCCCACGTGCGCGACGGCCCGGGCCTGGCTCAGCGACCGACCGGCGACGGGGATGGTGACGTCGATGTCCATCACCGCCGGGGGATTGGCGTAGGACAGGTACTGGGCAGTGGCCCACACCACCGGGCGCCCCGTCGCCTCCTCCAGGGCCTCGATGGCCGCCCCCAGGCCACACCCCCCGAACAGGAAGTCGTGGCCCGTGCAGAGCCGGTGGACGACGGGCAGGGACCAGCGGTGGGGGTCGGCGGTGGGCACGAGCCCGAGGAACGGTGACGACATCGCCGGCGACGCTATTGCCGGCCCACCGCCGTTCCCCCATGAGATCCCCACCCCCCCGCTCGTCGGCGGCGGGGGGCCGCCGGGGCCGGTACCGTCCCCTCGGTGCTGACCCACATCGTGACGATCCGGCTCCGCGACGAGGCCACCCACAAGCAGGTGGAGTCCCTCGTCCGCGGCCTGCGCAAGCTGCCCGACCGCATCCCCGAGATCCGCTCGTACACCGTCGGGGAGGACATGGGCCTGATCGTGGGCAACTGCGACCTGGTCATCGTGGCCGAGTTCGCCTCGTCCGACGACCTCCGCGCCTACATGGCCCACCCGGCCCACGTGAAGCTGGTGCGGGAGTTGCTGGAGCCCGTGTCGGCCGAGCGGCACCGCATCCAGTTCCCGTCGCCCGAGCCGGAATGACCCGCCGGTCGAGCTGACGTAGTCTCCCCGGCCATGGTCGATACACCGTGGTTGGGAGACGCCTGCTCGCTCGTCGATGCCTTCCGTTCAGGGGAGCGCTCGCCGGTCGAGGAGCTGGAGGCCACGCTGGCCGCCATCGAGGCGTCGCAGCTCAACGCCTTCTCGTACGTGGACGTCGAGGGGGCCCGAGCCGCCGCCGCGGCGGCCGACACCTCCCTGCCCTTCGGCGGGGTGCCCGTCGGCATCAAGGAGCTCAGCCACGTCGAGGGCTGGCCCTACACCGAGGCGTCGCTCGTGTTCGCCGAGCAGAAGGCCACCTTCACCGACACCATGCTCCGGCGCCTGCGGGAGCGGGGCGGGGCCACCTTCGTGGGCCAGACCACGGCCAGCGAGTTCGGTGGCCTCAACGTCTCGATCACCAAGAAGAACGGCATTACCCACAACCCGTGGCAGCACGGCCGCACCGCCGGGGGGTCGTCGGGCGGGTCGTCGGCCGCCGTGGCCGGCGGCCTGGTGAGCATCGCCAGCGGCGGCGACGGCGGCGGGTCGATCCGCATCCCCGCCGGGTTCAACGGCCTGGTCGGCATGAAGGGCACGGCGGGACGGATCCCCCGCGGCCCCCAGACCCTCATCCGGCCCATGACCGTCGTCACCGGTTGCCAGGCCCGCTCGGTGCGAGACGTGGCCCGCTGGTACGACGTGTGCTCCGGCTACGACTCCCGCGACCCCTACTCCCTCCCCCGCATCGAGGGCTGGGAGCGCGACCTGGGCCGCCGCGATCTGAAGGGCCTGCGGGTGGCCATCGCCCCCACCCTCGGCTCGGCCGTGGTGGCCGACGGCGTGCAGGAGCGGGTCGTGGCCGCGGCCGAGGCCCTGGCCCGCGACGCCGGCCTCACCGTGGTCGACGTGGAGGTGAAGCTGCCCGCCCTCGACATCGCCTGGGCCCTCGGCAACCTGGTCGGCCTCAAGATGGAGCTGGGCGACCTGTGGCCCGACTGCAAGGAGCAGCTCACCACGGAGATCGCCTTCGGCCTGGAGATGGCCCACATGATGGTCAACCTCGACACCGAGGCTCGAGGCGAGGCGGCCCGCACCGCGGCCAACGAGGCCCTGGCCGACGTCTTCGACCAGGTCGACCTGATCATCTGCGCCACCAACCCTGACGTGGCCTTCCCGGCCGAGGTGAGCGCCAACACCCGGGTCGACGGGCGCCAGGTGGACCTGGGCAACAACGGGGTCCTCACCATCCCGGCCAACATCAGTGGCAACCCGGCCATCTCCATCCCGGTCGAGACGATGAACGACCTGCCGGTGGGCATGCAGGTCATCGGCCGCCACCACGAGGACGCCCTGCTCCTCGACCTGGCGGCCGTGGTGGAGCGGGAGCGGCCCTGGCCCCTCGCCGCCCCCCTCGCTCCCACCTGATCCTCCCCGACCTGACACTCAGCGTCACGATCTCGCTGTCACACCCCCTCCGCACACTGCGGGACATGGCACGACAGCTCGACCTCATCCCCCCCACGGGCGACGACGACTGGCGCCTCGACCGCAAGACCATCGAGGTCGGGCGCCGGGGCCTGGCCCAGGCTCGGGCCGCCCTGGCCGCGGCCCAGGCCCGTTCGGCCCGCGACGACCATCGCCACGCCGCCTGACCCGTAGGCTCCGCCCATGACCGAAGTCGTGATTGTCGAGGCCGTGCGCA
>CAZXRA010000198.1:0-9733 GCA_964643485.1 uncultured Iamiaceae bacterium | reverse complement strand
CGAGCTGATCCAGTGGCTCACCGGCTTCGCCGTCCTCCAGGGCGCGGTGGCCTCGCCCTACGACGCGGCCAACGGGCTGCGGGGCCTGCGCACCCTGCCCGTGCGCTTCGCCCGCCAGTCGGAGACGGCCCTCGACCTGGCCCGCTGGCTGGAGGCCGGCGGCCGGGTCGTCGACGTGCGCCACCCCGGCCTGGAGTCCCATCCCCAGCACGCCCTGGCCCGGCGCCAGATGCGGGAGCTCGGGGGCCTGGTGTGCTTCGACCTGCCGGGGGGGAAGGAGGCGGGGCGGCGCTTCGTCGAGGCGGTGGAGCTGGCCCAGCTCGCCTCCTCGCTGGGCGGCCCCGAGACGCTGGTGACCCACCCCGCGTCCACCACCCACGTCAACCTCCTGCCCGACGAGCTGGCCGCGGTGGGGATCGGCCCGGGCACCATCCGCCTCTCGGTCGGCCTGGAGCACGTCGAGGATCTGCGGGCCGACCTGGCCCGGGCCCTCGACGCCGCCGCGACCACCGACTGAGGACGGCGCCGTGCCCGAGATGATCGAGGTCGAGGCCTACCGCCAGGTGGCCGACCGGGCCGTGGGGCGCAGCATCGCCGCCGTCCACGCCCCCGACGCCTGGTACTGCAAGGGCGTCGACCCGGCAACCGTCGTGGCCGCCCTCACCGGCCAGGCCGTCACCGGCACCCGGCGGCGGGGCAAGCTCCTCCTCGTCGACACCGACGGCCCCGTGCTCGGCCTCCGCTTCGGCATGACGGGCCGTCTCCTCGTCGACGGCGCCGGCCCCATCGAGCGGCTGGAGTACGGCTCGGACCGGGACGACCCGGAGTGGCACCGCTTCGGGCTGTCCTTCACCGACGGAGGGACGCTCACCATGGTCGACTCCCGGCGCCTCGGCGGGGTGGAGCTCGACCCCGACGAGGAGCGCCTCGGACCCGACGCGGCGACGGTGGGGGCCGCCGCCCTGCGGGACGCCCTGGGGCGGTCGGAGGCGCCGCTCAAGGCCCGGCTGATGGACCAGGCCCGCCTGGCCGGCGTGGGCAACCTCATCTGCGACGAGACCCTGTGGCGAGCCGGGCTCCACCCCACCCGCCCGGCGGGGTCCCTCACCGGGGCCGAGCACCGCCGCCTCCACCAGCACCTCCTCGCCACCATCGCCCTGCTGAGCGAGCGGGGGGGCTCGCACACCGGCGACCTGCACGACCAGCGCAACCGCAGCGGCATCTGCCCCCGCTGCGGCACGCCCCTCGACCGACTCACCGTCGGCGGGCGGACCACCTACGCCTGCCCCCACCACCAACGATGACCCCGGGAGACGGGGGGCCGGCCGGGATCGGGCCGAGGTCCCCCAGTAGCATCGCCTGATCGTGCCCGCGCCTTCCTCCTTCGTGCGCCGCGCCCTGGCGGCCACCCTCCTCGCCGTCGCCCTGGTGCTGCCGACCGGTGCCGTGACGGCGGCCATGGGGCCCCCCGCTCGCCAGGCGCCGTCCACCGAGCCGACCCCGTCGACCCCCGCGGCCGACGCCGGAGGGGCGGCGAGCACCTCGCCCGCTCCCGCCGCCACCGACGAGGCCGACGCCACCGCCCGCGATCGGGCCAACGCCGACCTGTGGGCGGTGTGGCGGGTCGTGATCGCCCTCGGGGGGGTGACCGTCGCCCTCGTGGCCCTCCTCGTGCTCTACGTGCGGGCCAGCTCGCCTCGTCGGGAGGCCCGGGCGGTGGCGACGGCGGGCGACGACCTCGAGGGCGACGTCGACGAGAAGATCGGCGACGACGATGTCGTCGCCACTGCACCCCCGGACGACACTCCGACCGACGGGGGCGAGAGCGGCGAGGAGAGCGATCGCACCCTGGTCGCCGCGGCCCCCGTCCGGCGGGCCAAGCGAGTGGAGGCGCCGCCCAAGAAGCTGGCCACCCCCGATGCCGAGCGGGTCCTGATCCGTCCCGGACGGGCGCCCGTGCGGGTGCCGCCTGGCGGGGTCCGCACCGACGGCTCGCCCCCTCCTGCTCCTGCCCCGGACCGCCCGGCCCCGCCCACCGAGGCCGGCCCGTCGGAGCCCTCGGTGCCGCCCTTCGACCGGTAGCGTGCGGTCATGGCCGACGAGCTGGATGTCGAGGCGCTGATCAGCCGGTTCCGGGAACGGGCGGGAGCGGTGAAGAAGCGGAACCTGCCCCCCGTGGCCGGTCCCGAACGCACCCGCCTGGTCGAGCAGGCCCGCACCGACTTCCAGGACTTCGCCATCATCGGCGACGCCGAGGCGACGCTGGAGGACGGGATCTTGACCCTGCGGGTCGACCTGCGGCCCCCGACGGCGTGAACGCGGCGTCGCCGGCCCCCGGACCGGCCGGCGAGAGGGAGACGCGCACCGCCGCCGCCATCGACGCCGTCAACGCCGAAGACCCCGAGACGGTGGTGTTCGACGGTGAGGAGCGCCCCCTCCAGCAGACGCTGGGGCGGCTGGCCGCGGTGTGGGTCGATCGTCTCGATCCCACGGCCGCCGCCGTGCAGCGCCTGGCCGCCCGGGCCCACCATCTGCGGCGCTGGGAGCACCCCCGCTCCGCCTACCCCGAGGGCCGGGCCGGGTATCTGCGGTGGCGCAAGGCGGCCAAGGACCGGCACGCCGAGGATCTGGCCGCCCTCCTCCGGGAGCACGGCTGGGACGAGGACGACGTGGCCCGGGCCGGGGCCCTGGTGCGCAAGGAGGGCCTGGGCCGCGACCCCCAGGTGCAGGTCCACGAGGACGCGGTGTGCCTGGCCTTCCTGGCCGTGCAGCTCGATGCCGCCGCCGGCCTCATGGGCGACGAGAAGACCGTCGACGTGCTCCGGCGCACGGCGCGGAAGATGAGCCCGGCCGCCCTGGCGCAGGCCGAGGGCCTGCCCTACAGCCCCGGGGGGCGGGCTCTCCTGGAGCGGGCGCTCGCTCCAGGAGAGCCGTAGCCGATCCCCGCGGGGTGACCGGTGACCGTGGGGCCGGAGGGACGCCTAGGCGTCCGCCGGCCAGGGGAACAGGGAGCCCGGGTTGACGCCCAGGGCGTGGGCGAGCTGGAGCTTCACCCGATCGTGGGGGCAGGCCTCGCCCCGTTCCATCTTGGAGACCGACTGCTGGGCGACGCCGGCCATCTCGGCGAGCTGTGGTTGGGTGAGCCCTCGGGCCCGGCGGGCTTCCCGCAGGCGGGTGCCCCACAAGGAGAGGGGGACGTCGGGTGTGCCCGGCGGCGCCGGACGCTTCGGCCCTCTCATCGGGAGCGATCCTCCGCACCGAGCTGTTGCTGTATCCGTCCTGGCAAGGGGCGTCTCCTCCGGCCTCTTGTCCCCGTGAACGGCCCCCCGGCCGCGCGAGCGGCGCTTACCTATGGCAATGAACCTTGCCGTGCGTGCGCGGTGGTTCGGGGCTCCGACAGTCATCGGATACCGCGCATGACCCGCAATGTTGACCGACCTATAAGGGAAGGCGTTCGGCGGCGGCCGGGAGGCCGCACCACCTGCGCAGGGAGGACGAATTCGTGGCGGGAAGGACCCGGGACGGCAGCGGACTCGGTCGGACGACCACCCGTCGTCGACGCACCCCATTGGCGCCCCCGCCCGAGACGATGATCGTGCCCCTGACCCTCTGGGGCGCACTGCTGCGGGAGATGCGGCGCACCCGCGGCCTCACCCAACCCCAGCTCGCCGAGATGGCCGGTCTGGCCCAGCAGTCGGTCTCCAAGATCGAGCGGGGCGAGGCCTGCCCCCACGACCAGGTGAAGCTCCAGTTGGCCTACGCCCTCAGCGTGAGCCCGAGCACCCTCTTCCCCTGGCCCTGATCCGCTCGCGTCACCGCGCCGTGGCGCGCACCTGGCGGTACCAGGCCAGAGCGTCCTCGATCGAGGGCACGGGACGAGCCGGTCGACGGGCCGCGGGCGCGGCCGGGGTGAGCTCCGGAGCCGGGGCCCACGGGGAGGCGTAGAGGAAGGGTTCGGGGTGGTCGTCGTCGCCGGGGGAGGCGCCGTAGGTGACCTCGTCCAGGGAGCAGGACAGGTCGAGGTGCTCGGGCCAGAGCTGGATCACGCCGACCCCGTCGTCGCCCACCGGTCGATCGGGCTCGGACTGGGCCTCGTTCAGCAGGGCGGTGAGGGCGGCCTGGGCCACGGCGAAGAGGTCGGCCACCAGGGCGGTGCTGTCGGGGTCGAGGACGAGGACTTGATGGGGGGACCCGTCGCTCCCCAGGTCGTAGATGTCGCCAGGAGCGGAGCCGGTGATCCCGAGGGCGGCCCGGAGCTCGCCCAGCGTCACTGGGTCGGTGAGGGGGACGCGGGTCACCACCACGTCGTCGCGCTCGTCGACCACCTCGGTGCCCTCCACCCGCAGCCGGCGGGTGGCGCCCCCGCGGTGGGCGTAGGGCTGGGTGGCGAAGCCGCCCGGGCTCGGGCGCAGGCCGATGTGGCCCGTCCAGTCGTGCAGGTCGGGCATCAGCACGTGCTCGGCCACGACGTGGAGGGCGCGGCGCGTGGCGATCAGGGCCTCGAGGTCGGCGGGGGCCATCGGTCTCCTCGCGATGGGGGGGGCGGGACGCGCCGGGCGGGCGCGGCGGCGACGGTACGCCACCCTCACGACAAAGGCGTAGGATCACTCCTTTGAAGTGTCGGAAGGTCGGGCCGGCTTCCCGCCCTCGTGATCACCGGGCCCGGGCGGATACCGTCGCCGGGCCCAGAGCGAGGGGAGGAGCACGGTGACCGCACTGCGACGAGACGACTTCGGCGAGGACTTCACCTGGGGGGTGGCCCACGCCGCCTACCAGGTCGAGGGAGCCTGGGACACCGACGGCAAGGGCCCGTCGATCTGGGACACCTTCACCCACGGCGGGGGGCGGGTCACCGACAAGACGACGGGCGACGTGGCCTGCGACTTCTACCACCGCTACGAGGACGACCTCTCCCTCGTGCGGGACCTGGGCTTCGGGGCCCAGCGCTTCTCCGTGTCGTGGCCCCGGGTGCTCCCCACCGGCACCGGAAAGGTGAACCGGGCCGGCCTCGACTTCTACTCCCGCGTCGTGGACGCCTGCCTGGAGCGGGGCGTCGAGCCGTGGGTCACCCTCTACCACTGGGACCTGCCCGAGGCCCTGCAGCGGCGGGGGGGCTGGGCCAACCGCGAGATCGTCGACTGGTTCGGCGAGTACGCCGGGGTGGTGGGGGAGGCCCTCGGTGACCGCGTCACCCGGTGGATGGTCTTCAACGAGCCCTGCAGCTTCCTCACCACCGGCTACCTCGCCGGCGCCCACGCCCCCGGCGTGCGCAGCCTCAACAAGTTCCTGGCCGGCATCCACCACGTCGGCCTGGCCCAGGGGCGTGGGGCGCAGGCCCTGCGGGCCACCGCGCCCGGCGCCAAGGTGGGCACCACCCACATCTTCACGCCGCCCGACGTGGCCGGCTCCGCGCCCCGGCACCAGCGGGCCGCCCGGGCCTTCGACGCCCTCGCCAACCGGGTCTACCTCGAGCCCAGCCTGGGCCTGGGCTACCCCGTCGACGACGCCCCCCTGCTGAAGCGCATCGACCGCTACCGCCGCGACGGCGACGATGAGGCCCTCGTCGTCGACTGGGACTTCCTGGGCGTGCAGTACTACCAGCGCCTGGCCGTGGCCGCGGTGCCGATCCCCGGCCTGGGGTTCGTCCCCTGGCCCCGGCGCGACCACAAGCGCTACGACGTCACCGCCATGGGGTGGGAGGTCAACCCCGTCGGCCTGCACGAGGTGCTCCACCAGTTCCACGCCTACGGCAAGGTGCCCGAGCTGTTCGTGACCGAGAACGGCGCCGCCTACCCCGACGACCTGGTCGACGGCCGGGTCCACGACCCCCGCCGCATCGCCTATTACGACGCCCACCTGGCCCAGGTGCTGCGGGCCAAGCGGGAGGGCGTCCCCGTGAACGGGTACTTCTGCTGGAGCTTCAGCGACAACTTCGAGTGGGCGGCCGGGCTCCGGCCCCGCTTCGGTCTCGTCTACCTCGACTACGCCACCCAGGCCCGCATCGTGAAGGACAGCGGCTACTGGTTCAGCGCCCTCCTCGGCGGCGAGCTGTCGCCCCCGGACTGATCGGGCTCAGCCGAGGGAGCGGGCGACGGCCAGCAGATCGTCGGGGGAGAGGTCGCCGGCCACGGTGAAGGCCCGCTCACCGTCGGCGCCCCACACCGAGGGCAGGGCCAGCCCCCCCGAGACGGCCTGGGCCGGGGCGTCGCGGAAGGGCCCCTGCCCCAGGGTGAGCTCCTCGGGCTCCACCGCCTCGGCACCTCGGTCGAAGGGATCGTCCCACGGGCGCCCGGCCTCCACCGGCGACGGGCGCAGGGTGATGACGATCTCGGCCGGCCCCCGGGCGTAGCGGAGGGAGACGATGCGGGACTCCTCGTGGACCGCGGCCCCGGCGGGGATGAAGCCGTCCGGCAGGTGGTCGGGGGTGAGGGGGGCCAGGTCGATCCGGGAGCGGATCTCCCCGAGCTGGACGGGGGCGAAGCCCACCGGCGTCGGCTCCGGGGCGTCGGCCGGCAGCTCCTGGGCGAAGGCGGCGGAGGGACGGCCCAGGGTGACGTCGGCGAAGCGCATCTCGCGCACGGTCGCCCCGTCCCGCTCCCACAGGATGCGGACGGGCAGGAAGTCGGCGACGCCCACGGTGTAGGTCAGGCGCAGGCCGTCGTCGAGCTCCCCGGACAGGGCCCAGACCTCGACGCCCTCGGCCCGGGTCCGGACGGGCTCGGTGTCGGTCTCCGGGGCCAGGGCCCGGCTGGCCAGGGCGATCTCCCCCGGAGGTAGCTCGGCCCGGGGGGGGCTGGGATCGGGACCCCCCGGGGCCACCCCCACCTCGTGGCGGGTGCCGAAGCCGGGGACGGTGTCCTGGAGGAGCCCGAGGCGGGCGTCGTAGGTGGTGACCCGGCCGCCACCGGCCTCCTCGACCCGGTAGGAGCCGTCGTCGGTCGTGGCGACGGACTGGGTGATGGTGGCGCGGGCCCCGTCGGGACCCACCGCGGTGCGGGTCACGGTGGCGCTCCAGCCCCCTTCCGACGCCAGTCGGTCGAGGCTCTTGCCGGCCAAGGTGGCGGTGGTGGTGCCCCGCACCGGGGACTTGGCCGACGAGGCCACGAAGTAGAGGGCGACCACCACGCCGGCCAGCACGGCCAGAGGGAGCACGACGAGGGCCACGCGCCGCACGACGGAGCGCCACGGCCGCCGCTCCCGCTGGCGCTCGGCCTCCTCGGCCAGGCCCTCCACCAGGTCCGGTCGGCTGCGCCGGCTCCGACGGGGGGCCCGCTTCTGCATGGCCACCGGCGGGGCCTTGGCCGGGGTCAGGGCGGGGGACGGGTCGCCAGGGGCGGGGAGCTTGGGCGGGGGGGCCGCGGGCAGGGCCTCCCGCTCGGCTCGGAGGCGATGGCCCAGGTCGGACCAGAAGGTCGCTCCGGGCGGAGCTGGCGCCACCTCGTCGGGATCGGCGCCGGCGGCCTCGGCCAGGTGGGCCCGCACCCGGTCGGCCACGCCGGTCACGACGACGGGGTCGACGCCCAGGGCGGCGGCGGCGGCGGCGGGGGGCAGGGCGTCCCGCTCGACCAACGCCCACACCGCCCGCTCCTCGGGCCGGAGGGTGGCGACGGCCCCGGCGAGGAGACCGTCACCGAAGCGGGGCGGGGTGTCATCGGGAGTGGCGCGCCGGCCCGGCGCCGGGGACGCCTGGCGCTGGCGGCGGCGGATCTCGTGCCCGCAGGCTGTCCACACGTGGTGGAGGAGGAAGACCACGGCGTCGTCGCCGCCCTTGCGCCGGGCCCGGTACGCCCGCACGTAGGCGCTCTCCAGCACCGCGTCGACGTCGTGGCCCCCCAGCACCAGGTGGGCCAGGCGGCGGGACGGGCCGTCGAGGTGCTGGAGGAGGGCGGCCCAGGCCCGGTTGCTGCCGGTGCGGGCCGCGGCCAGCATCCGGTCGGCGACGGGGTCGACCCCGGACGACACCGGCGCCGCGGGGGTCGGTGCGTCGGGAGGAGGGGGCGGGGGGGATGAAGAGGTCACGAGCAGTCGGGAGGCGGACGTCGCCACCAGGCAGGATCGCACATCGGGGACGGCCCCCCGGGGCACTGCCCGCTCCTCGTGGGTCGCCATCGGCAAGACTTCCCTCGCCATGCCCTCGCGCCGCACCTCTCGCCCGCTGTCCGCCCTGGCCTTGGTCCTCTTCATGGCCGCGGCGGCATGCTCCCCGGGGACGGCCGAGGCAGCCGGGAGTGACGGGGAGGCGGCCGACCGGGACGCGGCGACGACGCCATCGACGGCGGCCCCCAGCACCGACGCCCCGACCACCACCGCCGCCCCCACCACGACGGCGCCGTCCACCACGACCACCACCACGGTGCCTCCCGGCCCACCCCCGCTCCCCACCGAGGTGGGCGACCTGCAGAGCGGATCCGACGGCCGCCGCACCCAGGCCGTGCAGGAGGCCCTCGACCGCCTGGGCTTCGATCCCGGCGAGGCCGACGGCGCCTTCGGCCCCAAGACCACCATGGCTGTCTGGGCCTTCCAGGCCCTCACCGGCCGGCCCAAGGACGGGATCGTCACCGCCGAGTTGGAGCAGGCCATCCTCACCGCCGGCCCCATCCCCATGATGCGGCCCGACCTGGGCCCCACCCACACCGAGGTCGACCTGGACAAGCAGGTGCTGCTGGTGTGGGGTGACGGGGTGCTGGAGCTGGCCACCCACGTGTCGAGCGGCTCGGGCATCGCCTACTGCGAGCGGGGCCACTGCGGCGATGCCGTCACCCCCCTGGGCGACTACCGCTACCAGCGGCGCATCGCCGGGCCCCGCCACGCGCCGCTGGGCGTCCTCTACGACCCCGTCTACTTCAACGGCGGCATCGCCGTGCACGGCGCCGGCTCGGTGCCGAACCACCCGGCCTCGCACGGGTGCGTCCGCATCCCCATGCACATCTCGTCCTACTTCCAGGGCCTCGTGGCCAACGGGGAGCCCATCGCCGTCTTCCGGGGCGGCCCGGGCCCGGCGGCCCCCGTCCCGCCGCCGGGCGGACCGGCGGCACCGCCCCCGGCCGGGGCCGAGAACGGCGGCTGAGCGGTGACGACGGGAACCCCGCCCGCCGGCTGGCCCCAGACCGACCCGGGCCCGGGCCCATCGGCGGGGGGCCCCGGTGCCTCGGCCGGCACCGGGTATCCCTCGGGGCCCCCGCCGGCCTGGCCCGCCGGCCCGCCCACGGCCTGGCCCTCGCCTCCCGCCGCCGGGTGGCCCCCGGCCGGTGGCCCCGGGGCGTGGGGAGGCGCAGGCCCCAACGGACCGTCGGGAGGGGGTACCGGCCCGGTCCGGCCCCGGTCGACGGCGGGGGCCCTGGTCGCCGTGGCCGTCGTGGCCGTGCTGGTGCTGGTGGGCGTCCTCGCCATGGGGGGCTTGCTGGGTGGGGGCGACGACCTCGACACCGCCGATCCCGGCCCCGATGTCCCGTCGTCGGCGAGCACCGCCCCGGCGACCGGGCCCGAGGCCGTCCCGTCCCCCTCGCCGGTCCTGCCGCCCGTCCTGCCCGACCTCCCTGACCTCGATCCGAGCATCGACCCCGAGGCCCTGGCCCGTCCCCTGGCCGAGGTCGTCCCCGAGATCATCGCCTTCGTGGAGGCGCAGCGGGGGCACCGCTTCTCGACGCCGCCGGTGGTGCAGGGCCTGCCGGACGCCCAGTTCGAGGATCGCCTCCTGGCGTTGCAGGACGGCGAGCCGGCGATCCCTCCGGAG
>CAZXRA010000197.1:0-5631 GCA_964643485.1 uncultured Iamiaceae bacterium | reverse complement strand
TCGGATGCACCACCAAGGCCTCCTGGACATCACCGGCAACGCCGATGACCCTCACGGGCTGGTCTTCACCAACACGTACGGCCTCGTCCTCGACCAGGCCGGCCAACCCCGAGCCCCGCTCCCGGGCGAGATGCCCGACGTGGCCGCCTACCAGTGCCCCACCGGCGAACGTCTCCAGAAACGATGGGTCTCCTTCAACAAGACCCACACCACCCCACCGGCCGCGTCCCCGGCGCCACGGGTCCGACAACCCGCAGCCTGACGCGGGCACCCACCGGGACCACCACCCCGAACCCCCCGGAACCAGCCCCCCCGGGCCGCTTCGGCGCGCCTTGCCTGGACCTCCCGCTGTCCGCGAGCCTGCCCCTCGCATGGTCGGCGACGAGGGTGGCGACAGGGTGGGTGGACGCGGCTCGTCCGGGGGCCCGGCGCGACGGGCGCTGCCCCCCCTCCCCGGCCTGGACGGCCTGCGGGGCCTGGCCGTCCTGGCCGTGCTGGCCTACCACTCGGGCGCCGACTGGGCCCGGGGTGGGTGGCTCGGCGTCTCCGCCTTCTTCACCCTGTCGGGCTTTCTGATCACCACCCTGCTGCTGGCCGAGGTGGGGGAGCGGGGCCGGATCTCCCTGCCCGCCTTCGCCGGGCGCCGGGCCCGGCGCCTGCTGCCGGCCCTGGTCGCGACGGTCGCCGGGGTGGTGGTGGCCAGTCGCTGGTTCGCCCTGCCCAGCACCCTCGTCCACCTGCGGGGCGACGCCTGGGCCACCCTCGGCCAGGTCGCCAACTGGCGCTTCCTGGCCCGGGGCCAGGGCTACGGCGCCCAGTTCGAGTCGGCGTCACCGCTGCTCCACGTCTGGTCGCTGTCGATCGAGGCCCAGGCCTACGTCCTCCTCCCCCTCGTGGTGATCGGGGCGGCGTGGTGGGCTCGCTCCCGGCGCCGCGACGTGGTGGGCACCGTGGCCGCCGCCCTGGTCGCCCTGTTCGTCCTCTCCCTGGGGGCAGGGGCGGCCCTGGCCGAGAGCGGGGTGTCGATCGACCGCCTCTACTTCGGCACCGACGTGCGCCTGGTCGAGCTGCTGGCCGGGGGCCTGCTCGCCGTCCTGCTCCACCGCCGCCCGCTGGAGCGGCTCTCGGGGGAGGCCCGCCAGGCCCTCGACGTCGCCGGGGTGGTCGTCCTGCTCCTGGGCCTCGGGGTGTGGGCCGTGGCCGACCAAGCCGACCGGGGCCTGTACCCCATCGGGCTGTGGGCCCACGCCCTCGGGGCCGCCGTGGTCGTGGCCGCCGTCCGGGCGGGAGGGGTGACGGCCCGGACCCTCGCCGTGCGCCCCCTCCAGGTGATCGGCCGGATGTCCTACGGCATCTACCTGTACCACTGGCCGATCTTCACCTGGCTGACGCCGGAGCGCAGCGGGTGGCCGGCGCCGGCGGTCCACGCCACCCGATTGGCCCTCACCTTCGCCCTGGCCGCCGTGTCGCTGCGCCTGCTGGAGGATCCGATCCGGCGCCGACGCGGCCTGCTGCGTGGGTCCCGGCCCTGGCTCGCCCCCGTCGCCCTCGGGGCGGCCGCCGCCCTCGCCCTCACCGTCAACCCGCCGCGCAGCGAGGAGCGCATTGACATCGCGGCGACGGCCGACCAGCTCGAGGAGCTCACGGCCACGACCTCGTCCGTCACCGTCCCCGAGGGGGAGCCGGAGCCGCCGAAGTTCACCTTCGTGGGCGACTCGACGGCTCTGGTCAACGGCCTGGGCGTGGCCACCTGGGCCGGGGAGACGGGACGCATGGTCGCCCTGCCCGGCATCCACGGCATGGGATGTGGCCTGTTGCCCGGACGGGAGCACCGCATGGAGGTGGCCCCCTTCACCCACAGCTGGGAGTGCCCCACCTGGACCGACATCGTCGATGAGGGGGTGGGTTCCGACCTGGTGGTCGTCTCCTTCGGGCCTTGGGAGATGGCCGACCACCTCATCCCCGGGCACGGCTGGTCCCACCTCGGCGACCCGGTGGTGGACGAGGCCATGCGCCGGGAGATCGAGGTCCTCAGCGACGCCATCATCGACGCCGGCATGGCCGTGGTGTGGCTGCTCCCTCCCCGGATGATCTTTGGCACCCGTGACGGGGTGCTCCCGACCGAGGATGAGCCGTCGTCCGACCCCGCTCGGCTGGAACGGTTCCGTGAGCTCATCGAGGAGGAGGTGGCCGACCGGCCGGGCCAGGCTGCCACCATCGACCTGCGGACCTACCTCGAGGGTCTCCCCGGCGGGGAGCTGGACACCGACGTCCGTCCCGACCTCATCCACTTCAACGGCGAGACGGCACGGGAGATGGCCGAGTGGATGGGCCCGGAGATCCTCGCGATCGCCGCCGACCTCGGATTGCCCCGCGACCCCCCCTGACGGTCCGCCCTACGATCGGAGGATGGCCAAGGCTCCCGTCCTCACCCCCCAAGCCGACGACTTCCCCCGCTGGTACCAGGACGTGGTGGCCAAGGCCGAGCTGGCCGACAACGGCCCGGCCCGGGGCACGCAGATCATCCGCCCCTACGGCTACGCCATCTGGGAGCGGATGGTGGCCGAGGTCGACGCCCGCATCAAGGCCGCCGGGGCCGAGAACGCCTCGTTCCCCCTCTTCATCCCCCAGAGCTACCTGACCCGAGAGGCCGAGCACGTCGACGGCTTCGCCCCCGAGCTGGCCGTCGTCACCCACGGCGGGGGCAAGGAGCTGGAGGAGCCCCTGGTGGTGCGGCCCACCTCCGAGACGGTCATCGGCGAGTACATGGCCCGGTGGATCAACTCCTACCGCGACCTGCCCATGCTCCTGAACCAGTGGGCCAACGTGGTGCGCTGGGAGCTGCGGCCCCGCCTGTTCCTGCGCTCCACCGAGTTCCTGTGGCAGGAGGGCCACACCGCCCACGCCGACGAGGCCGACGCCCGGGCCTACGCCCACCGCATCCTGCGCGACGTCTACGAGGACTTCATGGTGAACGTCCTCGCCATCCCGGTCGTGGTGGGCCGGAAGACGCCCGACGAGCGCTTCCCCGGGGCCATCAACACCATGACCACCGAGGCCATGATGGGCGACGGCAAGGCCCTCCAGATGGGCACCAGCCACGAGCTGGGCCAGAACTTCGCCCGGGCCTTCGAGATCCGCTACCAGGACGCCGAGGGCACCGAGCAGCTGGCCTGGACGACGTCATGGGGGGTGTCGACCCGGATGATGGGTGGGCTGATCATGGGCCACGGCGACCACCCCGGTCTCCGCCTCCCCCCCCGCATCGCCCCCACCCAGGTGGTCGTGCTGGTGGTGCGCGACGGCGACGGGGTGGGGGAGCGGGCCCGCCTGGTGGCCGAGGCCCTGCGCACGGCCGGGGCCCGCGTCGCCGTCGACGACCGCACCGACGTCGGCTTCGGGCGCCGGGCCACCGACTGGGAGCTCAAGGGCGTCCCCGTCCGCATCGAGCTGGGGCCCCGCGACCTGGAGAACGAGGAGGCCACGGTGGTCCGCCGCGACGTGGGCGACAAGGCCACGGTGGGCCTGTCGGGCCTCACCGCCCACGTCACCGACCTGCTGGAGCAGATCCAGGCCGACATGCTCGACGGGGCCCGGGCCCGGCGGGACGAGCACACCGTCGACGTGGCCACCGTGGAGGAGGCGGTGGAGGCGTCCCGCACCGGCTTCGCCCGCATCCGGTGGGGGGCGGTCGACGCCGACGGGCTGGTGGCCCTCAAGGCCGAGGGCGTCACCGTGCGCTGCCTGCAAGCACCCGACGGCGAGGTGGCCGAGCGGGACGACGACCCCGACAGCGTGGCCACGGTGGCCCGGTCGTACTGACCTCCCCCCGGGGCTCCGTCGCGCACCTGCCGCTATGCTGTTCGGCCTCGCCCCTCCGGGGGACGGGACGCTGATCAGGCGTGGGCTTCGGCCCACGCCTTTCGACTGATAGGGCCCCTGCGGCCGACCAGAACTGCGACAGGAGAACGAGGAGGTGAACCCGGGATGACCACGACCGACCGCGTGCAAGCGCTGGCCGAGCCGGTGTGCGCCGCCGACGGCGTCGAGCTGATCGACGTCGAGATGGACGGGGGCGTGCTGCGCCTCACCGTCGACCGCGATGGCGGCCTCGACCTCGACGTCATCTCCGGGCTCACCCGTCGCATCTCCCGGCTCCTCGACGACGAGGATCCCATCCCCGGCCGCTACACCCTCGAGGTCTCCAGCCCCGGCCTCGAACGTCGGCTGCGCACACCAGCCCACTTCCGCCGGGCGGTGGGGGAGCAGGTCAACCTGCGCACCGCCCCCGGCACCGAGGCCGGCCGCCGCCTCCGGGGCACGCTCGTCGCCGCCGACGACGAGGGCATCACCGTGCGGGTCGGCGCGGGCGACGACGCCCCGATCCACACCCTCGGCCACGACCAGATCGAACGGGCCCGCACCGTGTTCGAGTGGGGGCCCGCCCCCAAGCCGGGCGGCCCCAACCCCCCCACCCCCGCGAGGAAGAAGGCAGCGAAGCCATGAGTCGCAAGATGGACATGATGGAGGCCCTCCAGGCCCTGGCCGCTGACCGGGGCATCTCCTCGGAGACGTTGATGGGTGCCCTGGCCGATGCCATGGAGTCGGCCTACAGCCGCATGCCCGGGGCCAAGGACTACGCCTGGGTCACCATCGACCCCGACACCTTCGACATCCGGGTCTGGTCCCAGGATCTCGACGAGGACGGCGAGCCCCACGGCGACGTCCACGACGTCACCCCGCCCGACTTCGGCCGCATCGCCGCCCAGACCGCCCGCCAGGTGATGAACCAGCGCCTGCGCGAGGTCGACCGGGAGATGAAGTACGAGGAGTACTCGGGCCGTGAGGGCGACATCGTCACCGGCATCATCCAGCAGGGCGACTCCCGCTACACCCTCCTCGAGCTCAACCGGGGCGTCGAGGCCCTGCTGCCCCAGGCCGAGCAGGTGCCCCACGAACGGCCCCAGGCCAACTCCCGCCTCAAGGCCTACATCGTCGAGGTGCGCAAGACGGCCAAGGGCCCCCAGATCGTGGTGAGCCGCACCCACCCCGGCCTCATCAAGCGCCTGTTCGAGATGGAGGTGCCCGAGATCGCCGAGGGCATCGTCGAGATCAAGGCCTGCGCCCGCGAGCCCGGGCACCGCACCAAGATCGCCGTCTGGTCCAACGACACCAACGTCGACCCCGTCGGCGCCTGCGTGGGGGCCCGGGGCGCCCGCGTCCGCATGGTCGTCAACGAGCTCAACGGCGAGAAGATCGACATCGTCCCCTTCACCGAGGTCCCCCAGGATCTGGTGGCCAAGGCCCTGGCCCCGGCCAAGGTGAAGGAGGTGCGGCTCGACTACGACACGGGCACGGCCACGGTGATCGTCCCCGACTTCCAGCTCTCCCTCGCTATCGGCAAGGAGGGCCAGAACGCCCGCCTGGCCGCCCGCCTCTCGGGCTGGCGCGTCGACATCACGAGCGAGACCCAGCTGGCCGTGGACGAGGCCTACGCCAACCAGGACTGGGCCGAGGGCGAGTGGGTCACCGACGCCAAGACCGGCGAGCAGGTCTGGCAGCCGGCCGACGGCAGCGAGGCCCTCTCGGCCGAGGCCTGGGCCGAGGCCACCGAGCAGAACGAGGCGGCGG
>CAZXRA010000196.1:0-3231 GCA_964643485.1 uncultured Iamiaceae bacterium | reverse complement strand
CCGGCTCACCTCGCTGTCGGGCAGCCCGACGAAGGGCCGGACCTGGTTCCAGGCGTATCCGCACCCGGCCAGGACCACCACCAGGGCGAGCGCCACTCGCAGCGGGTGGGCCCGCACCCCTCGTCCGATCTTCGTCCCGACCTTGCGTACCATGGGTCAGATCATTGCACGAACGATGCAAACACCGCATCCGCCTTTCGGCCTACTCGTGTCCCATCTCCCCTCGGGCCAGGGTGCCGGTGACGAGGCCGAGGAGCTGGCGCAACATGGCCGCCGTGGCCCCCCAGATCGTGTCGCCCTCGATCTCGAAGAAGACGATGGGGCGACTGACGGCGGGCCCGAAGGACCAACGCTCCTCCCGGAACACCCCCGGGCTCATCAGCTCCGACAGGGAGACGAGGAGCACGGCATCGACCTCGTCCGAGGACGGTCGCAGCACCGGCAGCCCGGCCAGCGCTCCGACCCAGGGGACGATGAACGAACCGCTGGTGACGGTGGCCAGGTGGTCCAGCTCGCCGAGGATCTCCACCGACGTCGGGTCGAGGCCGATCTCCTCCTCGGCTTCGCGCAGGGCGGTGGTCACCAGGTCGGCGTCTCCGGGCTCGGCCCGTCCGCCGGGGAAGCTGACCTCACCGGCGTGGGCCCGCATGGCCAGGCTGCGCCGGGTGAGGACCACCCACGCCTCGCCGTCCCGGTCGTACAGGGGAGCCAGCACCGCCGAGGGGACGGCGGCCACGTCGTCGGTCCGGACGAGGGCCCGCACCGCAGCCGGGAGGTCGACGGGCCGGAAGCCATCCCGCTCGATCGGTGACGGCACGGCGGGGCCCAGGGCACTCAGGGCCTGACGGACGTCGGGGACCGTCGGGCGGCGGGCCGCCTCGGGCAGATCGGCCCACGGGGCCGCGGCCCCGGGTGTGACGCCGCCGGGAGGACGGGGGATGCGCTGGGGCCCACCCCGGCCGGCGGGCGGGCTCACCAGGGCGGGGGCCTCCTCAGGGGCCTCGCTCACCCGTCTCCCTGGACCTCAGCCGCCGCCGCCGCCGACGCCGCCTCGGCCAGGGCGTCGAACAGGCCCCGGGCCCCGGCATCGGCCATGGTCCCCATCACCGTGGCGGGGACGGTGACACCCGTCTCCCACTCCATCCACGCCGCCAGCAGCTTGGTGGCGTCGGCCCCGCCGGGGGCGTGGGTGCCGGCGTCGGCGGCCAGGTGCTCGAGCACGTCGCGCAGGCCCGCCGTCTTCAGGTTGCTCATCACCCGGCCGGCGGTCGTCTCGCCGGTCTCCCACTCCCCCCAGACCGAGAGGAGCTTGGCCGGGTCGGCGGGGGGGCGGTTCATGGTGCCGATCCTACGGGCGCGACGAGGCCCGGGCACTGGGCCCGGGCCTCGTCGTGGATCTGGTGCTCAGACGAGCGATCGGCCGGAGGGAGCTGAGCCGCCAGGCGAAGCGACCCCAGCAGGCACGGCACAACCCTTCCGAGGCGCAGCCGAGGAGATCCAGCGCACGACGCAGCCGGATCTCCCGCGTTCGCTCTACATCACATCATCCCGCCCATGCCTCCCCTGCCACCCTTGCCGCCGCCGGCACCGGGGGGCATGGCCGGCTCGTCCTCGGGCTTGTCGGCCACGATGGCCTCGGTGGTGAGGAGGAGCCCGGCGATGGACGCCGCGTTCTGCAGCGCAGCGCGGGTGACCTTGGCCGGGTCGAGCACGCCCGCCTTGAGGAGGTCCTCGAACTCGCCGCTGGCGGCGTTGAAGCCCTCGGCGCCCTTCTTGGCCTCGACGTCGCGGACGATGACAGCACCCTCGAAGCCGGCGTTGTCGGCGATGAGCCGGGCCGGGGCCTCCAGGGCGGTGAACACCGACTTGGCGCCGGTGGCCTCGTCGCCGTCGAGCTTCTCGGCCACGTCGGCCACCCGGGACCGGCTGCGCAGCAGGGCGGTGCCACCGCCGGGCACCACGCCCTCCTCGATGGCAGCGCGGGTCGCCGAGAGGGCGTCCTCGATGCGGTGCTTCTTCTCCTTGAGCTCCACCTCGGTGGCGGCGCCGACCTTCACCACGGCCACGCCCCCAGCCAGCTTGGCCAGGCGCTCCTGGAGCTTCTCGCGGTCCCAGTCGGAGTCGGTGTCCTCGATCTCCCGCTTGATCTGGTTGATCCGACCCTGGACGTCGTCCTCGGAGCCCGCGCCCTCGACGATGGTGGTGTCGTCCTTGGTGACCACGATCTTCCGGGCCCGACCCAGGAGGTCGAGGGTGACCCCGTCGAGCTTGAGACCGACGGTCTCGGAGATGACCTGGCCACCGGTGAGGACGGCCATGTCGGCCAGCATCGCCTTGCGGCGCTCACCGAAGCCGGGGGCCTTGACGGCCACCGAGTTGAAGGTGCCCCGGATCTTGTTGACCACGAGGGTGGCGAGAGCCTCGCCCTCGACGTCCTCGGACACGATCAGCAGGGGCTTGCCCGTCTGCATGACCTTCTCGAGCACGGGGAGCATGTCCTGGACCGAGGAGATCTTGCCCTCGTTGAACAGCACGTAGGCATCCTCGAGGACGGCCTCCTGCCGCTCGGCGTCGGTGACGAAGTAGGGCGACAGGTAGCCCTTGTCGAACTGCATGCCCTCGGTGAACTCGAGGTCCATGCCGAAGGTGTTCGACTCTTCGATGGTGACGACGCCGTCCTTGCCCACCTTGTCGATGGCGTCGGCCAGGACCTCGCCGATGGCGCTGTCGTTGTTGGCCGAGATGGTGGCCACCTGGGCGATCTCGGAGCGGTCGTCGATGTCGCGGGCCTGGTCGCGCACGGCCTCGACGGCGGCCTCGACGGCCTTGTCGATGCCCCGCTTCAGGGCCATGGGGTTGGCCCCGGCGGCCACGTTGCGGAGGCCCTCGCGCACGAGGGCCTGGGCCAGGACCGTGGCCGTCGTGGTGCCGTCGCCGGCCACGTCGTTGGTCTTGGTGGCGACCTCCTTGACGAGCTGGGCCCCCATGTTCTCGTAGGGATCCTCCAGCTCCACCTCACGGGCGATGGACACGCCGTCGTTGGTGATGGTGGGGGCGCCGAACTTCTTCTCCAGCACCACGTTGCGGCCCTTCGGGCCGAGGGTCACCTTGACGGCGTCGGCCAGCTTGTTGACGCCGGCCTCGAGGCCGCGGCGGGCCTCGTCGTCGAACTTGAGCATCTTGGGCATGGGCGCTCCTACTTGGTGATCTTGGCGAGGACGTCGCGGGCGT
>CAZXRA010000195.1:0-8489 GCA_964643485.1 uncultured Iamiaceae bacterium | reverse complement strand
AGGTGGCCTCGACGTCGACGTAGGCGTCGTCGGCCACGTCGAACACGACCTTGAAGAGCGTCCCGCCGGTGAGCTCGAACCGCGACCCGCGGTAGGCCGCCGACACGGCGTCACCGCCGTCGTAGCCGATGCACAGGCCCTCGCCGCACACGAGAAGGGGCCGAGGACCGTGCGGATCTCCTGCTCGGCGACCACCTTGTCGTCGATGTAGAGCGTCAGCGGCCCGATGCCCTCGCGGTTCTCGCCCAGGCGCTCCTTGGTGAACTCGACGCCGATGAGGTGCCGGCCCGACGGGGGGACGGCGGCCGATATGCGGGTCTCGGGCGGGATGCCGAGGAAGTTGTAGGCGTACGGGGACCACGCCGCGCATCCCGTGTCGTCGTACAGGGACGACGAGGACGTTGGGCGCTCCCTCGGGGGCACGATCGGACAGGAAGGCCGACCAGTCCGGGACCGAGTCCCGGACATCGAGCTCGATCGAACCCTGGAACGGCTTCGCCATGGCGGCCTCCTCGTCGCCCCGGGCGGCATCATCCACCGCGGGTCGGTGCGTCACCCCCGAGGGTCGTCGGGGCCGGCCTCTTTCGCCTCACCCCCGGAGGGTGGCGGCCGTCTCAGCCGGAACGGAGGCCGTTGAGGGAGGCGAGGAGAAGATGGCGATCACGGTCTCGCTGACGACCCACGAGTGGCTGGTCATCCACTCCCGGATGCGCGGGAGGGCCCGCTCGGCCCGGTCACCGAAGAACACCACCGTCAGCAGCGGGATGCCGGCGACCACGGCGGTGAGGGCCACGAAGACGAGGCCCGCCCACCAGGGGGCGCCGGCCCGGGCCAGGGCGCTGCCCACGGTGAAGGTGGTGATGATGTCGGTGGGCATCAACAGGAAGAGGAGGAACCCTAGGCCGAGGGAGAAGGCCGGGTTGGCCCGCTGCAGCCGGCCCATCCAGGCCGGGGGCTCAGTGGCGTCCCTCTGCACGTACACCCGCACGGCGAGCACGACGAGCAGCACGGGGATCAGGTAGTCCACCGGCCCGTTCTCGGAACCGCTGTCGCTACCCGTCCCCCACTCCACCGGGTTCAGGGCGCGAACCAGGGCGTAGAACCCCAGCACGGCCAGCGCGGTGGCGATGGAGGCGCCCGCCAGGAAGGCCAGCGAGTTGCTCTTGGCCCGCTCGCTGGTGGCCAGGAGCACGGCGGTGACGATCTGCGGGCCGGCGATCATCACCAGGACCAGGGGCAGAGCCGCCATCAACGAGGTCACAGGCCCATGATCCGGGTCGGCCGTGGGCCCGCGGGTCACCCGAGGCGGGTGAGGGAGGGCCCCACGGCCTCGTGCCACCGTGGTTCCATGGCCGCCCCCCTCGTCACCGGGCCGGGCCCGGGGTGACGTGGGGGCCGCCTTCGCCTGGGGCGCGCTCGTCCACGGCGTGGCGCCCGGAGCGGGAGAACTGGGTGAGGAGGTGGGGGTCGCCCCCGGAGAGGTAGAGCCGGCCGCCCTGCTCGTGGTGGTGACGAGGGCACGCTGGAGATGGCGCCCGGCAGGCCGGCCAGGGCATCGGCTCGGGCCGTCCGCCGTCGGGGTCGGATCCGGGCCAGCTACGTCCGGAGCGCCGGGCCTTCGGGACCGGACACGTGACCTCGCAGGGGGCGACCGATCTCACTGCACCAGCAGAGGATCCGCCGTCCCTCACCCCGCTCAGGTGAACGGGGCGGGAGCAGACGCCCTGGGGCCTCGGTCACTCGGTGAGGGTGAGGCCGAACGCCTCCGAGCGGCGCGATGACAGGTGGATGTCCTCAGGTGTCGAGGGGCCGGACGATGCCGCGTCGCTCCGGAGCATCCACTTGTCGTCGGCGGCCGCCCCTCGGCGCGTCCGCCTGGTGGTGCAGGGCGAGCTCGGGCCGGCGATGGCCGCCGGCTTCACCCCGTTGCGGGTCTCCCACTCATCGGGGACCACAGCTCTGGAGGGCGTGGTCCTGGATGTCGACGCGGTGATCACCCGGCTCGGCGACCTGGGCCTGACGCTCCTGGCCCTCGAGACCGATGTGGTCGACCCCGACCCCGGATCCGAGGTGTGCTGACCTCTCACGGGGGGGGACGTCGCGGTCGGGAGGCAGGAGCCCGAGCTGGCGGGCCCGGCGTACGGCTTCGTCGCGGCTGCCCACCCCGAGCCGCCGATAGAGGCTCTTCAGGTGGGTCTTGACCGTGTTGGGCGACACGAAGATCTGGCCCCCGATCTCCTGGTTGGTCAGGCGGGTGGGCAGGAACTGCAGCACCGCCAGCTCCCGGCCGCTCAGGGCGGTGGTGGCGGTGCGCTGGCGCGCCCGGTCCAGCTCGGCGGCGATGGCGGCGCCCGGGCCGCTGAGGTCGGACAGGGCCCCACCGAACCGCTCGCCCTCCTCGAGGTAGGTCCGACGGAGATGGGGGGCCAGGGGGTGTTCGAGGACCCGGCGGATGGCGGCGGGAGCCCGGTCGTCACCGGCATCGGCCAAGATCCGCGCTCGGGTCAGAGCGGCCTCGAACCCGGCTCGGGAGCGGCGACCGATGGCGACGTCCAGGGCGGCGAGAGCGGCGTCGACCGAGCCCGATGCCGCAGCCAGGCGGCTCTCCAGGACGACACGATCCGGACCGCTGGGGATCCGCTCCAGGATCCGGGCCGCGTCCTCGGTGTCGCCCGCTTCGATCCGGAGCCGGGTCTCGAAGCGGTCCAGGACGGCCCGCAGGGCCGGGCTGAGGGGACGGTCGAGGTCGAGGTGGGCGGCAGCGGCGAGAGCGCCCAACCCTGCGGCCACGCAGGTGCTGCTCCAACGCAACCGTGCTTGCAGGATCAGGCCCACCACCGTGTGATCCCGGGCCCCGAGGGTGTCGGCTGCCTCGAGGAGGCTGCGCACGGCGTCGTCGGCCTCGATGTCGGCCACCGCTTCCACGAGGAGCTGGGCGTGAGCCAGGCGAGCGTGGAGCCGGTCGGGGTGGGTGGCGTCCAGGCCTCTCTCGTCGGCGAGGGTGAGGGCTCGCCGCACCAGGACTCGGCCCGCCGGCAGGTCGCCGGCCTCGAGCTCGATCCGGGCCGCCAGTCCCAGGGCGACGGGGTCGTCCGCGGCCGGGGCCGGTGGCCGGGGCCGGTGGGCCATGACCGAGCGGGCCTCGTCCAGGCGACCCGTCCACAGCAGGCCGAAACCGCGGGGGATGGCGACATCGTCGTCGGGGCGACCGCGGTCTGCCCGCTCGTCCCCGGCGCGCAGGGCGTCGACCTCGCTGGCGTTGCGCAGGGCCGCCTCCGGATCGCCCAGCCGGTGGTGGCAATGGCTGCGCAACCGGGCGATCCGCGCCCGAGACGAGTTCGAGGGGTGCTCTCCCAGGGCGGCGTGGCACCGTTCGAGGCGGAAGGCGCACCCCAGAGCGTCGCCGGCCGCGAGCATCAGCTCGGCGGCACCGAGCTGATCGTCGATGTCGTCGAAGGCGTAGGGCGGGATGCGGGCCAGCCATCTCGGTAGCAGGGCCGTGCCATCACCGTCGACCAGGGTGCCCCGATCTCGGCCGCACAGGGTGACGGCCGCGGCGTAGTCCTCGGCCGCCAGGAGGTGCTCGACGGCATCGACGAGATCCCCTCGATCCTCGGCCTCGGCGGCGGCCCAACGGTGCAGGTGCTGGTAGTGGGCCTCGTCGGCGCGGCGCAGGTGGAGCTGGAGAAGCTGCTGCAGCAGCGGGTGATAGCGGTAGGAGGCGTCGGAGTAGCGCTCGATGAGCAGGTTGTCGCCCGCCAGCTCGGCCACCACGTCGGCGGCGTCGTCCCGACCGGTCAGCCGGCGACAGGCGTCGGGGGTGAGCACGTCGAGGACGGAGACGTCGAGGAGGAAGGCCCGCGACGGCCCGTCGAGGTGGGCCAGCACCTCGTCGAGGAGGTACTCGGCCACGGCGGGGGTGGCTCCCCCGAAGGAGGCGACGGTGCGGGCGGGATGGTCGCTGTGGGCCAACGAGGCCAGGGCCAGCTGGAGGCCGGCGGCCCAACCGTCCACCTTGTCGGTGAGGTCGCCGAGCGTGGCGCCATCGAGGGTGACCCGAGGGTGAGCGGCCACCATGGCGGCCACCTCGGCATCGGTGAGGCGGAGGTCGCGGCGGCGGATCTCGACGAAGCCCCGGCCCCGGGCCCGCCACCGTGGGAGGAAGGACGGGTCGGCGCGGGTGACGAGCACGAGGTGGACGTGGTCGGGGGCCTCCTCCACGAAGGTGTCCAGCTGCTGGACCACGTGCCGGGAGCGCACGAGGGACAGGTCGTCGACGACGATCACCACCGGACCGGACCGGGCTCCCCGCCGGAGGAGCTCGAGCAGCGCGGGGGTGCTTCCGTCGGCGGGCCCGTCGTGACGCCCGCTGAGCGCTTCGCCGATGTGGCGGAACAGACGGCTCGTCGTGTCGGCGCTGTCAGCGTTCACCCAGGCATGGCGAACGGAGGGGGGCTGGGTGCGGATCCAACCGGCGACCAGGGTGCTCTTGCCCGCCCCGGCCGGCCCGACGACCACCGTGAGGGGGACGTCGAGGGCCCCGTCGAGGATGCGGTACAGGCCGTCACGCACCAGGAAGGGGCTCGGGGGAACGGGCGCGGCGATCTTGGTGGCGAGGATGGGGGGGCCCACGACCACCGATCGTCGCCCGCGCTCAGGGAGAGCACATCACCCGCGACGGGTGATCACCCCGCCACCGGACGAGAGCACGATGACTCGGCACGGGAGCCGGCGCCCAGGCGTCGCGGCCGAACGGAGGAGGGCGACGACCGATGGCGGTCCGGCAGTCCCAGGTGAAGCTCACCGTCCCTCCGCCTCCGCCCGGTGCGGTCGAGAGGCGGCGACTGACAGGCCGCCTGGCCCTGTCCTCCGGCGTGTCCCTGACCGTGGTCCGGGGCCCGGCCGGGTGCGGCAAGACGGAGGCGGTGGCGGCCTGGGCCCGGCAGGCGGCACCCGCTCCGGCCTGGGTGCGCCTCGACGCCGGGGACCGGGAGCCCCGACGGTTCGTGGAGGCGCTGCGGAACGCCCTGGGGCTCTCCGCCGAGACCGTCGATGGTGCCGTCGACGAGGGCGACGGCGAGGCCCTGGTCGCGGCGGTGACGACCGCGGTCGCCGTCGGCTCCGACGAGGTGACGCTGGTGCTGGACGGGCTGGAGGAGATCTCGGGAGGGCCGGCCGCCCCCCTGTTCGTGGCCCTGGTCCGCGACCTCCCCGTCAACCTGCACCTGGTGGTCATCACCACCCACCCGCTCCCGGTGCCCGTCGGACGCCTGCGCCTGGCCGGCCGACTCCAGGAGATCGACGGAGCCGAGCTCCGGTTCACCCCGGAGGAGACGATCGAGCTCGTCAGATCACGGCTGGGGTCGTCGATGGCTCGGGACCAGGCGCGCGACCTGCACGAGGTGACGGAGGGCTACGTGGCGGCCATCATCGCCGCCGCCGACGCCCTCGGTCCGGCCGAGGGGGGCCTCCCCCGCCAGGCGTGGCTGCGGGAGGTCTTCGCCTCCGTGCTCCAGGGCCTCCACCCCGACCAGCGGCAGTTCGTTCTGGAGACGGCGCCGCTGCGGCGCATGACCCCGTCGCTCTGCGACGCCGTGACCGGCCGGCGCGACTCGGCCGTGCGGCTGGCCGAGCTGGAAGAGGACGCCCTCCTCCTGATCCGGGTGGATGATCGAGGACCTCTCTATCGCTACCACCGCCTCCTCCGAGACGTGCTGCTCGAGCAGTTGGCCGCCGAGGATCCCGAGCGCCTGGCCGCGGCCCACCGGGCGACCGCGCACTGGATGGAGACGCACGGGGAGCCGGTGGTGGCGGTGGACGAGTGGTTGGCGGCCGGAGAGGAGCAGCAGGCGTGGGCGCTCATCTCCCGGCACCACCTGGAGACGTTCCTGGCGGGCCGCCAGGACGTCATCGAGCGGTGGGCGGCCAGCTTGGAGACCCAGCTGGGAGGCGTTCGTCCGGCCGAGGCCATCGACCGGGCCGTGCTGGCGTTGATGCTCGGTCGCCCCGACGAGGCCAACCGGTGGATCGAGGAAGCCGACCGTGCTCTCGCACCGAGCACGGCGTCCGAGTCGACCCGCGCCCTCGTGGCCGTGATCCGGGGGCTGTGCCACGTCCTGTGGGGAGAGCTGGACGAGGCTCTGGCGACGTTCCCCCACCTCAGCCGAGATCCCGCCGCCCTCCCGTCCGGTGAGCTCGGGGCGGTGGTGGCCCTGATCGAGGTGCAGGCCCAACTCGGGCAGTTCGAAGCTGCTCGCCAGAGCTTCGTCGCCATGGGCCCCTCGGCTCCCTTCGAGGGTGCGCTGGCCCGGGTGCTGGTGCCCGGGGTGCAGGCCAGCCTGGCCGCGCTCGAGGGTCGGTTGCGCGATGCCGTCGGAGTGGCCGATGCTGCCCTGGCCCACGCCGCGGACGTGGTGGGCGCCGAGGGTATCGGGACGGAGAGCAGCCACTGGGCTGTGGGCCTCGCTCTGCTCGAGCAGGGCCAGGTGACCGAAGCGATCCCCTCGCTCCTCACCGCCGAGCGGGTGGCCCGTCGCACGGGCCTGTTCCACGTCGTGGTCCGCTCGGCCGTCGCCCTGGCGCGGGCCCGGGGCCTCCAGGGGCAGACGGCCGCCGCCTTCGAGAGCCTCGAGGCCGCCCGCCGCCCGATCCACGTCCGTCCCGTCCCCGACCGGCTCCGATGGTGGATCGACGAGGCCGAGGCGCGCCTCCTGCTCCTGGCCGGCGACGGAACCGAAGCGGCTCTCCTCCTGGACGAACTGCCCCACCTCGCCGGCCCCGGCGTGACCGTGCTGCGAGCCTGGTCGGCCCGGCAGGCGGGTGACCGGGCCCAGGCCCAGGATCTCCTGGCCCCCGACCTGGGACCGCAGGCCTCCATCGGGCTGCGGATCGAGGCCGACCTGCTCCGGGCCGCCTGCGTGCGCGACCCGCTCCTCGTCCGCCGGCACATCCGCCGGGCCGTCCACCGCGGGGCGCCGGACGGATACCTCACGGTCTTCCTGGACCACCGCGCCGGCGTCCTCGACGCCCTGCGCTCCCTCCGGACGGTGGAGCCGTCGCCCTACCTCACCGACCTCCTGTTCCTTCTCGATGCCGGAGAGGGCCGGTCCGTGGTCGAGTCCCTCACCGAGAGGGAGCTGGCCGTGGTGGACGCCCTTCGGACGACGAAGTCGACGGACGCCATCGCCACCGAGCTGGGCGTGTCCCTCAACACGCTGAAGACCCACGTCAAGGCCGTCTACCGCAAGCTGGACGCCACCAACCGGGCCGATGCCGTCCGGCGAGCCGTCGTGCTGCGACTGATCGGCCCGGAGGCCGGGGGCCGGGGCGAGGCGGTCATCCCTCGGCCAGGGGGCGGACCGTGACGATGCGCAGGCCGAGCTGACGGCCGGTGGCGAGGAGGCCGTGGAGGGCCTCCGAGTCGCAGACTCGGGCGCACAGGGTCAGCGATGATCCATCGGTGGTGATGTGCACGCCCTCGAAGGTGATGACGGTCTCGGCGTCCACGGCGCCCTCGAAGCGCAGCTCGTAGGTGGTGATGGCCATGGGTGCCTCCCATGGTGGGTCCCGATCGACCCCCGCCCCCTCACCCCGACGGGGTGACGATGGGACACGGGGCCTCTCGTCATGATGAGCCGCCCCCGATCGGGGAGGGGGCGGAGGCCTCAACCCTCGGTGAACTCGTCGCTGGCCAGAGCCCCGATGACGGCCAGGTTGAGGGCCACCACCGTGAGGGACCAGATGGGGGCCACGAAGATGAGGAACACGGCCAGGGTGGCGCTGACCATCGCCCAGCCCATGCCGAGGGCCTGCCCCACGACGCTGCGCTGGTAGATCAGCCCGGCGGTGACGAGCTGGATCACGCCGATGACGATCCAGACCCACCCCCAGACGGTGATGTCGATGCCGAACAGCACCTCGTTCAACCTCTCGGTGACGTCGTCCTCGGCCACGGCGGCGATGCCACCCAGCAGGTTCCAGAGGCCGATGACCCCGGCTCCGAAGGCAGCAAGGGTGACCCCGCCGGTCTGTCGTGCTCGCCTCGTCTCCATGAACTTCCTCCTCGGTCGATGGCTCCGACGATGGGCGGGGCCGGAGGCTCTCGCCTCACCCCATCGGGGTGGTCGTCCTGGACCGGTCGGGCGCGCATCGCCCACCCGCGCCGGGTGACCTCCGGACGGACGGGAGGATCCGCCCGCGGCCGGGGCTTCACCCAGAGGGGGTGATGCGGGGGCCGGGGTCGTCACGGGAGCGTGATCCCATCCCGACGGAGAGAGGACATCCCGTGAGCACGCTGACCATCTGGAAGTTCGAGGACGCCATCGGCGCCGATCAGGCGGAGGCCACGCTGGTGAGCCTGGACAAGCAGGATCTCATCACCATCGAGGACGCGGCCACGGTGAGCTGGCCGGCCACCAAGAAGCGGCCCAAGACCCGTCAGCTCCACGGCCTCGCGGGCGCCGGAGCGGCGGACGGGGCCTTCTGGGGCA
>CAZXRA010000194.1:0-13628 GCA_964643485.1 uncultured Iamiaceae bacterium | reverse complement strand
TGCCGGGGACGATCACCCACGCCGCCCTGGGCCACCTCGACGTGGGCTTCATCCTGCTCTTCGCCCTGGCGTCGGTGCCGCTGTCGGCCCTGGGGGCCCGCACCGCCCTGCGCGTCGACGCCGCCCGGCTGGAGGTGGCCTTCGGGGCCGCCCTGGTGGTGCTGGCCGTCGTCCTCCTCGTCTGGGGCTGACGGTCAGGTCCAGGGCGAGGAGCGGGAGAACAGAGGATCCTTGACCGAACGCTCGTTCGAAACTACCCTCCTGTCATTCCCCCCCGGCCTCCCCGTCACACACGTCAGCCGACCCCGCCCCCCGCCCCTGATCGAGGCCTCTTCGGGGCCACTGTCACACCCCTTACTTAGGGTCTGTCCATCGCTCGCTGCGGCGCTCCGCAGTCGGAAATCGCAAGGGGCCCCCGCTGGGGCTCCGTCCCCGAAAGGACCACGCACATGGATCGCCTCAAGTCGCTCGACATGGCCCTGGGCAGCATCGAGAAGCAGTTCGGCAAGGGCTCGGTCATGAAGATGGGCGAGAAGGGCTCGATGGCCATCGGGTCGATCCCCACCGGCGCCCTGGCCGTCGACCTCGCCCTCGGCATCGGGGGCCTGCCCCGCGGCCGGATCGTCGAGATCTTCGGCCCGGAGTCCTCGGGCAAGTCCACCCTGGCCATGCACGTGGTGGCCGAGGCCCAGCGCAACGGGGGCATCTGCGCCTACATCGACGCCGAGCACGCCATGGATCCGATCTACGCCGCCGCCATCGGGGTCGACATCGACGAGATGCTCATCTCCCAGCCCGACACCGGGGAGCAGGCCCTGGAGATCTGCGACATGCTCATCCGCTCCGGGGCGCTCGACGTGGTGGTCATCGACTCCGTGGCCGCCCTCACCCCCCGGGCCGAGATCGAGGGGGAGATGGGCGACACCCACGTCGGGCTCCAGGCCCGGCTCATGTCCCAGGCCCTGCGCAAGCTCACCGGCCACCTGAACAAGACCGACACCATCTGCATCTTCATCAACCAGCTGCGGGAGAAGATCGGGGTGATGTTCGGCTCGCCCGAGACCACGCCGGGCGGCCGGGCCCTGAAGTTCTACTCCTCGGTCCGGCTCGACATCCGCCGCATCGAGTCGATCAAGGACGGCGTCGAGGTGGTGGGCAACCGCACCCGGGTCAAGGTGGTCAAGAACAAGGTGGCCCCGCCGTTCAAGCAGGCCGAGTTCGACATCATGTACGGCAAGGGCATCAGCCGCGAGGGGTCGGTGCTCGACATCGGGGTCGACCTCGGCATCATCAAGAAGTCGGGGGCCTGGTACACCTACGAGGGCGAGCAGCTCGGCCAGGGGCGGGAGAACGCCAAGGCCTTCCTGTCCGAGAACGCCGAGATCATGGTGGAGGTCTCCGAGCGCATCCGCACCGAGATGGGCATCGGGGTCGTCGAGGGCGACGATGCCATGACGGAGGTCGACGACGAACCCATCAGCCTCGAGCTGGAGGACTGAGAAGGGGGTCGGGCCCCGACGTCGAACCAGGCCTGGGTGCACCACGCCGCAGACATCGAAACGCTCAAGGTGTCGACCAAGTCGAACCCCAACTCCGTCGCCGGGGCCATCGCCGGCGCCATCCGGACCTCGGGCTCGGTGGTGATCCAGGTCGTCGGGGCCGGCGCCCTCAACCAGGCCACCAAGGCCACGGTCATCGCCCGGGGGATCCTGTCCACGGGGGGCCTCGACATCATCTGCATCCCGTCCTTCGCCGACATCCAGATCGACGGGGAGCAGCGCACTGCCCTCCGGCTCCTGGTCGAGGATCGTGAGCACCGCGAGGTCCCGCCCTCGGCGGCCCGCCCGTCCCGATCACCCTTGGCCTGACGCCCCCTGGTCGCCGGGGGGCGTCGCTCGGGACCCGGTCCGTAGACTCGCCGGGCCATGTCCGAGACCGACGACCGCCCCCGGAGCTACCTCGTGCGCACCTTCGGGTGCCAGATGAACGAGCACGACTCCGAGCGCATCGCCGGCCTGCTGGAGGCCGACGGGCTCACCCCGGCGACGAGTGAGGACGACGCCGATGTCATCGTCCTCAACACGTGCTGCATCCGGGAGAACGCCGACAACAAGCTCTACGGCACCCTGGGCCACCTCAAGTCCCGCAAGGACGCCCGCCCCGACCTCCAGATCGTGGTGGGCGGGTGCCTGGCCCAGAAGGACCGCGACCGGGTGCGGGAGAAGGCCCCCTACGTCGACGTGGTGCTGGGCACCCACAACGTCCACCGGGCCGCCGACCTGGTGGCGGCGGCCCGGGAGGGCGGCCCTGTCACCGAGATCCTCGATGCCGCCGTGGCCGACGACGCGGTCATGTTCCCCTCGGCCCTGCCCCGGCGGCGCGACCAGGGCCACGCCGCCTGGGTGAGCATCCAGGTCGGGTGCGACAACGCGTGCGCCTTCTGCATCGTGCCCGCCGTCCGGGGCCCCGAGATGAGCCGGCCCTTCGCCGGCCTCCTCGACGAGGCGCGGGCCCTGGCCGCCGAGGGCGTCACCGAGGTCACCCTCCTGGGCCAGAACGTGAACTCCTACGGGCGCGACCTCACCCTCGCCGCCCGCCAGGGCGGTGACGACGTCCGCGTCCGACCCCTGTTCGCCGACCTGCTCCGGGCCGTCGGGGCGGTCGATGGCATCCGCCGGGTGCGCTTCACCAGCCCCCACCCCAAGGATCTGCGCCCCGAGGTGATCGCGGCCATGGCCGAGACCCCCGAGGTGTGCAACCACCTCCACCTGCCCCTCCAGTCGGGCAGCGACCGGGTGTTGGCCGCCATGCACCGGGGCTACACGGCCGAGCGCTACCTCGACCGCCTGGCCGCGGCCCGGGCCGCCGTCGATGACCTGGCCGTCACCACCGACATCATCGTGGGGTTCCCGGGCGAGACCGACGACGACTTCACCCGCACCCTCGAGGTGGCGGCCGAGGCGGCGTACGACTCGGCCTACACCTTCATCTTCTCGCCCCGGCCCGGCACCGAGGCGGCCGAGATGGCGCACCTGGCCGTGCCGGCCGAGGTGGTGGCCGAGCGCTTCGAGCGCCTGCGGGTCGTGGTGGAGCGTTCCGCCGTCGACCGTCATCGGGCCCGCGTGGGCCGGGTGGAGGAGGTCACGGTGGAGGGCCCGTCCCGCAAGGACCCGTCCGTCCTCACGGGCAAGACCACCCAGAACAAGCTGGTCCACTTCCCGTCCGAGCGACCCCTGAAGGTCGGGAGCTACGCCGAGGTCCGGGTCACGGGCGCGGCCGCGCACCACCTCACCGGAGAGCTGCTCGACGTGGTGGCCGGGGCTCGCCACCGCACCCGCATCCCCGTCACCTCGGCCTGACCGAGACGACGGGGCGGCGGGGCTACGCCGCGCTGGTGTCGCCGGCGGCCTCGCCGAACAGCCGGGGGTAGACGATCCCGGCCAGGGCCGCTCCGACCAGGGGGGCCAGGAGGAACAGCCAGAGCTGGGTGAACCAGGTGTCCAGCACGAACAGGGCGGGCCCGATGGAGCGGGCCGGGTTGACCGACGTGTTGGTCACCGGGATGGAGATGAGGTGGATCAGGGTGAGGGCCAGGCCGATGGCTGCCCCGGCCAGGGCGGGGTGGGCCCGCGTGTCGGTGGTCCCCAGGATCACCATGAGGAAGACGAAGGTGAGCACCACCTCGGCCACCAGGCCGGCGAGGAGGCTGTAGCCGGCGGGGGAGCCCTCGGACCCGAAGCCGTTGGCGGCGAGGAAGTTGCCCTCGGTCTCGAAGCCGGGCCGGCCGTTGGCGATCAGCAGGAGCACGGCGGCGGCGACGATGGCCCCCACGACCTGGGCGGCCATGTAGGGCAGGGCGTCCCTGGCGGGAAAGCGCTTGGCCACGACGTGGCCGAGGGTGACGGCGGGGTTGAAGTGGCCGCCCGAGATGTGGCCGAGGGCATAGGCGCCGGTGAAGACGGTCAGTCCGAAGGCCAGGGCCACGCCCAGGACACCGACGACGTCGGCAGCCAGCACGGCGGTGCCGCAGCCCCCGAGGACCAACCAGAACGTGCCGAAGAGCTCGGCGGCGAGGCGACGGGTCAGGTCCACTTGCATGGTCCACCTCCAGGGTGGGATGTGACGAGGCGCGGCGAAAGGTACTGCTCTGATCTGTCCCGTGCTCGGGGACGCGCCGTCCGGCGAGCGGGCGGCATCATGGCGCCATGACGACTCCGGGGCCTGCCGTCGCCCTCGTGGGGACGACGGCCTCGGGCAAGTCGGCCCTGGCCCTCCACCTGGCCCGCCACCGGCCCGACGTCGAGCTGGTCTCGGTCGACTCCATGCAGGTCTACCGGGGCATGGACGTGGGCACGGCCAAGCCCACGTCGGAGGAGCAGGCCGAGGTGCCGCACCACCTGATCGACGTGGTCGATCCGTGGGAGGAGTGGTCGGTGGCCCCGTTCCAGGCCGCGGCCCGGGAGGCCCTGGCCGCCATCGCCGCCCGGGGCCGGGTGGCGGTGCTGGTGGGGGGCACCGGCCTCTACCTGCGCGCCGTCGTCGACGACCTCACCATCCCCGGGCAGTACCCGGGGGCGCGGGCCGAGGTGGAGGCCGACCCCGACACCCGGGCCCTGCACGCCCGCCTTGTCGCCCTCGACCCGGTGGCGGCCGAGAAGATGGAGCCCGACAACCGGCGTCGCATCGTCCGGGCCCTGGAGGTCACCTTGGGCAGCGGCCGTCCCTTCTCGTCCTACGGCCCCGGCCTGGGGAGCCACTCGGGCGGTGTCCCCCAGCTCGGGGTGCGGCTGCCCCGTCCCGTCGTGGCCGCCCGCATCGAGGCCCGCTACCGGGAGCAGCTCGCCGCGGGGTTCCTCGACGAGGTCGACGCCCTCCTCCGCCTCCCGCACCCCCTGAGCCGCACCGCGGGCCAGGCCCTCGGCTACCGGGAGCTGCTGGCTCACCGGCGGGGCGAGTTGTCCCTCGACGAGGCCGTCGACCTGGCCGTGCGCCGCACCCGCAAGTTCGCCCGCCGACAGCGGGTGTGGTTCGAGCGGGACCCGCGCATCACGTGGCTGGATGCCGAGGAGGATCCGGCCGAGGTGGCCGAGGCCCTCGTCGTCGCCGCCGATCGTGCCCTCGGCTAGGGCAAAGGAGACCGCGGCCGGGCGCCGGCCTGCGAGACTGGTCGGCGACCCGATCCCGACCGGAACGCCCCCGGAGACCCATGACCGTCCGCCTCACCAAGCACCACGGCCTCGGCAACGACTTCCTCGTGCTGCTCGGGACGGAGGCCGATCTGCGTGACGTGGGGCCCGAGAACGCCCGGCACTGGTGCGATCGCCACCGTGGCATCGGGGCCGACGGCCTGCTCCTCGGGGTCACCGACGGGCCCGTCGACCTGGCCATGACCCTCTACAACGCCGACGGCAGCCGGGCCGAGATGAGCGGCAACGGCATCCGCTGCCTGGCCCAGGCCGAAGCCGGCCGCCGGGGCGTCGACCGGGTCGCGCTGCGGATCGCCACCGATGGCGGCGAGCGCACCGTGGCCGTCGAGCCCGGTCCCGAGCCCGCCACCGTGCTCGCCTCCGTCGACATGGGCCCCGCTCGCCCCGGCCCCGATCCCGACCGTCCCCCTCTTCCGGCCGATGGTTCCGACTTCACCCCGGAGCAGCTGGCGGCCAAGCCCCTCCGCACCCGGTCCCTCGACCTGGGCAACCCCCACCTGGTGCTCCTCGTCGAAGATCCGCGGGCGGTGGTGCCCACGGCGGCGGGACCGATGTGGGAGGCGGGCTACGACGGCGGCATCAACGTCCACGCCGTCGCCCCGACGCCGGGTGAGGTGGATGCCCTCACCATGGCCATCTGGGAACGGGGCGCCGGAGCCACCGAGGCCTGCGGCACGGGCGCCACCGCCGCGGCCCGCGCCGCCCATGACTGGGGCCTCGTCGGCCCCACCGTCACCGTCCACATGCCGGGCGGCGACGTGGAGATCCTGGTGGGGGAGCACATGACCCTGCGGGGCCCGGCCACCCGCATCGCCACCGTGGAGGTGGAGCGATGACCGAGCACGACCCGTCATCGCCGGGCGATGACGGCATCCATCTCGACCTCGGCGACGAGGAGCCCCTCACCCTGCTGCCGGTGGAGAGCCACCGCGGTGCCTTCGGCGAGTTCGGTGGCACCTCCGGGGCCTTCATCGAGCGGACCTTCCGGGAGAAGATCCTCCTCGTCGGGGTCACCCTGCCGCCGGCCCTGGAGGACGACACCGAGGCCAGCCTGGACGAGCTGGAGCTGCTGGTCGACACGGCGGGCGCCGACGTGGTGGGCCGGGTGGTCCAGCGCCGAGCCCGTCCCGAGCCCGCCACCTACATCGGCAAGGGCAAGGTGGCCGAGCTGCGGGAGCTGGCCGAGGCCGTCGACTGCGACACCGTCGTCTTCGACGACGAGCTGAGCCCGGCCCAGCAGAGCAACCTGGAGAAGCAGCTCGGCCGCACCGCCATCGACCGCACCGCCGTCATCCTCGACATCTTCGCCCAGAACGCCTCCAGCCAGGAGGGCAAGGCCCAGGTCGAGCTGGCCATGCACCGCTACCGCCTGCCCCGGCTGCGGGGGAAGGGCGGGTCGCTGTCGCAGCAGGCCGGCGGCGCCGGCGGGGGCCTGGGCGCCCGCCGCGGCCCCGGCGAGACCCAGCTCGAGGTCGACCGGCGCCGGGTGCTGCGCCGGGTCCACAAGCTGGAGGCCGACCTCCGCGAGATCGCCCGCCACCGCGACACCCAGCGCAAGGCCCGCCATCGCAGCCGGTCGGCCCACGTGGCCCTGGTGGGCTACACCAACGCCGGCAAGTCCAGCCTGCTCAACCGGCTGGCCGACGCCGACGTCCACGTCGAGGACCGCCTCTTCGCCACCCTCGACCCCACGACCCGGCGCCTCGACCTGCCTGGGGGGGAGACGGTGTTGGCCACCGACACCGTCGGCTTCGTCCGCAAGCTGCCCCACCAGCTCGTCCAGGCCTTCCGCTCCACCCTCGACGTGGCCGCCGACGCCGACCTGTTGATCCACGTGGTCGACGCCTCGTCCCCCGATCCGGAGGCCCAGATGGCCGCCGTGCGCGACGTCCTGGGCCAGATCGGGGCGGCGGAGGTGCCCGAGCTGCTCTGCTTCAACAAGCGCGACCGCTCCCCGGAGTGGAAGCGCCTCGTCGACCGCCATCCCGGGTCGGTGGCCACCTCGGCGGTCACCGGCGAGGGCGTGGACGATCTGCTCGCCGTCGTGGCCGACAGACTGCGGGCCCTCACCACCACCTACGAGCTGTTCGTGCCCTTCTCCCGGGGCGACGTGTTGGCTGAGATCCACCGCGAGGGCGAGGTGCTGGCCGAGGAGGCCGGGGCCGAGGGGATGGCGGTGCGGGCCCGCCTCGACGCCGCCAGCGCCGCCCGCCTGGCCCCCTTCCTCGTGGCGGCGACGGGCGCGTGACCGAGGCCTTCGAGCCGCCCCCCACCGTGTGGGAGGGCGGGGAGGCTCGCCGGGCCGTGGCCGAGGCCTTCCCCGGCGGGGCCATCGACCTCACCATCGGGACGCCGGTCGACGATCCTCCTCCGTTCGTGGCCGAGGTCCTGGCCCGGGCCGACGGGGCCCGGGGCTACCCGCCGTCGATCGGGACGGCCCGCTTCCGGGAGGCGGCAGCCGGGTGGATGGCCCGGCGCTTCGGTGTGGAGATCCCTCCCGAGCAGGTGGCGGCGTCGGTCGGGTCGAAGGAGGTGGTTGCCGGCCTCCCGCACTGGCTGCGCCTGCGGTGGCCCCACCGCGACACCGTCCTCCACCCGGCCGTGGCCTACCCCACCTACGCCATGGGGGCCCGCCTGGCCGGGTGCCGGGCCGTGGCTGTCCCCGCCCGGCCCGACGGCGCCCTCGACCTGGACGCCATCTCTCCCGAGGACGCGTCCCGGGCCCTCTGCCTCTGGTCGAACAGCCCCGGCAACCCGACAGGAGCGCTCGACGACCTGGCCGCGGTCGCCGCCTGGGGACGCGACCACGACGTCCCCGTCCTCTCCGACGAGTGCTACGCCGAGCTCACCTGGCCCGGCCCGCCCCGGACGATCCTGGCCGAGGGCACCGGGGGTGTCCTGGCCGTCCACTCCCTGTCCAAGCGATCGAACCTGGCCGGGATGCGGGCCGGCTTCTACGCCGGTGACGCCGAGCTGGTCGGCTACCTGTCCCAGCTCCGCAAGCACGCCGGGTTCATGGTGCCGGGCCCGGTGCAGGAGGTGGCGGCGGCGGCGCTGGACGACGACGAGCACGCCGCGGCCCAGCGGGCCCGCTACCGGCGCCGCCTCGACGTCGTCCTGGCCGCCTTGGCCGCGGCCGGCCTCGCCGTCCCGGAGCCCGGGGGGGCCTTCTACCTGTGGGTCCCGGCACCCGACGGCGACGGTGTGGGCCTGGCCGGCTGGTTCGCCACCGCGGCCGGTGCTCTGGTCACCCCGGGAGGGGCCTACGGCCCGGCGGGGGAAGGCCACGTGCGCCTGGCCCTCGTGGCCGAGGACGCCCGCATCGACGAGCTGGCCCGTCGCCTGGTCGCCACCAAGGGGGGCCGGTCCCCCGGCCCGCCACCCGACGCGGCGGCGCCGTTCCGTGCATGATGAGCCGATGAGCACCGTCCTCCCCAAGCCCAAGCCCGGTGGTCTGGCCTTCGTCATCCCGGTGGCCATCTGGGTCGTCTTCTCGGTCGTGGCGTCCGTGCTGCTCGTCAACGCCATCAGCCGCCAGGACTCGATCATCGACGACTTCGAGCGGATCCCGGATGGGGCGGAGAGCACGGTCACCCTCGACGACGGGGGCCACACCATCTGGCTGGAGCGGCCCGGGATCGACAGCGAGGTGCTCGACGGGTCCGAGCTCGTCGTCGACATCGTCGCTCCCGATGGGTCCACGGTGCCGACCGACTTCTACTCCGGTGACGTCACCTACTCGCAGGGGGGCCGGGACGGCGCCGCCGCCCTGACCTTCGACGCGCCCGTCGACGGCGACTACACGATCACTCCCACCGTCACCGACTTCCAGGGCGGGACGATCGCCATCGGCACCGAGAACCCCCTCAGTGCCCTGGGCGTCGGCTTCGCCCTCTTCTTCGGCATCGGCATCGTCGGGTTCCTGATCGCCCTCGCCGTGCTCGTCGTGCTGCTGGTGAAGCGGGGCCGGTCCAAGAAGCAGATCCGGGCGGCCAACATCGCCGCCTTCGGCTACCCCCAGCCCGGTCACACCGCGGCGGGGGGCTACCCGCCGGGGGGCTACGGGGCATCGGCCGCCTACCCGCCGCCCGGCGCCTACCCGCCCCCCGGGACACCTCCTCCCGCCCCGGGCCCGTCCTCTCCGCCATCGGCTCCGGGCCCCTTCGGGAGCCCGCCCCCGCCCCCTCCGCCGCCGGGTTGACGGTGGCCGCGCCCGTCGCCGGCCGCGTCCAGCCGTCGGGGTGGTGGTACGCCCTCCCCGCGGTGGGGCTGCTGGTGGCCGGCATCTTCGGCATCCAGGTGGTGCGGGGTGGGGGAGAGGCGGCCCGCGACGTCGTCATCGATGCCAACCTGGCCATCCTGGGCGAGGAGCAGGCCATCACCATCGAGGAGCCGGGCGGCTACACCATCGGCTACGTCGGCGCCGCTCCTCTCTCCGACGGGGAACGCGACCGCCTGGCCCAGGAGCTGGTCGTCGAGGTCCGCCCCTTTGCCGGGGGTGCGCCCCTGGCCCTGGAGCGGTACGAGGAGTTCCAGCAGATGTCCCCCTCCGAGGACGGGGCCTGGTACGTGCCCTTGCTGACCGTCCGGTTCCCGGAAGAGGGCGACTACGTCCTGGAGAGCGATGTCCCTGCCTCCCTCGATCCCCGATCCGCCGCCCTGGTCCTCACCCAGAGCCCCTACCGCAAGATCGCCGACGCCCTCCGCATCGCCGCCACCTTGATGGTGGTGGCCGTCTTCCTGGCCGTGCTGGGGACGGTGATCCTGGCCCGCACCCGGGGCCGATCCCGTCGGGCCCTCCGGGCCGCCCTGCCCCCGGTGCCTCCGGGAGGCCACCCCTGGGGGACGCCGGTGGGGGGATGGCCCCCGCCCTAGTCAGTTGGCGTGGAGGTCGGCGTTGAGCTCGCCCCAGGTGCCCTTCCGGGCCCGGGCCTCGACCACGCCGGTGGTGGAGTTGCGGATGAACATGAGGCCCGAACGACCCGATAGCTCGCGGGCCTTCACCACCTCGCCGGTGGGCAGGGTGACCCGGGTGCCGGCGGTGACGTAGAGGCCGGCCTCCACGACGCAGTCGTCGCCCAGGGAGATGCCGATGCCGGCGTTGGCCCCCAGCAGCGACCGCTCACCGATGCTGACCACCTCGGTGCCCCCGCCCGAGAGGGTGCCCATGATGGAGGCGCCGCCCCCGATGTCGGAGCCCGCCCCCACCATGACCCCGGCGCTGATACGGCCCTCGACCATGCAGGCGCCCAGGGTGCCGGCGTTGAAGTTGACGAACCCCTCGTGCATGACGGTGGTCCCCTCGGCCAGGTGGGCGCCGAGTCGCACCCGGTCGGCGTTGGCGATGCGCACCCCGGCGGGGACGACGTAGTCGGTCATCCGGGGGAACTTGTCCACCCCGATCACGTCGACGCGCTCGCCGCGGGCCCGCAGGGCAGTGCGGGCCGCCTCGAAGCCGTCGGGGTCGGCCGGGCCCCGGTCGGTCCACACCACGTTGGCCAGCACGCCGAAGAGGCCATCGAGGCTGAGGGTCCGGGGAGCGGCCCGGCGGGACGACAGGAGGTGGAGGCGGAGGTAGGCGTCGTGGGCATCGACGGGACTGGCGGCCAGGTCGGGGAGCACCGTCACCACGGCGACCCGGTGCACGGGCAACCCGGTGCCGCCGTCGGCGTGGGCCAGGCTGGCGGCCAGATCGGTGAGGAGGGCGGCGTGCTCGCCCCCGGCCTCGGCCGCCGCCCGCAGGGCCTCGGCGTCGACCACCGTGGTGCCGGTGGCGCCCGTGGCCCCCGCCGCGGCCAGCACGGCCTCGGCCGGGGAGGCCTCGTCGTCCGTGGCCAGGATCGGGTACCAGGTGTCCAGGACCGTGGTGCCGTCGCCGCTCGTCGACAGCGTGGCCAGGCCGACGCCTCGGGCGGTGCGGGGGGCGGGCGATGGGGTCGCGTTCACGGGTCCTCCTGCTCGGGTGAGAGGGAGGCTAGGGGAGGGCGGCCCGGGCTCCCACTGAAAGGGACCGCGGCCCGGCCCGGCCCGCTCCGTATCGTGGCCGAGTGACCGACCTGCTGGCCCTCACCGCCTCCCTGGTGGACATGCCCTCGGAGAGCAGGCACGAAGCGGCCTTGGCCGACTGGATCGAGGCCGAGCTGCGGACGGTGCCGGGCCTGGAGGTGGTGCGCCACGGCGACAACGTGGTGGCCCGCACCCACCTGGGCCGCGACCAGCGGGTCGTCCTCGCCGGCCACACCGACACCGTTCCCGCCACGGCCGAGAACGGAGGGGCCCGGGTGGAGGGCGACGTCCTGTGGGGGGTCGGGGCCTCCGACATGAAGAGCGGCCTGGCCGTGATGTTCGACCTGGCCCGCACCGTGCCCGCCCCCGCCGTCGACGTCACCTGGGTGTTCTACGCCCGGGAGGAGATCGCCGCGGCCGAGAGCGGCCTGGGTGAGCTGGTGGAGGCTCGGCCCGACCTGCTGGCTGGCGACCTGGCCGTCCTGGGCGAGCCCACGGGGGGGGCGATCGAGGCCGGCTGCCAGGGCACGCTGCGGGTCGAGGTGATCCTGGCCGGGGCCCGGGCCCACCCCGCCCGGCCCTGGATGGGCCGCAACGCCATCCACCGATTGGGGCGGGTGCTGGCCGCGGTGGAGGCGGTGCCCGAGCGCCGCCCCGTGATCGCCGGGTGCGAGTACCGCGAGGCCCTCCAGGCGTTGGCCGTCTCCGGCGGGGTCGCCGGCAACGTGGTGCCCGACCGGGCCGCAGTCACCCTCAACCACCGCTTCGCTCCCGATCGCACCGTCGAGGAGGCCGTGGCCCACGTCCGGTCGGTGGTCGACCCGTTCCTGGAGGAGGGCGACGCCTTCACGGTCGTCGATGCCGCCCCCGCCGCCGCCCCCGCGGTGAACCACCCCTTGCTGGCCGACGTCATCGCCCGTCACGGGTTGGAGGTGCGGGCCAAGCTGGGGTGGACCGACGTGGCCCGCTTCGCCGCCCTCGGTGTGCCCGCCGCCAACCTCGGTCCCGGCGATCCCACCCTGGCCCACACGGCCGACGAGCGGGTCGAGCGCCAGCCCATCGAGGCCGTCCACGCCGCCCTGGCCGATCTCCTCGGCACGGCTCCCGCTCGATAGGGGCTCGGCTCTCCCGGGGGCGCCCTGTCCGCCGGCTCGCCCGAAGACGGGCGCGGACGGCCCGCCGGTGCCGCTCCCACCGAGGATGTCGTGAGGCCTTGCCTGGTGACGACGCCTGGTGCTCGTCGGGTCGGCTTGCCGCCTACTCGGGGGCCAGGGCGGCGCCCACGTCGAGCAAGCCCGCCCCGTAGCCGGGGTCGGGGCCGGGCCGGCCCCGATCGTCGGCGGTGGCCAGGAGGCGGTCGACGGTCTCGGCGGCCGACAGGCCGGTGGCGCGCAGCAGGGCCGCCGCTCCGGCCACGTGCGGGGCGGCCATGGACGTGCCGGCCAGGCACCCATACGCCGTCCGGGACCCGGCGGGCACGGCCACGGTAGAGAGGACGGCGTCGTCGCCGTGGCACCCGTCTCCGGTGGGGGCCCGCTCCGTCCCGCCGGGAGCGGCGAGGGCCCACCGAGCCTCGTCCACGGGGGTGTCGTAGGGGGCGAGCTGACCCTGGGCGTTGACGGCGGTGACCACCAGGGCGGGGGCGTCGGCCAGGTCGGTGAGCACACGGTGGGTGGGGCCGGCGACCACGACGACCACCCCGGCGGCCCACGCCTCATTGATGGCGGCGAGCAGGTCGTCGCCGGTGCCCCCGGCCCCGGGGCCCAGTGAGAGGTTGGCCACGTCGGCTCCGGCCCGCACGGCCCAGCGCAGCCCGGCGGCGACGTCGGCCCCCTGGCCCGTGCCCCCGCAGGGGCGCTGGTCGCAGGAGGCGGGGCGGAGAGCCCGGACGGCGAGGAGCCGAGCGTCGGGCGCCACCCCGACCACGCCGTGATCACCGCCTGGTGAGGCCGCCACCAGACCGGCCACGTGGGTGCCGTGGCCGTCGGGATCCGCGTCACCCCCGGGTCGGCACCGGTCGGGGTCGCCGGCCGCCCCGACGCAGTCGATGGTGGCGGCCACCCGATCGGCCAGGTCGGCGTGGCGGGTGTCCACCCCGGTGTCGATGACGGCCACGGTGGCTCCCGCCCCCCGGGTGACGTCCCAGGCCGCCGCCGCATCGACCAGGGTCATGTTCCACCGGGCGGCCGCTCGCTGGCGGTCGTGGTCGCCACCCAGGGCTCCGCTCACGGCCAGGGTGGCGAGGGCGACGAAGAGCCCGGTCGCCACGGCCGGCAGGGGACGGGGAAGCCTCCGCACCAGCTCAGTTTGGCTTCCCCCGGACACCACTGATCAGAACGGTGCGGACAGGTCCACCGTCTCGCCGCGTCCGGCGCGGTCGGTGGGCATCGTCGGGGGGCGACCCCCGCGTGGGCC
>CAZXRA010000193.1:0-43129 GCA_964643485.1 uncultured Iamiaceae bacterium | reverse complement strand
GAGGGCGGCGGCCACGTTGGCGGCTGCGTCGGCGGGGACGGCGACGACGACGGCCTCCTCGGACACGGCGACGACGGTGGCGTCGGCGACCACCACGTCGGGCCCCGCCGCCCCGACGGGTAGGTCGCCGGCGGGCCCGCCCCCGGTCCCTCCGCCGGCCAGGACGTCGACCCGGTCGCCGACGGCCAGGGCCAGCCCCGGCACGGTGACGGGGATGGGCACCGCTCGCTCCTCGGGTCGGAGCAGGGCGCCCGGGCCCTCCAGGCCGGGCCCGCTCAGGCGGGCGTCGACCAGGGCCTCCCCCGGGACGAGGGGGACCAGGGCGGCGCGGTCGACGGGCATGGCGTCGAGGGCTCCGGACGGCACCAGGACGGTGGGCCATCGCCGCTCGGCGACGTGATCCGGGGTGACGACCTCGCCGGCGGCGACGTGGCGGACGACGACGGCGACCGTTCGGGTGGTGCCGTAGGCCGCCTCGGCGTCGGGGGCCCGGCGCAGGCTGCCGGTGACCACGACCCCGGTGACCAGGGCGAGGGCGGCGACGGTGGCGTACCAGGGGATGGCCCGCCGGGGCAGCCGGCGGCGGACGGGCCGCAAGCTGCGGCGGGGGCGGAAGGGCATCACGGGCGCGACCTCGCGTCAGGGGGGTGGACGGGGGAAGCGGTGATGGCTCCCGGAGGAGCAGGTGGCCGCTTGCTCGATGGCGGGCTGAGCCGGAGCGAGGCCGACGTGTGCGTGGCGCGAGCGGCGCTCTGTCAGGGGGAGGTGCGACCCCGAACCCCGGGAGCCGGTGGCTTCGGAGGCGCCATGCGGCATGGCCTGAGCCGGTGGAGGCGGTGCGGGAGGGACGGGCGGACGGGCAGGGCGGCGCTCAGGAGAGGACGACTTGGCGCTGGGTCACGGTGACGGGCAGGTCGGCGCTGAGGACGAAGGGGTCCTGAGTGCCCGTCTCTCCGGTGGAGGAGCGCCAGGTCACGGCGTAGGTGATGGTGACGGTCAGGGTGTAGGCGCCGACCACCTCGTAGACGTGGCCGCAGTCGGTGGTGGCGTCGGTGGTGCCCGGGTGGGGCCGGCCGGGACCGTTGCAGGTGAGGGGCGGGGCGCCGTCGCCCGGGTCCCACTGGGTGTGGGTGGGCGCGGCCGTGACCTCGGCCCAGAGGCCGGGGATCTCGGCCCGCACCGTCTGGGCCTGCCACGCCGCCGGGTCGAGCCAGAACCAGGTGCGGAGGCCGGTGACCTGGGGGACGCCGTCGGGGGAGAGGTGGGGTCGTGGGGCGGTCACGGTCACCTGCTCCCGGGCGTTGAGGGCCACCAGGGAAGCGGCGACGACGAGGGTCGGGGCGTCGGCCTCGGCTCCGGCGAGAGCGAGGATGTAGCCGGCCGGGCAGCCGCTGGTGGCCGGAGCGGCGTCCCCGCCCGACCGGCACGTCGCCAGCAGCTCCTCCAGGGTCATGCCCCCTCCTCCCGACGACGGCCCACCGGTCGCCCCACTCATCCCGTTCGTTGTCCCCACCTCCGCCCCGATCGTCTGCGAGTCCCCTGAGTTCTCGTGGGAGGAGTCAGCGAGACTTGGTGCCGAGAGTCCGACCGTCCACACGAGTGCGGTGATCATGGGCCCGAGTACTCGAATTAGGCACATGACTCGACTCCTTCGAGAGTCGTTGAAGTCCGTTGAGCAAGCCGCCACTCATCGCCAGTCCGCTGCGCGGTCGTCGTATAGCGCCTCACTCCAACGGAATCATCGAGTACCTGACCTGAGGCGTCGATGAGGACATCGGCGTTGACAACACATTCCGTGATCACACCCTGATCTCCAGAGACGGAGATCTCTTCGATCGTGGTTCGGGTTCGCCCTTGTGGGTCCCGTTCGGTGCGATGGCCTGCTGCGGCGTCTTCGGCGACGTGCTGACGGAACTCCTCTAGGTACTCGCCGGTGATGTACTGCTCGGCGAGGGTGGGATCCTCGCCGTCGACGAAGATTCGTCGCACGGCTTCGAACCACTCCTCGGCGAGTTGGCGAAGGGCACGCTCGTCGGCTGCTTCGGGGCTGAGCGTCGTCGACGGCTCCGTGGACGGGGTGGTCGTGCTGGGGGGCTCGGACGCCGCGGGCCCGTCGTCACCGCCGCAGCCACTGCCGACAACGCAGGCGAGAAAGAGGGCGAGCAGGACGCCGACGCGGTGGCGGACGGATGGAGACCTCATGGCACCCCTCACCAAGCAGGTCGTGACGCGGACAGGACGCCGCCCCTCCTACCCCCCTGGCGCCGGCTGCCACACCCCGAACCGGAGTGAGCCGGCCGGCCTCAGCTCGACGTGGTGGTCGTGGTCCCCTTGGAGGATGAGCTCGACCCCGAGCCGGACGACCCCGAGGAGCTCGAGCCCCCGTCGGACGCCCCCGAGGAGCTCGAGCCCGAGTCGGACGACCCCGAGGAGCCCGACGAGGAGGATCCGGACGACGAGCTGTCGCCGGACGAGCCCGACGAGCCGTTGCCCGTTGCCGACCCCGCCGACGGCGAGGATCCCGACGACCGGCTGTCGGTCTTGTAGAAGCCGCTGCCCTTGAAGGCGATGCCCACGTTCCCGAAGAGCTTCTTCACCGTCCCCGCGCACGACGGGCATTCGGTGAGGGCATCGTCGGTGAACGACTGGTAGGCGTCGAAGGTGTGGCCGCAGTCCTTGCAGCGGTACTCGTAGGTGGGCATCGGTCTCCTCGGTGCGGGTCCCGTCCTTCCGGGCGGGGGAGCATCGTTGGCACTCGCCGGGTGCGAGTGCCAACGATACCCGCCTGGTCCGCCCCGTCCGCCAACCCACAGGGTGTCGTGGGGGGCTGTCCCCGGAGCAGTAGACACGGGGGGTGAACACTCCTCAGCGCGTCACCACGGCGGTGATCCCCGCCGCCGGCCTCGGCACCCGGTTCCTGCCCGCCACCAAGGCCCAGCCCAAGGAGATGCTGCCGGTGGTCGACAAGCCGGCCATCCAGTACGTGGTGGAGGAGGCCGTGCGGGCCGGCATCGACGACATCCTCATCATCACGGGCCGGGGCAAGCGCAGCCTCGAGGACCACTTCGACCGCAACTTCGAGCTCGAGTACTTCCTGGGCGAGAAGGGCAAGCACGACCTGCGTGAGGAGCTGGTCGACATCGCCGAGCTGGCCGACATCCACTACGTCCGCCAGGGCGAGCCCCTCGGCCTGGGCCACGCCATCTCGGTGGCCCGCAAGCACGTGGGCGACAACCCCTTCGCCGTCCTCCTGGGCGACGAGTGGATGCGGGCCGACGTGGGCCTGCTCGAGGGAATGATCGCCACCTACGAGCGCTACAACCGCTCGGTGGTCGCCCTCATGGAGGTGAGCTCCGAGGAGATCTCCCGCTACGGCTGCGCCAAGCCCGAGCCGGTGGCCGACGGGCTGGTGCAGATCCTCGACCTGGTGGAGAAGCCCGACCCCGCGGTGGCCCCGTCGAACCTGGCGGTGATGGGCCGCTACGTGCTGACCCCGGAGATCTTCGACGCTCTGGAGCGCATCGAGCCCGGCTCCGGGGGCGAGCTGCAGCTCACCGACGCCATCGCCCTCCTGATCGCCGACCAGGCCGTCTACGGCTACACCTTCTCCGACGGGCGCTACGACACCGGCCAGGTGCTCGACTACCTGAAGGTGATCGTGGAGCTGGCCAGCGAGCGGGACGACCTCGGCCCCGACTTCCGACGCTTCCTCGGCGACTTCGTCCGGGATCGGGAGCTGTAGGAGGCCACCGGCCCTTGGCGGACACGGTGGTGAGATCGTCAGGCGGCGGCCGGCGCTCTCGGCGGGAGTCGGCCGACGGCGGACCGGTCCGCTCGGACCCCGGGGCGAATCCTCCGCTGCTGTCAACGACCACTGTCCCTCGCTCGTCTGGGGGGCGATGATCGACGAGGTGCAGGACACCGCCACCCTGCGAGGGCTCTACGAGGAGCACGCCCCGGGGCTGTACCGGCTGGCCGTGGCCCTGATCAGCGACGCGGCCCAAGCCGAGGATCTGGTGCACGACGCCTTCGTGCGCCTGCACCGGGTGGCCCGGCCGCCGGCGCCGGGCGCCGAGCGGGCCTACCTGCGCCGGACCGTGGTGAACCTGGCCCACGACCACCACCGCCATCGGGCCGTGGCCCGGCGCACGGCGACGCCGATCGGCCCCGACCTGCCGTCGGCCGAGGTGACTGCGGCCGGCGCCGAGCGGGACGGAGCGGTGGCGGCGGCGGTGGCCGCCCTGCCCGCCCGCCAGCGGGACTGCATCGTCCTGCACTACTTCGCCGACCTGCCCGACTCGGAGATCGCCGCCGACCTCGGGATCTCGGTGGGATCGGTCAAGACCCACCTGCACCGGGCCCGGGCCGCGCTGGCGCAACGACTGGAGGATCTGCGATGACCGTCGACCTCGACCGTGCCCTGCACAACCACTTCACTCCCGCCCGTGCCGCCGAGCTCCCCGCCGGGAGCTGGGAGCGGTTGGAGACCCGCCTCGACGCCGTCGGCTCGACAGGTGATGCCGGTGGTGGCGGGACCGGGCGGGGGCGCCGTCGGGCCCTGCTGGCTGCGGCCGTGGTGGTGGTCGTGGCCGGCATCGGGGCCGTGGCCCTGGTGGCACGGGACGACGACGGGGCTACCGAGCGCCTGGACGTCACCGACACCTCAGTGCCGGGGACGGGCACGACGGCGCCGTCCCCCGAGGAGACGTCACCCGAGCCGGGGGAGCGGCCCGCGTCGGTGGCCATCCTCACCGACTTCGACGGCGACGGCTTCAGCGAGGCGGCCGTGCTGCAACCCGACGGCACCCGTTTCACCATCGTCTCGGAGATCGACGACGCCCCGGCGGGTGTCGTGCACGTCGACGTGGCCCCCGACGGCGTCGTCTTCTTCGAGATCTGCTGCGAGCCGGTGCTGGAATCGGTGCGCGCCTTCGACCCGGCCCAGAGCACCTACTGGGGGGACGGCACCTTCGACAATCCGACGCTCGACGGCGGCGGTCCCATCATCACCCAGGGAAGCTTCCCGGAGGTGAGCCCGGACGGATCCGAGCTGGTCGTGTCCGTCCCGAGCGGGTCGCTAGAAGCGCGCGGGAGCTTCCGGATCGTCGACCTGGCGACGGGGGAGTCCCGGGACGTGCTGGACCACGGCGGGGAGGAGACGGAGGTGAACGGCATCTCCTGGTCGCCGGACGGCACGCATCTGGCCGTCGAGCGCCTGCGCTACGGCCGCGACGGCGTGGAGGAGGTGACCATCGACCTGGTGTCCCTGGCCGACGGCACGTCCACACCGGTGCCCCTGCCCCAGGGCGGGGCGGTCCTGCCGGACTTCCTGCCCGACGGCCGGCTGGCGGTGGTGCTGGGGGGCCGGGACGCCGACGGTGAGACCCGGAGTGGCACCGTGGCCCTCATCGATCCGGCGGCGCCGGGGGGCGTCCCCGCCGGGGGCATGCCCGCCGTCCGGGGAGCGTCGCCGGTGATCGCCCTGGACGTGAGCGCCGACGGCACCTGGATCGTCGCCACCGGCCGCGACGGGACGATCCGCACCCTCTCCACCACCGACGGCCTGCGGGAGGAGGACCCATGGCCCGAGACCCCCGCCAACGTCGTCGCCGCCGCCTGGTGATCGCCCCTCCTCCGTTCTGAGCCACCACGACGCCCTTTCGGTCGTCCTCCTGGCTCAGAACGCTCCATCGATGCCCCGCCTGCGCTTCTGAGCCACCACGGCGCCCCTTTGGTAGCGCTGCTGGCTCAGAACGGGGAGGGGTGGACCAGGGAACCGGTACCGTCACGACTCGTGCGGCCGCTGTCGGAGGTGCGAGACCTGGTCCTCGGGCGGTGCGAGCCCCGTCCGCCCCGGGAGATCGAGCTGCGCCTGACCCACGGCTGCGTGCTGGCCGAGGACGTGGTGGCCGAGGTCGACCTCCCCGGGTTCGCCAGCTCCGCCATGGACGGCTTCGCCGTGCGGGTCGCCGACGTGGCCGGGGCCACGGCCGAGCTGCCCGTCGTCCTCGAGGTGATCGACACGGTGGCGGCGGGCCGGGCCTCGACGGCCGTCGTCGGCTCCCGGCAGGCCGTCCGCATCATGACGGGGGCCCCGGTGCCCACCGGCGCCGACGCCATCGTCCCCGTCGAGGACACCCGTCCCTCCGGGGGACGCCGGGGCGACGGGGAGACAGTGGCGGTCCTGGCCCCGGCGGTGGGGGCGTTCGTCCGCCCCGCCGGAGGCGACGTGAAGGCCGGGACCACCGTCATCGCCGCCGGCGCCGCCCTCACGCCGCCCCTGATCGGGGTGTTGGCCGCCGTGGGTCGCTCGTCGGCCCGGGTCCACCCCCGCCCCCGGGTGGGCGTGATCTCCACCGGCGACGAGCTGGTCGAGCCGTCGCGGGGCCTGGAGGCGGGCCAGATCCGCGACGCCAACCGGCCCATGCTCCTGGCCGCCGTCGCCGCCGCCGGGGCCGTGCCCGTCGACCTGGGCCAGGTGCGCGACGACGCCGACGCCGTGGCCTCCGCCCTGCGCGCCGCCGCCACCCGTTGCGACCTGATCCTCACCTCGGGCGGGGTGAGCATGGGTGAGGCCGACGTGGTGAAGGTGGTCCTCGCTCGCCTCACCGACCCCGAGTGGCTGCAGGTGGCGATCAAGCCGGCCAAGCCCTTCGCCCTGGCCACCGTCGACGGCGTGCCCCTGCTGGGCCTGCCCGGCAACCCGGTGTCGTCGCTGGTGTCGTTCGAGCTGCTGGCCCGGCCGGCGATCCGTCACCTGGGGGGGCACGCCGAGCTGGACCGGCCCCGGGTCACGGTGCGGGTCGGGGCCGACCTGCGCCGCCCGCGGGACGGCAAGGTCCACTACCAGCGGGTCACCTTCACCCCCGACGGGGAGGGGGCGACCACCGTCGTGCCCGTCGCCGCCCAGGGGAGCCACCAGCTCGTGGCCACGGCGTCGGCTCAGGGCCTGGCGGTCGTGCCCGACGGTGACGGCGTGCTTCGGGGTGAGCCGGTCGAGGTGATCGTCCTCGACCCCGGAGCGGTGCTGGCTGGCCTCCGATCGTCGGGGCCCGGAGCCGGCGAACGGCCCTGATCGCCGGCGGCGCGTCGGCCGCCCCCGGGCGGGATCGACATCGGGCCATGGTGTCGCCGCCTGCGACTCGTAGGCTCACGGGGTGCCCCGACCGCTCGTCGACGGCTACGGGCGCGTCCACCGCGACCTGCGCATCTCGGTCACCGACCGCTGCAACCTGCGCTGCACCTACTGCATGCCCGACGGGGAGATGGAGTGGCTGGGCCGGGACGAGCTGCTGACCTTCGCCGAGATCGAGCGCCTGGCCCGGGTGCTGGTGGCGCACTTCGGCATCGACGGCATCCGCCTCACCGGGGGGGAGCCGACCCTGCGGGCCCACCTGCCCGACCTGGTCGGGCGCTTGGCCGCCCTGGGCACCGACCTGAGCATCACCACCAACGCCGTCACGCTCGACCGCCAGGCCGAGACGCTGGCCGCGGCGGGGCTGTGCCGGGTGAACGTCTCGCTCGACACCCTCCGGCCCGAGTGCTTCGTCGCCCTGACCCGGCGGGAGGGGCTCGACCGGGTGCTGTCCGGCATCGACGCCGCCCTGGCCGCCGGTCTGACGCCGGTGAAGCTCAACACCGTGGTGATGCGGGGCGTCAACGACGACGAGGTGGTCGACCTGGCCGCCTTCGGCCGGGCCAAGGGGGTGGCGGTGCGGTTCATCGAGTTCATGCCCCTCGACGCCTCCGGTGCCTGGGACCGGGATGCGGTCGTGCCGGCAGCCGAGATCGTGGCGGCCATCGACGCCGTGTTCCCCGTCGAGGCCGTGCCCCGGGGGTCGGCCCCCGCTTCGGTGTGGCGCTACCGGGACGGAGAGGGCGAGGTGGGCGTCATCCCCAGCGTCACCCAGCCGTTCTGCGGCGACTGCGACCGCATTCGCCTCACCGCCGACGGGAAGCTGCGGACCTGCCTGTTCGCCACCGAGGAGACCGACCTGCGGGATCTGGTGCGGGGGGGAGCGTCGGACGAGGTCGTCGCCACCGCCGTGGCCGCCGCCGTGGGGGAGAAGGGGCCGGGCCATCTGATCGGCCAGCCGGCGTTCATCCGGCCCCGTCGGTCCATGTCCCAGATCGGGGGGTGACGGGCGAGATCGGGCGCCAGCCGGGGGGCAGGCGTAGCATCGAGGGATGCCGGATCGTGGCCTGACCCATCTGGACCCCCTCGGCCGGGCGCGCATGGTCGACATCACGCCCAAGGAGCCCACCCACCGGCGGGCTGTGGCCCGGGGCCGGGTGTACATGAACCCCGAGACCACGTCGCTGGTTGCCCGGGGAGGCGTGGGCAAGGGTGACGTGTTGGCCGTGGCCAGGGTGGCCGGCATCCAGGCCGCCAAGCGGGCGTCCGACCTGATCCCGCTGTGCCACCCGCTCCTCGTCGGGGCGGTGCTGGTCAACTTCCGCATCGAGGACGAGTTCATCGAGGTGGAGGCCCACGTCGACACCGTGGATCGCACCGGGGTGGAGATGGAGGCCCTCACCGCCGTGTCGGTGGCGGCTCTCACCATCTACGACATGTGCAAGTCGGCCGACCGGTCGATGACCATCGGCGACGTCGCCCTGTGGGAGAAGACCGGGGGGCGCTCGGGCTCGTTCCACCGCGACGCAGCGACGCCGTTCGACCAGAGCATCGACTCGGTTCTGCGGGACAACGCCCTCGGCAGCGCCGACATGGGCCTCGGTGACGACGGGGCGGCGGGCATGATCGGCCCCGCAGGGTTGGGGGATCCGGCCGAGATCTGACGGTTTGGTTGCCGGGCCGTTCGGTGGTTGTGCCACACCTGACCAGGGTGCGGGTTCCCCTCGGGGTGGCCCCGCCGTCACGTTCGTAGTAGAAACGTCACATTGCTGCGGCCTGGTCGACGAGGACGAGGCCCCATCCACCCGCCCCACCGTTGGCCCCATCCCCGGGCTGCCGACGACGCGCCGCTACGGTTTCGAGACAGGAGCTGACCCGGAGAGCATGAGTGTGCTGTTCCTGATCCTCGTAGCCGCATGGGCGATCTTCCTGGTTCCGTCCTTCCTGCGGAACCGGTCCGAGAGCCGTCCTGGTTCGTCGGTGGTGAGCTTCAAGCAGGGCCTCGACGTCCTCGGCCGCACCGCCCCCCCGGGGGCGCCCTTGCCCCGGATGCGCCCGTCGATGGCGTCGCCGTCAGGGCCGGCTCCGATCCGAGGGGGGGCCGCGGCCCGGAAGCGGCGGCGCGACGTGCTGTTCGTGCTGGGTGGCGTGGCCGCTTTCACCTTCCTCCTCGCCGTCGCCTTCGGCGGGTCGATGATCCTCCTGCATCTTCTGGCTGATGCCGTCCTCGGCAGCTACGTGTACCTGCTCGTGCAGATGCGGAAGGCGGCGGTCGAGCGGGCCAACACGGTGCGCTACCTCGCCACCCCTCGCCAGAGCCAGCCCACGCTGGTGATGGTGCGCCGCTCCGCCTCGGGCTGAGCCGCTCCTCGCCTGACACGCGACCGAGCCCGGCCGCAAGGCCGGGCCCGATCAGTGAGCCCGGATGGGATGCGGAACGGTGGATGAGTTCCGGGCTCGTGGCGGTGGGCGGCGGGGGGCCGCCTGGTGCGATCTGGTGTCAGCGGCAGCCCTGCATGAAGACCTGGACGGTGAACACGCGGTTGCCGCGGGTGGCGTGGCCCACGCCGACGTAGTCCCAGCGGCGGTCGAGGATGTTGCGCCGGTGGCCCTCGGAGTCCATGTAGGCGGTCTGGACGGAGAGGACGTCGGGGCCGTAGCCGACGTTCTCACCCAGGGAGGTCCAGCAGTTCGGGGCGCCGGCCTTGACGTCGGAGTGGCTGAGCTTGCCGTCCCGGGCGAGCTTCTCGGCCCAGGCCTGGGCTTTGACGTTGAGGGCCCGGTGGTCGGGGAGGGTCCGCAGGTCATGGAGTCGACGATCGGCGTTCATGGCGTCGCGGACGGACGTCTGGCCCGTCGAGAGGCAGGCGCTGGCCACCATGGCAACGACGGCGGCCACGAGGACCATGACGGCCTTGGCGCGACGGGTCGAAGCCGGGCGGGGACGTGGAGGAGGAGAGGGGTTCCGCATGACTCGCCCGATCGGGTGAGACGAGCCCAAACTTGAGCACGGAGGGTGGTCGAGATCGCCTCGAGGAGCGAAATGAGCCATCCGGCCTGGGTCGCGTGGCCTACCCCTTGACCTGGGGAGACGGTTGAGTCTCCAAGTGTAGTTTTTTCCTCACGTTGCGTGCCGTACCAACTGACAGTTGTCGGTCTCCGACGGATACTGCGTCGGAACGGCCTCCGCATCGGGTTCCCGGCCCCCGTCCACCCGGGGGTATGCTGCCCGTTCCCTCGGGGGTGTAGCTCAGCTGGCTAGAGCGCTTCGGTCGCATCGAAGAGGCCGTGGGTTCGAATCCCATCACCTCCACTCCTTCTCCCGCCTGGCTCCGCCCCAGGTCAGCGGACTAGGCCGCCCGTGCCGGGTGGTACCCGCCAGTGCCGGTGGGTTGCATCCTGTGCCCTCCCGTTGAGGCACGCCAAAGGCACGGCCTGAGGACCTCAGTCCCGCAGGCAGAAGAGGTCGAACAGGTCGTCCCAGACCGGAACTGGCGGAGGGCTCGACGTCGCCCATCCTGGGCGCGGCACGTCGAACTCGCGGGCGAGGTAGTCGGCCAGGTCGTAGCCGTAGAAGATCGAATCGCCCGCCTGCCAGACCGACAGCACCGCTCGGGGCGGCGGTCCGGTCGTCAGGAATCGGTGTCCGTAGACCGGGATCATTGCCGGAGCCGTCGCGAGGAAGGCCGTGGCCATACTGATGGCCTCAGTCGTGCTCTCCGGCCGTTGGCCGAAGAGCGGATGCCAGTAGGCGTTGTGCTCGATGTCGAACGAGAAGGCTCTTACGAGCCACCGCTCCGCGTCGCGGGCCACCTCGTCGATGTCGGAGTGCCAGTTCGTCCACTGCTCGGAGGCGGGTGTTCCGGCCGACAGCAGCAGCGCGTATTCGCGTGGCACCTCGACACCGAATGCCGATCCGATCGCCGCGATCTCTCCGCCGGTTAGCGCGGGGGCCATCGTGACCCCGCGGTCCGCCAGGTCGGCGATCGTCGCTGCCGCCCGATCGTCGTCGAAGCTCATCGACCTCTCACCAACGTTCGGATGCCGCAGCAGTCGTCACGACATCCCACTGATCGGGGGTGGGTCAGCTGGCTCGCTTGCTCGCAGCCGTGATGTGGCGACGCTGTCCGGCCGAGAGCTTCACGCTCTTCGGGTTCGCCTTGACCTGGCGCAGACCGTTGATCGTCGCCTTGCGGACGTCCGACCGCGACACCGGCTTGGTCGACATGCCGTTGATCTTGCGATCTGCCATCAGGCCTCCTTGGTCGGTCGATGGACGCAGTGTACGTAGGGGGTGAGACAGCGAAGCCTCTATCGGTCAGGGAACCACTGGAGCAGCTCGACGAGGACACGGCTGACCAGCAGCGCGCAGGTGGTCAGCTGGACGTACTGGTCGCCGCCATCGAATGAGTGGTCGGCCGACGTCGTCGAGGCGGTGAGGACGCCTAACACCGTGCCGCCGGCGTTGAAGATCGGGGTCGCGGCGACTGCGGTGAGGCTGCTGTAGCGCTGAGACTGCGATGGCGTCAGGCCGAAGGTGCTGTCGTGAACGGCGTCCCCGACCGCCAGGGCGTACTGCTTCGTCGACCAGGCGACGCCCGTGGCGCCCTTGCCGGGCGGCCATGTCGTTGTCGCATCGTCGGAGCCGAAGACAGGGGCGAGTGCGTTGAGGTCGTCGTCGAAGAGGTACAGCCGCAGGTCGCACCCCGCGAGAGGTCCTGCCGCCACGGCATCGTCGAGGATGGAGCGGATGGCGCGCTCGCCCGCCACGAAGTTGAGGTTGCCGATGACCGTTGAGTCGTCGTCCGAGGCCGACGGCGGGCCGGTATCGGTGCTCTCGATCGCGCGCACGAGCTCTTCGAAGGACGCCACGGCGGCGGTCGCAGCGGCGTCGCGCTCAGCTTCTCGGTCGAGCATCTCGAGGGCCACCCCACCTGGGCCAACCGATGCGGACTTCATCACCCTTCGGTAGAAGGCGATGGCGAGGAAGAACGCACCGGCGCTGAGCATCGCCACGGCGTACGTCTCGGTCTCGTATCGGGCGTGCCAGCTGGCGATCAGCAGCCCGATGCCGATTGCGCCCGCGACCACGTCCGTCAGGGACGGCTCGACATCGGCGAGCCAGGACGAGGGCTTCAGGGCCACGCAGCAGGTTCTAGCCGGAGACGGTCAGGGGATGTCGCGATGCCGGCGGTCGAGCAACGAGTCCAGGGGCGGGAGGATGGTCCAGCCCAGGGCGGTGCAGCACAGCTAGCGCAGACTCGCCTCGCTGCCGTGGAGCAAGGTACGCCGACAACGTCTCGGCCGGGTCGGCTCGTCCTGTTGCGTCACTCAGGATGCCGAGGTTGAGGTGCCGGCCTCTCGTCATGGCCACGTAGGCGTGAGCGCGGGTGGTGCCGGGTTCGAGGACGGCGATGCCGACGTCGACCGTGTCGCCCTGGTTGCCGTAGCCGGTGACGGCCCAGCCGAGCTCGACGTGACGGTGGACGTAGTCGGCGGGCAGGTGCGCCGTGCCTCGGTCGGGGTGCGCGATCTCGAGGCTGCCGTGCCTGCCAACGGCGGTGACGGTCCAGGTGTGGCGGTTTCGGACGTCGTTGCCTCGGTCGGTCGTCAGGGTCGGGTCGTTGCGGCGGGTGGCGATGGTGTCGCCGACTCGGACGTGGGTGCCGTCGGCGAGCGGGACAGCCGGGCCGGTCGGGAGTCGTGATCCCTGGATCGCTCTGTTGATCCTGCGAGCGGTCTCGGCGGTGTTCGTGGTGACGGCCACCGTCTGGCCGGCGTCCTTGTGGCGGCGGTGGAGGTCGGCCACTTGGTCCGGCAGGAGTGCGGGATGGGCGGTGGACAGGCGGCCGTGCCGGTCGTAGATCTCGGCGGCCTCGGGATCGCCGACGCGAAGGGCGAGGCTGGCGGCCGCCTCCCACGGCTCTCGGAAGCGCCTCGGCGTTTCGAGGTGGTGGTGCGGGAGGGTGTCGACGAGGTGGGCGAAGACGCCGCCTCGTCCCACGGCCGGAAGCTGAGCCGGGTCTCCTACGAGCACGAGGCGCCAGTGCCGTCGCTCTGCGAGCCAGACGAGCTGGGCGAGGTCGTCGGTCGCCGCCATGCCGGCTTCGTCGACGATGACCGTCGTTCCTGGGCGCCACTCGCTCCGACCAAGCATCTGTCCCTGGATGAACGATGCGACCGTGGCGGTCGGACAGCCAGCCTCGGTCGCAAGGACGTCGGCCGCTTTGCCCGAGGGGGCGAGCCCGACGACCGGCCGGCCCCGTCCTTGGAGCTGACCCACTCCTCGGGCGGTAGCGGTCGTCTTGCCGGTACCGGCGGGGCCGACGACGAGGACGAGGCGGTCCGACCCGGCGATGGCGAAGGCAGCGGCGATCTGCGAGTCGCTGCGGTCGACCGGCGACCGGGTGGCGGAGGTCGTGGCCCACTGCTGGATGTAGGTCTCCTGATCCAGGATCGCCTTAGTGGTGAGTCGTCGGTCGGTCACGGCCTCGGTCACGGGCCGCCCGTCCGACCGGCGAGGTACATCGCTCGGCGACTCATGCGCGAGGTGGCTGCAGCGGCTGGCGGCGAGGTCGGCGTGGAGCCAGGTCGACGTCTCCTCCGAGATGCGGCGGATCGCTTCGGTCGCGATCTCGTTGTCCGTCACGACCGCTGGCCTGGAGGCCCTTCGCAGGGACGTTCCGATGGTGGTCAGGGCGAAGCCGGCGGCTGCGGCCTGGGCTCCCCACTCGGCGTGGAGCGCAGCGGCGTCGATGCCGTCGCTCTTGGGTGGCCGGGAGGCGAGGACGGCGCAGCGTTCGAGAGCAGCGATGGTGCGAGCGTCGGGCTCGTCTTCGCCGTGCTCAGACCTCCAGGCATGGATCAGGTCGGCCAGTTTGGACTCGACCTGGCGGCTTCGTTGGGAGAAGAGGTCCCGGAGGCCGGGCTCGATCCCGGCGATGTCGGCCTGTCCGGCGTCGATGGCGGTCCAGGCGACACCGAGGCGGCTCGTCAGCTCTCCTCGCAGAGCGGCGTCGTAGACCCAGCCGATGCTGCGCTGTTGGTACTTCAGGAAGCGCGCGTCGAGGGCGAGCCAGCGACCGGTGGTGTCGCGAACCTTGGCCGACACGAGGGCGTGGGTGTGCAGCTGCGGGTCGAAGGTGCGTGACGTGTGCTGGCGGAAGAGGGCGACGGTGAGGCCGTCGGTGTCGACCTGGTGGACGCCGTCTCGACCACGGCGGGTGACGGATCCGTGGCGCTCGAGCCAACCGAGCGCAGCCTCCACGGCGGCGTCGTGGGCGGCGAGCACCTCGGCTCGAATCCAGGCGTCGGGCGTCAGCGCCCAGAGCACCGACACCGACTTCGGCGCCGAGAAGGTGGCGTCGAACCCTCGGGCCGAGGCCTGGCCGAACCTGCGACCGAGGGGACGTCCGGTGCGGGGGTCTTCGCCATCAGCAGGGCGCGCAGATCATCGCCGTCCACCGAGCCATCAAGCGCGAGGGCGTGGCGTCCTCCGCCCCACCATCGGCCCGGCGGCTCGTCCGAGTCCAGGTAGTAGTCGACGGGTCCGCGGTGCGGGTGGCGTCGGCTGGAGCGGTCCTCGGCCAGTCCGGCGTAGTAGTCGAGCAGGCCAGCGACGCCAGCGGCGACCGCCTTGAGCGTCGTCACCCTCATCACGGGCGGCGACCCCCGCTCGGGCGCCGTCGAGGTCGTGCCGACGTCAATGCACTCGTCTGTCCGGTCGTGGGTTCGATGTGGACCTAGGCCGTTGAGTGGGGCTGGGTCCTACATGGCCGAGGTGGCGAGGGGTGTTCGGTAGCGTGCCGTGGGTGGGTCGTCGGGTCGCGAGTAGGGGAGCGGTGGGTCGTGGCTGAGGGCGCGGCTGGGCGGGGTGGTGACGTGCGGCAGCTGAACGTCCGGGTTCCGGCGCCCTTGCTGGCGGAGGCGAAGAAGCGGGCGATCGACCTCGACGTCACGCTGGCCGAAGCCGTCGCCGAGGCGATCGCCGAGTGGCTCGATCGTCATCCGGCCGACGGCGGCGGGGGCTGAGTCGCGCACCTATGTGGTTCGGTTCCACCACTGAGGCGGTCGACCTTCGATCACGGTGAAGCCGGCGACGGAGTCACCTCGGTCGACCAGCTCGACGCCGACGTAGGGCCCGGCGTCGTCCTCGGCATCTATGGCGAACACGTCGACTCGCGTCGGCTTTTCGTCTGCATCTCGCCGAGCGTTGATGGCGAGGTGGCCGTGCTGACCATCGGCGGTCATGCGGATCCGTTCGAAGCCGGCGTCGTCAACGATGACGATGCGGCCGGTGCGGATCTCGCTGCGCACCTCGCCTCGTAGGGCAGCGACTTCGGCCCGCACGGCGGCCAGGTCAGCCGCTGTGACCGGGCGCTCGGGGTCGGTCGGTGGGCGAATAGCGTCACTCATGTCGGCACCTCCTATGGGGTGTCGTCCAGGCCCCGGGCAGTGGCCGCTGCGCCGGGGCCACCTCGCGTCCGGGTTGACGGAGGCGCTTGGTGAGTCTGCTAGCAAACTAGCCACGACGCAATGAGTGGGCTTAGATGTAGTGACTGCCCTGCCCTTCGGGCCTAGAGGCATGGCGAAGCGTGATGTCCGCTTCCGAGCGGGTCGCCGCCGCTGCTGGTCGTCCCCTCCAGCAGGCACACCGCAGTGCATGGGGTCCCACACGAGATCTCCTCGAGGAGGATCCATGGGACGCCGACAGTTCGGCACCATCCGCAAGCTGCCATCCGGCCGCTTCCAAGCCAGGTACCGGGACGACGCCGGGAACCAGATCGCCGCGCCGCAGACCTTCGACACGAAGACGGCCGCCGGCCAGTGGCTCGCAGCCCTGCAGACCGACATGGACCGAGGCACCTACGCCGACCCGACCGCCGGCGCGGTCACCTTCGCCGACTGGGCCGAGGACTGGATGGGCTTCAAGTCCGGCCAGCGCCCGGCGACCCTCGCCCGCGACCGCACGGCGATCTACACCCACTTCAACCCGCTGATCGGTGACCTGTCCGTCGGCAGGATCACGCCGATGGACGTCCGCAGGGTCGTCCAGCAGATGCAGGAGAGGGGACTGGCGCCCAAGAGCGTGCGGACCTACGTCGGGACGCTGCAGGCGATCTTCACGGCCGCCGTCGACATGGACCTGATCGTGAAGTCGCCCGTCCGGCCACGGACGCTCGGCCTGCAACCGATCACTCGTCGGGAACGCCCGACGCTGTCGCCGGAAGAGCTCTACCGGCTCGCTGACGAGGTGCCCGACCATTGCCGTGCCCTCGTGCTGATCGCCGGTGTCGTCGGCCTGCGGTGGGGCGAGGCCGTCGGTCTGCGACTGTGCGACGTCGACCTCGGGGAGCGGATGCTGCGGGTGGAGCAGAGCGTCGAGGAGGTGTCGGGCCAGGTGCGGGTCGTCCCCGAGCTGAAGAGCAGCGCCAGCCGCCGGCGCTTCGCCATCCCGCAGGTGCTCGCCGACGAGATCGCCGCCCACATCAAGCGCCACCGACCCGACGCCGCTCCCGACGACCTGCTGTTCATCGGGAGTCGGGGAGGGATCATGCGCCGCAGCTTCACCGGACGGACCTTCAAGGACGCCGTGCGCCGGGCCGGCCTGCCTGACACCCTGAACTTCCACGGCCTCCGCCACGTAGCCACGTCCCTGATGGTCGCCAACAACGAGCACCCGAGGGTCATCCAGCACCGCCTCGGCCACGCCGATCCCGGCATGTCCATGCGCGTCTATGCCCACGTACCCCAGGATTCGGATCGCGAGGCCGCCGACCGACTCGGAGCATTGCTCGGCAATTCAGAAGGCCCACTCCGCCGAGACAGGTCCGCTTCCCCCATGAGTCGGGATGCGTAGTCGCTAACATCACGAGAAGATGGTCATACGCAGGATCAAGAGGCACATCGACAAATGCATGACCTAGATAGAATTGAGCATCTTCTCAGATCCAAACCGCTGAAGCACCAGGACTTCGAGCGCTTTGCTCAGGACAGTCTTAGTCCGCTATTTCCCGGATTGAGCCCGATCCCCGGTGGCACCGACTGGGGCCGTGATGCCGATATCAGCGGGACGGGCGGGACGGTGACGCCGCGAGTGCTCGTAACCTCCAGCCGCACGCTGGCTGGCGTTCGAAGTAACCTCAACAGCGGCCTGAACAGCATGAAGAAGCACGGCGTCGCGTACGACCGGGTCGTGCTGGTGAACCCGGCGGAGCTCTCCACAACCGACCGCAACAAGCTGCGTGAGTCCGCCGGGAAGAAGGGTGCCACCCTCGACGTGGCGGACATCTTCGATCTCGGTTGGGTGTCCAGCCGGTTGCGTCGGGACGGCTACTGGCGCCAGAAGCTGCTCGGCCTGAAGTCGGACCCCATCACCGTCTCGCGGCGCGCTCCGGAAATCGCGGAGAGCCCGTGGGCGCACCTGCCCCTCGCTGGCCGCACCGACGATGTCGCCAGCCTGAACGCCATCGATGGCGACCTGATCCTGATCGGTCCGCCCGGCGTGGGGAAGTCCCGGCTCGCCGAGGAACTCACCGGCGCGATCTTCGTCGATACAGCCGCTGACCCATCCCAGATCACCGACGACCTGCGGTGGCTCACGCCGGACGCCGTCATCGTCGATGACGCTGGACGGCGGCAAGACCTGGTCGATCGGCTGCGCTCGTTGCGTCGGAGCGAGCCCGACCTCTTCTCCTTTCGGCTGGTCCTCATCGGCTGGCCGGACGAGGTCGACACCCTGCAGTTGTGGCTGAATGACGCCACCGTCTTCCAGGTCGGGCTGCTGGAGCGCCCACCCATCGACGAGACCATCCGCGAGATGGGCGTCACCGGCCGTCTGGCCAGGGGCGAGATTCTCGACCAGGCCGAGGGCCGGCTCGGCTGGGCGATCAGCCTTGCTGACCTGCTGGTGCGCTCCGACGATCCTCACGGGCTCCTGAGTGGCTCCGGCCTGTACCGCGAAGCGTCACGGTTCCTGATGCGCTCCGGCGCAGATGACCTCGTCCTCGACGCCCTCGGCATCATCGGGGCCGTCGGCGAACTCAGCGAGCGTGAGGTCAAGGCGCTCAGCAAGACAACTGGTCAGCCTCCGCACGATGTTGCCCGAGCGATCGAGTCCGCTGCTCACAGCGGCCGCATCGACGTCATGAACAGGTACTCGTGGGAGCGGAGGCGCCAGGAGCGCTTCTACGGCGTCCGGCCGCCCATGCTGATGAACGCCGTCGTGGCCGAGAGGTTCTTCAGCGTGTCCGTCGCGGCCATCTCGCTGCCTGACCTCTACGACGAATGGCCGGATCATCGCGTCGCCATCGCCAGGGCCGCCATCGAGGCGGCCCTGCTCGGTGCACCCGGAGCACGTGCCGACGCGGACGACCTCTACCAGCGCTGCATCACCGATGAGGAGGGGACGTTCGAGCAGCGTCTCGCGCTCCACCGCTCCTACGCCCTGCTCGACGAAGCCGCCGCCAACACGGTGCTGGCGCTGATCCAGGCGACCGTCAGCTCAATGGCCGGGGACCGCTCAGAGCAGAGCGGTCAAATCCTTGAGCCTGCCGTCGGCCTGGCTCACCTCATCGCTGCCCGTTACACCTCTGCTGCGGCCGTCGACGTGCTGCTTGATGCCTGTCTGTTCGATTCCCGGACCACCAACCCAAACCCGGGTCACCCCCTGCGGAAGCTGGCCGACCTGGTGCACGCCGTCCACCCAGACATCCCGGTGCCTACGGCCAACCGACTGCTCGTGGCGGAGGTCCTCGAGGGCTGGCTTGCCGAAGAGGGCAAGGGCGACGACCGGTGGCCGGTCGCAGCGGCGGTCTTCGGCACCTTGCTCTCAGTCCGCCTCACCGGTGCCTTCGGCGAGCCGGCCGATGGCCGCACGTTCCAGCTGATCGAGGCCGTCCTGACCCCCGAGCAGATGGACGAGGTCTACGACACAATCTGGCCCAGGCTTCAAGGCTTCCTTGCTCCCGACCGTGAGGAGCTGGCCGCGGCCGTGATCGGCGCGGCTGCTGAGTTGCTGCGGATCGGCGGTGGCTACGACAGACCGTTCGGTCAGAGCCACCCGGACGCCTCGATCGCCAAGGCTGCAGAGCTGGGCAAATTCCTCATGGCTGACCTGGCGGCAGCGCCACTTTCCCGGGGCTCTCAGCTTTATCTGGAGTCCAACGCCGCCAATTTCGGCTTGGACCTCGGGCTTTCGATCGACCTGCCCTACGAGCCGTTCCTACGCGAGATCGAGCGCCGGCCCGACGACTGGCAGGCGGCCGAGTCGCAGCTCATCACAGACATCCAGGCGATGGCACGCACCTGGTCTGCTGAGGCTCCTGAGGTTGTCATGGCCCGACTGCTCGATCTCCGGGCCGAGATCGAAGCTGCGCACCTCGTTTGGCCGGACCGGACCTGGATCGCCGCGCTGGCGCTCGGCGAGGCGGTTGAGAAGCCCGCGGAGTGGCTGCGCGCCGCAATGGACGCCGGCCTCTACGGGCTGGCCCGGCCCTTCATGCTGGCTTGCCTGGCCGCCGGCACTCTCGACCCGGCTGACCTTGACCGGCTCCTCGCCGGGCCCGAGAACCGCCTGAACTTGATCGCCGAGCTGCTGCAGTCCGACCTGGACTGGGTAGTCGATCGGGCCATCGAGGCCGTCGATCACGGCGTGTTCAAGGTGATGTCCTTCCTGGCGCTTCGAGACGAGCTGACGATCGAGCGGTGGAGCGAGCTGTTCGACCGGCTCCCGGCCGACATTGCAGCGATCGTGGCTGCCGGTTTCGCCGATGGCCGGATGCACCATCACGATCCGGTGATCCCACGCGAACTCGCGGACCAGTGGCAGGAGGTGATCATCGCCTACCGGCCCGTCAACGCACCGGGCGTCGACGACCACGACTGCGCCGAACTGTTTCGGCTCATGGCAACCAAGTTCCCCAATGCCCTCACACAGATGGTGCAGGACACGCTTGACGAGGCCGGATCGAGCGGCGCCTACCAATCGATCAGCCACAGCTCCTGGGACGAGTTGTACCGCCTGCCGGGGCAGCATCGGCTTGAACTGTGGAGGCACTTCGCCGACAACCCGACGGTCTCGTGGATACTGCGCGAGCACCTGATCGGCTCGGACATCGACTGGCTGCGGCACCTGATCGACGCGGGCGAGGTTCCCGCCAACAAGGTGCTCTCGTACCTTCGTGGCCTCGGCCCGATGCCGGTACTCGAAGACTTGGCCGAGCTACTCGTGCCTCGCGGAGTCGCCCCCGCGGACGTCGCTGGCCTGGCCCTCTCAGGTGGCTGGACCGGCGACGAATCTGATCGCTACGACTCGCTTGTCGACAGGTTCACCAAGTGGACCGAGTCGGATAACCCGTCGATCAAGGCCGTCGGCGAGCAAGGCGTCGCGATGTTCACGGCGCGCCGCGACGAGGCCCGCGAACAGGAGAAGCGACGTCGAATTCGGGGCCAGGAGTAGCGTCGCATCCCGCATCGATGAGCCGATCAGCCAAGCGCCACGCGGATCAAACTGACGAGCGGATCAATGTTGCCCGCGTCGGCCTGGGTGAGCGCCGCGAAGTAGGAGGGTGGATCAGTTGCCCCGGTTCCCTCTCACTCTCCCGATACTGCGCCGTAAGTCGCCGGCTTCACGCAGGTGGCGAGGCGACGCTCACGTAAGGCGGCGACCTCGAGGGCCGCACGGACGTGGGCCTCGGTCAGCTCGGGGAAGTCGGCCACGATCTCGTCGTGGGGCATCCCGCTCGTCAGGAACTCCAGGACGTCGTAGACCGCGATCCTCGTGCCCGCGTAGCACGGCTTGCCGCTCCGCACTCCGGGGCGCACGTCAATCAGCTCGGGCAGGTCCACTCCCGAACGCTACCTGTCGAGCCCGAGGGCAGTGACCGAGGGATCTGGCTCAGGTCGAGATCCAGCGGACGAGAACGTTGCGCACGCCTCTCCGGTGGGGTCGGGAAACGAGAGTCGGCTCCAGGCCCTCAGCCTGAAGCACAGCGTCGGTGAGCTCATCGATGGTCATGTCCGCGGCTGCCGCCCGATCCAGGGCGCGGAGGGCATCGCAGTAGCCGCGCTCGCACAGCTCGAGGAGCAACCCCTCGATCGGATCGCCAGACGGACGAGACACTCCCACACCCCCAGCATCCCTCAATTGTGGCTCTCCTGACGCTTCCGTGGGTGGTTTGTGGCCCATCCGCGAGCGCACCCCGTTGTGCTTCCTACGTTCCGGGCTGTCTGACGGTCCGAAACAGAGGGGCAGAACGGGGTGCGCGAGCGAAGCGTATGGCTGCAGGCGTGTGGGCTCACGCGCACGGTGGTCGAGGGAGTCGACTTCGACGAGACGGCTGAGGCGGTCGTGGTGTCGGTCCGGCTGAAGGCAGGGGCCCAGGATCGGTGTGGCCGGTGCACGCGGCGCTGTCCGCGTTATGACCGGGGCGAGGGCAGGCGTCGGTGGCGTGCCTTGGACCTGGGCACGACGAAGGTGTTCTTGGAGGCCGACGCGCCTCGGGTCCGTTGTCGTGACCATGGGGTGACGGTCGCCGCAGTGCCGTGGGCTCGTCACGGCGCCGGCCACACCCGTGACTTCGACGACCAGGCCGCCTGGCTGGCGGTGCACGTGTCGAAGTCCGCAGTGGTCGAGCTGTTGCGGGTTGCGTGGCGGACCGTCGGGTCGATCGTGGCCCGGGTCGGAGCCGACATCGACGCAACGGTCGACCGGCTCGACGGACTGCGACGGATCGGGATCGACGAGATCTCCTACAAGCGCGGCCACCGCTACTTGACGGTGGTCGTCGACCACGACACCGGCCGGCTGGTCTGGGCCGGCCCCGGCCGCGACGACACCACCCTCGATGGGTTCTTCGACCTGCTCGGCCCCGAGCGCGCTGGCCAGCTGACCCAGGTCTCGGCGGACATGGCCGACTGGATCGCCCGGGTCGTCGCCCGGCGGGCTCCCAACGCCGAGCGGTGCGCCGATCCGTTCCACGTCGTGGCCTGGGCCACCGACGCCCTCGACGTCGAACGCCGACGGGCCTGGAACGCAGCCAGCGGACGGCGAGGAAGAGACCGTGCCACCGGGACCCCACGGTCCTCCACCGGTGAAGCCCGCTCGTTGAAGCGGGCCCGGTTCGCGCTCTGGAAGAACCCCGAGCGCCTCACCGACCGACAACGCCACCAGCTGGCCTGGATCGCCAAGACCGACCCACGCCTCTGGCGGGCCTACCTCCTCAAAGAAGCCCTGCGCTACGTCTTCGCCGTCAAAGGCGACGAGGGCAAAGCCGCGCTCGACACCTGGATCAGCTGGGCCCGCCGATCACGGCTGCCCGCCTTCGTCGCCCTCCAACGCCGCATCGTCAAACACCGAGCCGCCATCGACGCCACCTTGGAATCCGGGCTCTCCAACGGCCTCATCGAATCCACCAACACCAAGATCCGGCTCCTCACCCGCATCGCCTACGGGTTCCACGGCCCCGAACCCCTCATCGCCCTCGCCCTACTCGCCCTCGGCGGCCACTGCCCGACCCTCCCAGGCCGGAGATGACCCACAGATCAGTCAGGAGAGCCGAAATTGTGAGGGCGAGCGGCAGCCTGATCCCACTGCCGTTCAGCTCCATCCACTCCCGGAATAGAGGTGTGCGGGGACGACCGTGAGGTTGGCTGAGGCACGGACCCGAGCAAGCTCGCACGTTCGACCTGATCAGGGCCCCCCGCCTGGTGAACGAACACTCGGTCGCATCGAAGAGGCCGTGGGTTCGAATCCCATCACCTCCACTCCGAGATCAGGCGGGCTCCCGTCCAGGTCAGGTGCTGAAGTGGGTGGCCGGCTCGAACAACTCGACGACGTTTCCGGAGGGGTCCTGGATGAGGATCTGGCGTCCGCCGGGACCGGTGATGACGTCGTTGCGGAATGGGACGCCAGCCTCTCGAAGGCGTTCGACCTCGGCGTCGATGTCGTCGGTGATGAGGTGGATGCGGTTCCACCCGCCGGGCCCGGGCACGGCGCCGTCGGGCATCGGTCGGCCGGCGGAGCTGTCCGGGCCGCTGAGCAGGATCCGGAGGTTGCCCCGGGTGGCGTCGGCGAAGGCCGGGGCGACGATGCCCGGGACGAAGCCGAGGTGATCGGTGTAGAAGTCGAGGGCGGCGGCGACGTCGTCCACCATGTAGCGGACGTTGACGGTGTCATCGGTGGGCACGGCGGGCCTCCTGAGTGGTGGTCGTGATGTCGACGAGGAGCCGTCGGACACGGTCCTCGATGTCGTCGGCGATGGCGATGAAGGCTGGGTATGTCGCGTCGTCGGTGTCGCCGGAGCTGGCGGGGTCGGCGATGCTCCAGTGCGCGGTGCGGGGGTGGCCAGGGAGCTCGGGGCAGACCTCCTTGACCTTGTCGCAAAGGGTGACGACCCGGTCGAAGCGCGTTCGCATCATCGTGTCGAGGTGCTTGGTGGCGGCGTGAGCGATGTCGATGCCTCGCTCGGCGAGGACTCGTACTGCGTTGGGGTGGAGCGCCTTCGGGTGGCTGCCCGCGCTGCGGGCGTCGACGGTGGCGGCTGAACAGTGAGTCGTGAGCGCCTCGGCGATCTGGGATCGAGCCGAGTTGCCCGTGCAGAGGAAAAGGACCCGCGGCGGGCGCCGGCCGGCACGTGGTGTGGCCACCTTGGCTGTGGCGACCCCGAGGGCCGGATCGAGGGTCGCCGCTGTGGTGCCGAGGAGCTCGGCGAAGCGGTCGAGGTGCACTCGGTAGTAGGTGTCGCGGCCATCGGCGGAGCTGCGTCGACCGGACACGAGCCCCGCCGCTCGCAGCTCGCCCAGATGGTACGAAACGATGTTCTGGGGCTTGGCGGTGAGCGCGACGAGGTCGCCGACGCGCTGATCGCCGTGCCTGAGGTGGCACAGCAGGTCCCATCGCAGCGGTTCACCGATGAGCTGCAGGAACTCCGGCGCGGTCGGTTGGGTGCGCTTCGGCACACCAAGCAAAGTACATCAGGCCACGTTGATGCATCAAGGGAGATTGATGTGAATTGCCAAGCCCTCTCGCTCGGAGACGAGTGCAGGACACCGGTGGCCCCTCTGTCGGGTGCCGGCGGCGGAGGGGCGGTGGGGTGAGCCCGGCTCCCCCCGGTGGGGGGCCCTGACGGCGGAACGGACTGTCACGCTCTGCTCGGTCGGCTTCGTCGGAGGGAGAGGCACGTGCGCAAGCTGCTGGTCCTGTTGGGTGTGGTCGTCGCGACCATCGGAGGCGTCGTCGCACCGTCCTCGGCCGCGCCACCGTCGTGCGGCACGGTGATCACCCGCAGCACGACGCTGACCGCCGACCTGCTCGGCTGCACCAGCGACGGCCTGATCATCGGGGCCAGCCGGTTGACCCTCGACCTGGGGGGCCACACCCTCGGCGGGGCCACCGGGAACGGCAGCGTCGGCATCCGGATCGCCGGCCGCCAGGACGTCAAGATCGTCAACGGGTCGATCGCCGGGTTCGACACCGGCATCGCCGTGGCCGATTCCAAGCGGGTGACCGTGCGGGACGTGACCGTCTCCAGCGAGGTCACCGGCGTCCGGTTCGACGGCGTCGACCACAGCTACATCCGCTCCTCGTCGATCACCGGGGTCTTCGACTCGATCTTGCTGGTGGATTCCGATGACAACGAGGTCTCCGACACCAGCGGGCACGGCGACGCCGACAGCCGCTCGGCCATCCGGTTGGAGGACAGCCACGGCAACGTGATCCGGGACGGGTCCTTCACCAACAGCAACGGCCCCAACGTGCAGTTGGTCGACTCCGACGACAACCGGGTGGAAGGCACGAACGCCGGGGGCAGCAACACCGCCGGCATCGAGCTGGTTCGCTCCGACGACAACCGGATCCGCCGCAACGTCACCGCATCGGAGTCCGAGTCGGTGAACGTGGTGGACTCCGACGGGAACCAGATCGACGACAACGACGGGGGTGGCTCGCTCCTGATCGTCTCGGGATCGACCGACACCCGGGTACGGGACAACGTGGCCAACGGGCTCGTCGTGCGGGATTCCGACGACACCACGGCCACCGACAACGTCCTGGCCGACAGCTCCTTCTCCCGCCCCGACGGCCTCACCGTCGATGCCCTCTCGACCGGCACCGACCTGGTCGGCAACCGAGTCTCCGACTTCGACGACGACGGCATCGACGTCGACGCAGCCGGCACCTACCTCCGGCGCAACCGGGCCGACGGCAACGGCGACCTCGGCATCGAGGCCGTCGCCGGCGTGGTCGACGGCGGAGGCAACCGGGCCTCCGGGAACGGCAATCCCCTGCAGTGCGTGGGGGTCGTTTGCACCTAGATGTGCAGATGACGGGTCCACCGGACCCGTGGTCGCCGCCCTGTCGCTGTGTCCAACCCCTACGCTCGGCCCGATGGCCCCGGCACGTGACACCACACGACGCGATCGCATCTGGGTCACGGCCGTCGTGCTGGCCGTGACCGCGGTGTTCTATGCGGCCTGTGGCGGAGGTGACGAGGGATCGCCCTCGCCCTCGGCGTCGAGCGCTCCCGACTCCACCTCGACCTCGGCCCCGGTCGAGGACTTCGAGGCCCAGTCCGACGACTTCGGCAACATCCACAAGATGACCCCGGTGCGCGGCTTCTTCGTCGACAATCGCCTGGGTCACCTCGACGAGGCCGTGGCCATCGCCGAGGCCAACGAGGGCGGCACCTACCCCGTGGGCACGATCATCCAGCTGGTGCCCCAGGAGGCCATGGTGAAGCGGCGGGCCGGCTGGAGCCCGGACACCAACGACTGGGAGTTCTTCTTCCTCGACGTCAGCGCGGAGGGAACCACCATCGTGGACCGGGGCACCGACGACGTGGTCAACGCCTTCGATCTCAACTGCGCCTCGTGTCACCAGGCCGCCGACCCGGAGTTCGACATGGTGTGCGAGACCGACCACGGCTGTGAGCCGCTCCCGATCGGCCGCGACATCATCGACGCCGTCCAGGCCTCTGACCCCCGCCCCCGCTGACCCAGGGCCCGCGCCGAGAGACAGCGGCTCACGGCCGGGGCAGAAGCCGTCAGGGAAGGACGGCGGTGGCCTCGACCTCGATCAGGAGGTCGGGCTCGCCCAGGGCCGCGACCCCGAGAAGGGTGATGGGACGCACCGCCGTGATGCCCAGCTCGCCCGCGGCCTGGAGGAAGCCGGCGCCGAGCTGGTCCATCTTCGCCGGCTCCCAGTCGACGACGTACACGGTGAGCTTGGCCACGTCGTCGAAGGTGGCGCCGACGGCGGCCAGGGCGGTGTGGACGTTCCGGAAGGCCTGGGTCGTCTGGGCCGCCAGGTCACCTGGTCCCACCGACTCGCCCTCGGCGGTGCGGGCCACCTGGCCGGCCCGGTAGACGGTGCGGCTGCCGGTGGCCACGGCGACCTGGGCATAGACGTCCGGGATGGGCAGGCCTGCGGGGTTCAGGGTCTCGACGGGCATCGCCCCTTCCTAGCCGGGTCCCGCCCCTGGTGCCGGGCGGGGCCCCAAGCCGGCCGGACGGGCCTGGCGCCCCACAGCTCGGTAGGGTCGACCAGGTGGCTGCGTACGTCGCTCTCCTGCGAGGGATCGCCCCGTCGAACCCCAAGATGCGCAACGCCGAGCTGCGGAAGGTCTTCGAGGTTCTCGCCTTCGACGACGTGCGCACCGTGATCTCCAGCGGCAACGTCCTGTTCTCGACCGACAAGCAGAGTGCATCCGCGCTGGAGAGCCGCATCGAGGACGCCCTGCACGACCATCTCGGCGCGCCCTGCGCCACCATCCTCCGCAGCCAGGGCCAGATCGCCCGCCTGGCCCGCTCCGACATCTTCGACCCCTACGACGACGGGCCCACCCAGCGGTGCAACGTCACCTTCCTGAAGCGCCGGCCGTCCGCGTCGCAGCGGCCCCCGGAGAACGGCACCGGTGTCGAGATCCTCGCCGTCCGCTCCCAGGCCGTCTTCAGCGTGGTCGACACCACCACCTCCGGCAGCCCCGAGCTGATGGCCCGCGTCGAGAAGACCTACGGCCCCGAGAACGTCACCACCCGCACCTGGCGGACCGTCCACCGCATCGCCGCCGCCTTCGACGCTTGAGCCCCGGTGCCCTTCGGCCGGGGCGCCCGCAACTGCATCGGCTTCGCCCTGGCCCAGATGGAACTCACCCTCATCCTCGCCCGCCTGGCCCAGCGCCTCGACCTCGAGCCGACATCACCGACCAAGCCCCGCGCCGTCGGCATGGTCGTCAACCGCCCCGAAGGCGGCGCCCCCATGCGGATCTCGTCCCGCTGAGCCCGGTCACCCGGGTCGCTCGCCGAGGGCGGCGAAGGGCTCCGGGTAGACGACGCCGCCCCGCAGCGACGGGTCCCACGCCGAGAGGCGGGCGACCTGGGCCGCTTCCAGCGGTGCCCAGCCGGGCAAGTCGATGGTGATGCCCCACGGTGCGGCGGGCTCGAACCCGAGGCGGCCGTAGAAGGCCGGGTCGCCCTCCAGGACGACAGCGGCCTCGCCCGCCCGGTCGGCCCGGGCCAACACCTCGCGCACCAAGGCGCGGCCGATGCCCTGCCCCTGGTGCGACGGAGCCACCGCCAACGGGGACAGGTTGCCGACGGGGCGCCGGATGCTGCCGTCGTCCACCACCGCCCGTGTCACCATGACGTGTCCCACCACCTCGTCGTCGACGACAGCGACGAGAGCCAGACCGGGGAGGAAGGCGGCCGAGCGCCGCAACTCGTCGACGAGACGAGGATGCGACGTCGTGCCGAAGGCATCGCCGACGACCGCGGCGATGGCCAGGTGGTCGATTGGCTCCTCGGGGCGGATGACGGCATCGACCATGCCGGAGCTTCGCGCTCGGCGCCGGTGCCGAAGGGGTGGAATCGCCGGCGTAGATTGGAACGGTGCGGATCTCCAGAGCGGTGCAGGCGGGTCTGGCCCTGGTGAGCCTGGCGGAGCTGGTGCTCTTGGCCGTGGTCTGGAGGTGGGCGGACACCTATCGCCAGGACCATGGGGAAGGCAACGGCTTCGTCCTGGTCCTGGCCGGGGGGGCGTTCTGGCTGGCAGGCGCCTTGGCCCTGCTGCGCAGCCTGAGCCCGTCCGAGCTGGACCCGGGCCTGTCCCGGCGGCTCTCCCTGGCCGTGGCCACCTGTGGGGTCGCGGTGGTTCTCGTTGTCCTACTCCTGGCCCAGGACGCGGCGAGCTGAGGCACGGCGAAGGCGATGCGTCGTCACGCCCTGGCCCCACCGCCGATCAGCGGTACTGTCGGGAGATGATCGTCGTCTCCGGCACCATCGTCATCGACCCGGCCAAGGTCGACCTCGGGATCGAGCTCACCCGGGAGCTCATGGCCAAGACGCGGGAGGAGCCGGGCAACGTCAGCTACGAGTTCTTCGCCGCCCTCGAGGACCCCTCCCGCTTCCACGTCTTCGAGGAGTGGGAGTCGGCGGAGGCCATCCAGGAGCACTCGGCGTCGGAGCACATGGCCGCCTTCTTCACCGGCGCGGCCGAGCTGGGCATCTCCCACGTCGAGCTCTATCAGTACGAGGTGACCGAGAAGCGGAAGACGATGTGACCGCCGTGGCCGAGGAACGCATCGAGGTCCAGCGCCTCATCGCCGCCGACCCGGCGGCCGTCTTCCGGGTGCTGTGCGACCCGCAGGGCCACGTGGCCATCGACAGCTCGGGGATGCTCCAGGCGGCAACCGGGGAGCCGGTGGCCGCCGTGGGCGACAGCTTCGTCGTCCACATGGACCGCGAGGCCCTCAACGACTTCCCGCTCGGCCTCTACGACGTCACCGTCACCATCACCACCTTCGAGGCCGACCGGGAGATCGCCTGGAAGGTGCTGGGCCAGATCCGGCCCCAGATCGGGCACGTCTACGGCTACCGGCTCGAGCCGGTGGAGGACGGCACCCTCGTCACCTCCTACTACGACTGGTCCGACATCGACCCCGTCTGGCGAGAGGCCAACATCTTCCCGATCATCTCCGAGGGGGCGCTGCGCGCCACCCTGGGCATCCTCGGGCGCACGGTGGCGCCGGCCCGCAAGGCCGACTGACCGTCCCGCCGACCCGGCCGCCCGCCCCCGTCGGCGGTCGGGGCGAGGGCCCGTAGCATGGCCGGCGATGCCTTCTCCCCCCGCCGACGGCCATCCCGCCTCCTTCAGCCCCGGTGAGCTGGAGCAGGCCTTTGCCACCCACCGCCGGGAGCTCACCGGCTTCTGCTACCGGATGCTGGGCTCCGGGGCCGAGGCCGAGGACGCCGTGCAGGAGACGCTGGTGCGGGCCTGGAAGGCCATCGACGGCTTCGAGGGCCGCTCGTCGCTGCGGTCGTGGATGTACCGCATCGCCAACAACGTCTGCATCGACATGGTCCGCAGCCCCCAGCGGCGGGCCCGACCCATGGAGATGGGCCCCTCCACCCGCACTGCCGACGCCGTCCTCGGCGACCAGCGGGAGGAGCACGCCTTCGTGCAGCCCATCGCCGACGAGGCGGTCATCGACCTCCACGGCGACCCGGCCGACGTGGCCACGGCCCGGGAATCGATCCGCCTGGCCTTCGTCTCCGCCCTCCAGCACCTGCCGGCCAAGCAGCGCTCGGCCCTGATCCTCTGCGAGGTGCTGAAGTGGAAGGCGGCCGACGTAGCCGAGCTGCTCGACACCTCGCTGGCCTCGGTCAACAGTGCCCTCCAGCGGGCTCGGGCCACGCTGGCCGAGGTGCAGGACCGGCCCCTCGACCCCGTCGTCGACCCGGAGCAGCAGGCCCTCCTCGCCCGCTACGTGGCCGCCTTCGAGAGCTACGACATGACCGCCCTCGTCGCCCTCCTCCGTGACGACGTCGTGCTCTCCATGCCCCCCTGGGACCTGTGGCTGGAGGGCGCCGACGACCTCGTCGCCTGGTTCGTGGGCGAGGGCATCGTCTGCAAGGACGGCCGCCTGCTCCCGGTGTCGGTCAACGGCACGGCCGGCTTCGGCAACTACCACCTCATCGAGCCCGGGCGGTGGGAACCGTGGGCCATCCAGGTGATCGAGGTGGCCGACGGGCGGATCTCCGGTCACCACAACTTCCTCTATCCCGAGCTGTTCCCCCGCTTCGGCCTGCCGGAGCGCATCGAGGTGCCGCCGGCCTGACCCGGGAGCGGGGCGAGGACGTCACCCACGCCGACCAGGTCGAACAGGTCACGCAGGTCGCGGTGGACGTGCACCAGGCGGAGGACGGCGCCGTGGCGCCCGAGAGCGAGGCGCAGGCGCAGGAGGTCGTCGACGAGGACGAGGCCACACGGTTCCTGGCGCCCGACGGCGCCCAGGAGCAGCTCACGGTCGCCGACGACGAGAGCCAGCACCGCCCAGGGGGCATCGGCGTCGTCCATCGCCCCCTAGACGGGGCGAAGGGCGAGAAGTCAGCGCGAGGGCGTCGGGGCGGGGCGGCCGCTCAGCCGGCCGGGGTCGTGCTCGGCGGCGCTGCGGGTGGGGTCGTCTGCGGCCCTACGCCGGATTGGGTCGTCTCCGGCTGAGCGCCGGATCGGGTCGTGCCCGGCTCGGTGCTCCCCTCCGGGGCCTCGGGGGCGAGTTCGCCGGCCATCTCGGTGGAGCACGCCGAGCTGGCCTCCTCGAGGGCCTTGGTGTTCGCGGCGCTGAGGGGGGTGCCCTCCTCGCCCCAGAAGCTGTTGATCTGCTCCTGGTCGAGATCCTCGAAGATCTTGTCGACGATGCACTGGTCGAGCTCGGCGTTGAGCGGGCTCTGCTCGGCGAACGACTCCAGGAACGTCTCCTTGGAGATGTCATCGTCGCCTCCGCTGCAGCCGGCGACAGCCGAGGCGATGCCGAGCAACAGGGCGAGGGACAGGGCGCCGGCGGCGACCCGGTGCGTCAGGGATGAGGCCATGCGGGGCGGCCTTTCTGGTCGGTGCGTCGGCGCCGGGGGCGCCTCGGCGCGGACCCTAGCCCGCTCTCCTGAGGGCTGGAGGGCGCCGCTACCCCTGGTTGGCGGCGTAGCACTCGTCGTTGATGACCTTCAGCTCGTCCTGCGCGCCCTCGAGCTCCTCGACGGTGGCGGCCACGACGATGTCCTCGATCTCGTCCGGGTTGAACTGGTCGTACACCCGGTCGGTGATGCAGGTGGCCACATCCTCCGGGATGGTCGTCCGCTCGATCAGCTTCTCCTGGAAGTCGGCCTTGCTGATGTCCTTGCTCCCCCCGCAGCCGGCGGCTCCGAGGGCCAGCGCCACCACGGCGATGGTGGCGACGGCGAGACGGGCGGGCCGGAGGGATCGGGCTGCTGGCACGGAAGCTCCTTGACGGGGACGCCCGAGGATACGACGCGGACCTCCGCGGCGACGATCCGCCTCCGGGTAGGGTGAGCCGCTGCACGTCCACCGGTGACGGGAGGATCCACCGTGCGCGTCGTCGTCGACTTCGACCTGTGCGAGAGCAATGCCGTCTGCATGTCCGTGGCCCCTGAGGTCTTCGAGGTCCGGGAGGACGACTACCTCTACGTCCTGGACGAGACACCCCCCGAGGCCCTGCGGGGGAAGGTCACCGAGGCTGCGCTTCGCTGCCCCAAGCAGGCCATCACCATCGAGGACTGAGCGGGCGGCGTCGGCGCTCCCCGCCGGGATCGTCTCCGTCAGCGGAGCGGGACGGTGAGCGCCCTGGCGCGCGTCGTCGTCGCCGGCGCTTCGTTGGCCGGGCTCCACGCCGCCCGGGCCCTGCGCCAGGCCGGGTACGACGGCTCCCTCGTCGTGGTGGGGGACGAACCGCACCGCCCCTACGACCGGCCCCCTCTCTCCAAGCAGGTGCTCGCCGGTGCCTGGGAGTCGGAGCGGACTGCCCTCGGCCGCCCGGCGGACGACGACCTGGCCATCGAGTGGCGCCTCGGCGCGGCGGCCATCGCCCTCGACCCCGAGCGCCGCGCCGTCACTCTGGCCGATGGCACCGAGCTGGCCTACGACGGCCTCGTGATCGCCACCGGCGCCACCCCGCGCCCGTTGCCGGGTACGGAGGGGACGTCCGGCGTGCACGTGCTGCGCACCCTCGACGACTGCCTGGCTCTGCGGTCTGCTCTCGATGCCGGGCCGTCCCGGGTCATCGTCGTGGGGGCTGGCTTTATCGGGGCCGAGGTCGCCGCCACCTGCCGGGGCCGGGGCTTGGACGTCACCCTGGTCGAGCCCCTCCCCGTGCCCCTCGGCCGGGTGTTGGGTGGAGAGGTGGGCGAAGCGATGGCCGCCCTCCACCGGGATGAGGGCGTCGACCTGCGCCTCGGTGTGGGCGTGGAAGCGGTGCTGGGCGACGAGCGGGCCACGGGCGTCCGGCTCTCCGACGGTTCCGAGGTCATCGGCGACGTGGTCGTCGTCGGCATCGGGGTGCGGCCCAACACCGACTGGTTGGCCGGGTCGGGCCTGCCCCTCGACGACGGCGTGGTCGCCGACGCCACCTGCCGGGTCGCCCCCGGCATCGTCACCGCCGGCGACGTGGCCCGCTGGTTCCATCCCCGGTACGGCGAGCTGCTCCGGGTCGAGCACTGGGATCACGCCATCGCCCAGGGGGCCCACGCCGCGGCCACGCTCCTGGCCGGCGAGGCCGGCGGTGCGCCCTTCGCCCCCGTGCCCTGGTTCTGGAGCGACCAGTACGACCGCAAGATCATGCTGGCCGGCCGCACGGTCGGGGCCGACGAGGTGCGGGTGGTCGACGGCAGCCTGGCCGAGCGGCGCTTCGTCGCCCTCTACCGGCGAGGCGACCAGGTGGTGGCGGCCCTGGGCATGAACCGCCCGGCGCCGTTGGCCCGCTGGCGGGTTCGCCTGGCCGAGCCCGTCGCCTGGGCCGAGGCGACCTCGGTCACCGACTGACGTTCGAAAGGTCAACTTGCCACCGCATGGGTGGATGATCGACCTTTCGACGCGGAGGCCTCGATCGAAAGGTCAACTTGCCACCGCATAGGTGGATGATCGACCTTTCGACGGGCGTCTCTGGGTCGAGGCCCGGCCTGTAGGGTGCCGGCCCGTGGGTGAGCTGACCGGGGTCGCCGGGGTGCTGCTGGGCCTGGCCGCCGTGGCCGCCGTCGTCAACTGGTTCGGCGTGTGGCGGGACGACCGGCGTCTGGTCTACGGAGCGAAGCCGGCCACCCTCGCCCTCCTCGTCGGGGCCGCCCTCGCCCTCACGCCCGACGACGGCACGGTCCGGGCCTGGTTCGTGGCCGGCCTCGTGCTCTCCCTGGCCGGCGACGTGTTCCTCATGCTGCCCGAGGACGTCGACACGCCGGTGCCCCCTTTCCTCCTCGGCCTGGGGGCTTTCCTGCTCGGCCACGTGGCCTACATCGTCGGGATGATCGGCGCCCACGAGTCGTGGCCCCTCACCCTCGTCGGCGTGGTGGCGGTCGTCGCCGCCCTCGCCGTGGTCGCTCCCCGGGTGCTGGCCGGGGTGGGGGAGCAGGACCCAGCGCTCCGAGGGCCGGTGCTCGCCTACATGGCCGTCATCTCGGTGATGGTCGTCGCCGCCTTCGGCCGCACCGTCCCCGTCGGCATCGTGGGCGCCGTGCTGTTCTACGCCTCCGACGCCACCCTGGCCTGGAACCGCTTCTTCGGACCCCGGCGGAGCTGGCGGTTGGCCGTGATGGTCACCTACCACTTGGGCCAGGCCGGCCTGGTCCTCTCCCTGCTGGGTTGACCGATACCCTGCAGCCCGTGACAGTTCGGGCCGTGGCCGGGGCGGTGCTCCTGCTCGGCGCCCTGGTCGGATGCAGCCAACCGGCCCGTCTCGACGGCAACGGGATCGAGGCGACCATCCGCAGCCGGTTGGCCGACGACCTCGACATCCCTGTCTCGTCGGTGTCGTGCCCGGACGACATCGAGGCCGAGGCCGGGGACCACTTCACCTGCCGCGCCACCACGCCGGGAGGAGAGGTCGACGTCACCGTCAACCAGGCCGACGGCGAGGGGACGCTGGCGGTGGAACCCACCGAGGCCGTGCTGGTCACCGATCGGGTGGTGGACGACATCGTCGCCACCCTGGCCGACCGGTTCGACCGCGACGACGTGGCGGTGACATGCCCCGGCCCCGCGGTGCGGATCGAGGAGGTCGACGCCACCTTCACCTGCCGGGCTCAGGACGGGGACGAGGCCCGCCTCGTCGAGGTCCGCGTGCGTGACCTCCAGGGGGCCCTGGCCTATTCGCTGCGCGATCCCGGGGAGGGCGCCACCGGCTAGCGGCGATCGCCGGTGTCGACCGACGCGAGCGGGCCCGTCGACCGGTCCGGCTCGGGGAGCGGAGCCACCGCTCCGGCGACGACCCGGTTGCGCCCGGCCTCCTTGGCCGCGTAGACGGCGGCGTCGGCCCCCGCCATCAACAGGTCGGGGTCCACCCGAGAGGTGGTGCTGACGAAGCCGGCCGAGAAGGTCTGGGCCATCGGCACCCGAGCGGCCAACCGGGCCAGGGTCTCACGGGCGGCGTCGGCGTCGGTGTCGGGCAGAAGGAGGGCGAACTCCTCCCCGCCCCAGCGGGCCAGCACGTCAGCCGTCCGCAGGCAGGCCGACCAGCTCCCGGCGGCCGCCTTGAGGAGCTGGTCGCCCACCAGGTGGCCGTGCTCGTCGTTGAAGGCCTTGAAGCGGTCGAGGTCGAGCACGGCGACGGTCAGGGGTCGCCCGGTGCGGGCGGTGCGGGCCACCTCACGGGCCAAGTGGTCGTCCCAGGCCCGGCGGTTCATGAGACCGGTCAGGGGGTCCTGGCGGGCGAGCTGCCCGAGTTGTTCCATGAGGTCGGCCCGCTCGACGGCGGCGGCGGCATCGGCGGCCAGGATCGGCAGAGCGGAGCGCACCCGGCTCGGCAGCTCGCGGGGTAGGGGCTTCCGCCATCCCACGCTGAGGACGACGGTGGCGGTCCCGTGGCGGGATCCGGGGTGGTGGATCAGGCCTCGCATGCCCAGGGCCCGGCCCGGCCCGGCCGCCTCCGGGTCGTCGAAGGCGTCGCGCACGAGCATGGGTTCGAGGGTGTCGATCGCCGTCCGCAGGTGGGAGGTGACCATCGCCTCCGGGATGACGACCATGGGGAGCTCGATGCCGACCGACTGGGTCACCCGCAGGTCTCGCCCGAGGGGCTCGAACAGGACGACCATGTCGGCCCCGGTGATCTCCTGCGTCGCCTCGCAGATGTGGCGGCGCGGATCGTCGGCGCTCGCCGTCGACCGGGCCAGCCGCCCGATGGCGGCGACGACGCTGCGCTCTTGCCGGACGTCCCGCACGAGGCGACGGACGACCTCCCCGATCATGCCCGCCGTGAGGGCCAGCATGAGGGCCTTGCGCCACTCCGTCACCGGGTAGTCGGGCTCACCCAGGACGAGGATCGGCACCACGACGGAGGCGCTGACCAGACCCACCGTCGCCATGAGCTCACGGCGGTGCCCGTAGGCGGCCTGCCAGATCACCGGCAGCAACAAGAGGATGCCGAAGCCCGACGCCGCCCCTCCCGTGGCCTCTCGGACCACGCCGACGCTGGCGCAGAACAGGATGGCCACGAGGAAGCGAGGCCACGCCGCCATCCGGTCCCAGGGCAGGAAGACGATCAGGGCACCGCAGAGGACGAACCCGGCGGTGGCCAGGGCGAGCAGGGGGAAGCGGTGGGGCGCGCCGGGCGGGATGGCAGCCAGGCTCAGCGAGACGGCCAGGGCTACGACGAAGGGCCTGATGCGCCGGAGCTGCTCCGTCCTCTGGGTCCGGAGCATCTCGGCGGGCACGCCGTCAGCGGGCTCCCCGGATGACCGTGCTCCTCTCCGATCGTCGCCCGTGCTCACGCGGTTCCGTTCTCCTGAGGCTCACCGGAGGGCCTCATCGGCCTCCCTTCCCCTCCCCTTCCGTCGGTCAGGCGGGCGGGGATGTGAGCATCGTCCGCAGGTCCGCGGCCACGCGCTGGCGGAGGTTGACGTTGGTCCGCATGCGCTCCCGGTGCTGGGCGATGGGCTTGGCCCCCTGCGGCACCGGGTGGGTGTCGAGGAAGGCCTCGATCTCGGCGGCCAGGTCGTCGTCGGTGACGGAGCGGATGCCCTCCAGGAGGCGGGAGATGCTGTTGGACGGGAAGCGGGCGTTGACCTCGTCCCACCGGTCGGCCACGAAGGTCCAGGCCCGCCCGCCCTGGACCCGGTTGGTGAGGGCCCGGCGGATCACGTAGGGCCCGTCCTGAGTGCGCACGGCGTCGGTGAGGGCCGCGGCCAGGAAGGCGTCCATCTCGGCGCCACCGGGCAGGTCGGCCAGGGCCCCGAGGTAGCGGAGCCGCTCCTGAGGGGTGTCGGCCCGGCCCATGCGGCGTCGCAGGTCGTCGGCGATGGCGGCGTCGCCGTGGACAGCCCGGATCTTCACCGCGGCGTCGACCAGGTCGGCGGAGATGGCCTTCCCGGCGTCGACAGCGGCCATGATCTCGTCGGCCCGCCGGCAGGCATCGGGGTCGGCACCGATGGTGCCCAGCGCGGTGAGCAGGGCGCCCCGGAGGGTCGCGGTGCGGGCCGGTTCGCCGTCGGCGGGGGTCGGGCCCAATCGGAGGAGGGCCGGCGCCACGAGGGCCCGGACCCAGGCCTGGAGGTCGGGCCGGGTGTCGTCGTCGACCAGGCGATCGAGCGACCCCAGGACGCCCAGGACGCGCTGCCACACCGAGAGGTCGGTCTCCGAGGCGTAGGACCGCACCAGGCTCAGCACCGTCTCCACCTCCGTGGCCCCGCCGAGCAGGGCCGCCCAGGTGTCGTCCACCAGCCCGTAGCGCTCCAGGGGGGTGAGATCGGCCGCCCCTCCGGCCAGGGCCCGCAGCTCGGCGTCGCCGTAGCGGACCCGGAAGAAGCCGCTGCCCCCGCTGTTGGCCACCACCCAGGCGGCCGGGGCCCCCAGGTCGATCTGGGCCTCCGGCCCGTCGAGCAGGATCCGCTCCAGGCCGGTGCTCGAGGCGGCGGACGAGCCGTTCTCGGTGGGGTCGGAGCCCCAGCGCAGGAGGACGGGCACGGCCCAGCGGGCATGGTCGCCGTCGGCCGGGTCGCCCGTGGCGGTGAGGTAGCGGGAGCGGTGTTGGATCAGCCGCAGCGTGGCGGCCTCACCGTTGCCCTGCTGCTCGACGCTCACCGCCGGGTGGCCGCCCTGGAAGATCCAGGTGTCCATGATCCGCCGGACGGGCTCGCCGGTGGCGTCCTCGATGGCGTCCCACAGGTCGGTGGTCTCGGTGTTGCCGTGGGCGTGGCGCTCCATGTAGAGCCGGATGCCGTCACGGAAGCGATCCTCGCCCAGGTACTGCTCCAGCATGCGGACGACAGCCGCCCCCTTCTCGTAGGTGAGGACGTCGAACATGCCCTCGGCATCGGCGGGAGAGACGACGTCGAACTCGATGGGGCGGGTGGAGGAGAGGGTGTCGGTGTCGAACGCCGCGGTGCGGGCGATGCCGAAGTCGGTCCACCGGTCCCACTCGGGCCGGAAGGCATCGGTGCAGCGCATCTCCATGAACGTGGCGAAGGCCTCGTTGAGCCAGATGCCGTTCCACCACTTCATGGTGACCAGGTCGCCGAACCACATGTGGGCGATCTCGTGGTGGATGACATCGGCCACCCGTTGGAGCTCGGGCTGGGTCGACCGCTCCGGGTCGACGAGGAGCAGGGCCTCCCGGAAGGTGACACAGCCCAGGTTCTCCATGGCCCCGAAGGCGAAGTCGGGCACGGCGACCAGGTCGAGCTTGTCGGCGGGATAGGGGCAGCCGAAGTAGGCGGCGTAGTGGCGCAGGGCGAAGGCTCCGGACTCCAGGGCGAAGGCGGTGAGGTGGCCCTGGCCGAGGGGGTGGACCACCCGGAGGGGCACGCCGTCGACGTCGACCGTCTCGGTGGCCTCCAAGGGCCCGACGACGAAGGCCACCAGGTAGGTGGACATCACCATGGTGTCGGCGAAGGTGACCCGTCGCCGTCCGTCGCCGATGGGCTCGGAGGTCATCTCGGCCGCGTTGCTCACGGCGAGCAGGTCGTCGGGGACGTCGAGGCTCACGGCGAAGACGGCCTTGCGATCGGGCTCGTCCCAGCACGGGAAGGCCCGGCGGGCGTCGGTGGCCTCGAACTGGGTGGTGGCGATCACCCGCTCGACACCGTCAGCGTCGGTGAAGGTGGACCGGTAGAAGCCCCGCAGCTTGTCGTTGAGGATCCCGGCGAAGCGCAGGTGGACGAGGGCCGGGCCGGTGGGGAGAGGTGATGCCAGGCTGAGTGTGGCCCGCTCCGTGTCGGCATCCAGGGTGACGGTGGCATCGTGGTTCTCGTCCCCGACGGCAACCCAGGCCTCGTCGACGGTGAGCTCGATGGCGTTGAGGACGATCTCGCTGGTGGGTTCGGCCACCTCCACCTCGATGGTGACGGTGCCGGTGAAGGTGGCGGCATCGAGGTCGGGGGCCAGCCGGAGGCCGTACCGCCGGGGCACGACGGTGCGGGGCAGGCGGTACGGGTCGGTGGCGCTCATCGGGCCCGACCCTACCGGTGGGCTCACGTAGCCTCCGGCCCGTGCCCGATCCCGATGTCCCCGGCCCGGTGGCGCTGGCCGCCGAGGCCAAGCTCACCGTGTCGCTGCGGGTGACGGGGGTGCGGGGCGACGGCTACCACCTGGTCGACGCCGAGATGGTGAGCCTCGACCTGGCCGACACGCTCACCTTCGGGTCCGGCGACGGCCTGGACGTCGTCGCCGCCGCCACCGGCCTCGACGTGCCGGCCGGCGACGACAACCTGGTGCGCCGGGCCCTGGCTCTGGTGGGGCGGAGGGCGCACGTCCACCTGGCCAAGCGCATCCCCGCCGGCGGCGGGCTGGGGGGTGGCTCGGCCGACGCCGCCGCCGTGCTGCGCTGGGCCGGGGTCGACGACCCGGCCGTGGCCGTTCGGCTCGGGGCCGACGTCCCCTTCTGCCTCCGGGGGGGGCGGGCCCGGGTCACGGGCATCGGTGAGGTGCTGGAGCCGCGGCCCTTCGTCCCCGCCACCTACACCCTCTGCGTGCCGCCCTTCGGGTGCTCCACCCCGGCCGTCTACGCCGCCTGGGACGAGATGGACGGGCCGACGGCCGACGGGCCCAACGACCTGGAGGCGGCCGCCCTGCGGGTCGAACCCCGCCTGGCCACCTGGCGTGATCGCCTGGGCGACGCCACGGGCCTCACCCCCGTCCTCGCCGGCAGCGGCAGCACCTGGTTCGTCCCCGGCGCCCACCCGGGTCCCGACCGCCTCGTCGTCCGGGCCACCCCCGGCTCCCCCTGACCCGTCGAAAGGTCACCCTGCCACCTATGCGGTGGCAGATCGACCTTTCGATGGTCAGAACTGGCCGTCGCGGCGGATTGTGTAGGGATCGCCCACCCGGTCGGAACCCAGGGGGCGCACCCGGACGGTGAGCTCGCCGGTGTCGTCCCGGCCGCAGCGCTCGTCGACCTGGAGCTCGGCCGGCTGGCCGCCGTCGCTGGTGGCGGTGGCCAGCACGTCGTCGCCCCGGGCCACCTCGATCTCCAGCACCATGCCCTCCGGCGCCGTGAGGGTGACGGTGACGGACCCCGAGCAGGTGAGGTCGAAGCCGTCCTCGACAGGGACGGTGAAGGTGTCCACGTCGTCCCGGGGGACGATCGTCCCCTCGAGGGCGGGCCCGCCGTCGGCCAGCTCGGCCCCATCGGGCAGGTCGTCAGCCTCGGCCTCGCACCCGTTCTCGACGTCGTCGTCGTAGTCGGCGAAGCCGTCCAGGCACCGCTCGCCGTCGGTCCCCGGCGCGGGGGCCTCCAGGCCGTCCGGGCCGCAGGGCTGGTAGCGACGCTCCTCGCAGGGCGGCGTGGTGGGGGTCGTGTTCGTCGGCGCGGTGGACGGGGACGGGGCGGCCGGGGGATCGTCGTCCCCGCCGACCAGGACGGCCACGCCGCCGATCCCCAGGAGCAGGACGACGGCCCCGACGCCCACCCCCGCCAGGAGACGGTTGCGGCGCAGGGCGCCGGCCACGCCCGTGAGCGGCCGGGTCCCCCCGATGCCGCCCCGTAGGCGGGCGGCCGACGGGCGGCGGGCGGGCTTCGGGTCGAGAGCGGCGGCGAGGAGGGCCCGCAGGTCGGGGTCGAGCTCGCGGGGCAGGCGCTCCACCCGGCCCGAGGCGGCCCGGTGCATCAGCACCCGCGGGTCGCTGCTCGCCGGTCCGAAGGGCCCGGTGCCGGTGAGGGCGAACAGCAGGGTGCCGCCCAGGGAGAAGACGTCGGCCCCGGCCCCGGCCGGCTCGCCCCGGGCCTGCTCGGGGGCCATGAACCCGGGCGTGCCCACGACCATCGACGTGGCGGTGAGGCCCGGGGTGTGGTCGGTGGCCCGGGCCACCCCGAAGTCGACGAGCTGAGGCTCGCCCGTCGCCGTGAACAGGACGTTCTCCGGCTTGATGTCCCGGTGCACCACGCCCTGCCGGTGGGCGGCGGCCAGGGCGTCGAGCAGGGCCCCGGCCAGGGCGCGCACGGCGTCGGGGGGGAGAGGGCCGTGGGTGGCGACCCGGTCGTGCAGGCTGCCCCCGGCCAGGTAGGGCATCACCAGGACCACGTCGTCGCCGTCGTCGACCAGCTCGACCAGGCGGACGATGCCCGGGTGGTCGAGTGACATCAGCACCTCGGCCTCGCGCCGGATGCGGGCCCGGGCCCGGGCGATCTCGTCCGGCGTGCCGTGGAGCGAGAGGCGCTTGAGGGCGACCTCGGTCCCGTCGGGGGCCACGGCCAGGTCCACCACGCCCATCCCGCCCCGGCCCAGCCGGCGCACCAACCGGTAGGTCCCGCCCTCCGGGCCACCCTCCTGCGTCACGGGCTCACCCTACGGGGAGGCCCGGGGTCGCCCCGTGCGGGCCCGGCGACGTGGGGTGGTCGCGGTGAGGTTCCCGTGACGCGCGCGTGGGAGGGGTCCGGGGTGGGGGTAGAGTCGGGCCCGTGACTGAGACGACCGAGGCCACCGTCATCACCGAATCGCTCACCGTGATCGACCGGGCCCTGGCCCAGGTCGGATCGCGTGAGCTGGTGTCGTCGGCCGAGATGTCCGACCTGCTGCTCGATCTCCGTCTCCTGCTCATGTCGGCGGAGTCGGTCACGCCGCCCGCCGGGGTGAGCGAGGACAGCCTCCCCGCCTGAGGGCCGTTCGTCCCGCCGGCCGCTCAGGGCTGGCGCCACAGGCGGCGGGCCACCTGGCCCACCGCCAGGCCCACGGCCGCGCCGCCCAGCACGTCGCTGGCGTGGTGGATCTTCACGTGCACCCGGCTGGCGGCGACCAGGCCGCCCAGGGCGAACCAGCCGACCTTGGCCGGCCGAGACCGCCCGTCGGCCAACAGGACGGCGGCGCACATGGCGGCGCTGGCGTGCCCGCTGGGGAAGCTGGTGGTGACTGGGATGCGCAGGTGGTGCGGGCGCTCGAACTCGGGCACGGGGCGCCCGCGGCGGAACAGCGACTTGAGCCCGCCGTTCACCAGGGTCGACTCCACGCCGAGGACGACCGAGAGGCGGAGGGCGGCGGCGGCATCCTGATCGGAGCGGAGGCCCCTGGCCGCCCCCAGCAGGTGCCACAACAGGCTGAAGTCGGCCAGCTCGGTGACCGAGTACAGGAGCCGATCGGCGACGGCGTTGCCCCGGAGCCGGTCGAACTGGGCATCGACGGCGTCGTCGAACCGGTTCAGCCGGGTGTCGAGGACCTGGGCCCCGGCCGTCGGGGCCGGGGTGGTGAGCTCCTCGACGACCTCGATGACGGTGTCGACCGGGCCCTCGGATGCCTCGGATCCGACCTCGTCGGCGGGGGTGTCGTCGGTTCCCGGGTCGGTGACGGCCATCAGCCGATGCTACGAGGCGACCGCGGCCAGCCCGGAGTCCGCCGGCGCCGACGATGGATCCGACACCTCGAGCTGGGCCGGGGCGCCGGCCAGCGCTGCGGCGTCGGCGGCCGCTCGGGAGGGGTCGCCGCCGAACTCGGGGCACCACTGCTGGAAGCTGCACCAGTTGCACAGAGGCCCGGGCTTGGGTCGGAAGTCGTCGCGCTCGCAGGCCCGGGTGACGGCGTCCCAGATGGCCCCCACGCGGGTGCGGAGGCCCCGGGTGCTCTGGTCGGTGGGGACGGCGGTGATGACCACGGGCTCGTGCAGGTGGAGCAGCTGGATGCGGGCGGGCCGCTTCCCGAACAGCTCCTCGCACAGCAGGGAGTAGAAGTGGATCCCGCCCAGCTTGGTCTGCTCGTAGCGGTCGCTGGGGGCCTTGCCCGTCTTGTAGTCGGTGACCACCAGCTCGCCCTCGGCATCGAGCTCGAGGCGGTCGATGATGCCCACCAGATGCAGGTCGCCCACCGGCACCTGCAGGCGGAGCTCCAGCCCGATGGGCCGGATGGTGCGGGGGTCCTCCAGGAGGAAGTAGTTGCGCACCAGGCGCTCGGCGTCGGCCAGGAAGGCGGCCTCGTCCTCGGCCGTGAGGCCCAGCTCGTCGAGCTCCCGACCGGACCCACGGAGGCCATCGGCCGCGGGGGCCAGGCAGGCCAGAGCGGCGTCGACGGTGCGATCCTCGGGCTCGAGGGCGAAGAGCCCCTCGAGGGCGGCATGGACCAGGGTGCCCTTGGCCATGGCCGGCGAGGTCGGCTCCGGGATCCGGTCGATGGCCGAGAATCGGAAGGCGAGGGCGCAGTCCTTGAACGACGTGACCTTGGAGGGGGAGAGGGTGACCGGCACGGGAAGAGCCATGCCGTCGACACTACGACCCCCCTGCGACATCCCGACGGACCGACACCGTCGCCGATGCTCTCATCCCGGGTGTGGTGAGGCCGTGGTGTTTTGGCATCGACCAGCACTTCCGTTGGGAGGGCATATCGCGCATGTTCAGCAAGGGGTGTTGGGGCAAGGTGGCGGAAGGCGTCATGACAGGTCCCAGAGTCCTGAAATGGTGTCGTGGTTGGTTGTTCATCGACAGGGGGGTCCCCTCAGTATGTTGTCTCGACGTGTTCTGACGACAGTGGCGGCGCTTGTTGCGTCTGTTGTTGTCTTCGCTTTTGCCCCCCCCCCCCAGGGTCATC
>CAZXRA010000192.1:0-28677 GCA_964643485.1 uncultured Iamiaceae bacterium | reverse complement strand
AGGCCGAGCGGGACGATGCCGAGGCCACCGACGAGGTCGCCGTCGACGAAGCGCCGGCGGATGGACCTGGGCCCGACGCGGAGGAGGCCGTCGCATCTGACGAGGCGCCCGCCGAGCCCGCGCCCGTCGAGGGCGAGCCCGAGGCCGACGCAGAGCTCTCCGACGCCGACGTCCTCCTCACCCTGCTGGAGCGGCGGGACGGGATGATCGAGCCCATCGAGGCCCGCGTCGCCCGTCGCCTCAAGCGAGTGCTGGCCGACGAACAGGGCCAGGTGCTCGACGCCGTGCGACGGGCCAAGGGCCGGCCCGACCTCGACGGCATCCTCACCCCCGATGACCAGGTCACGGCCTACGCCCTGGCCGTGGCCGACGACCTGCGCGGCGCGGCCGAGGAGGGGGCCGCCTTCGAGGGGGCGTCCCTGCCCTCCTCGGCGGCGGCCGCGGTCGACGAGGTGGCCCGCGACCTGGGGCGGGAGCTGGCCGGCGTGGTGCGGCCCCGCGTCGCCCGGTGCCTGGAGGCCGGCGACGACGCCGAGGACACCTCCGACCGCCTTCGGGCCGCGTACCGGGAGTGGAAGACCGATCGGCTGATCGAGGTCACCCGCCACCTGGTGCTGTCGGCCTTCGGTGAGGGCCAGTGCGCGGTGCGTCCCTCCGGCGCCCCGGTGCGGTGGGTGCCCGATCCCGACCACCCGGCCTGCCCCGACTGCGAGGACGACGTCCTGGCCGGCGCCGTCCCCTCCGGCGAGGCCTTCCCCACCGGCCACACCCACCCCCCGGCCCATCCCGGGTGCCGGTGCCTGGTGGTCGGTGAGCAGATCGCCGCACCAGTATGAGGGGAGACCATCGGTAGGCTGCGGCCGGTATGCGCCCTCCTTCCGAGATGCCGCGCCCGGCCCGCCGGTCGCGGCGGCGCCTGCCCACCGGGCGGGCCCGTGTCGTGCTCGTGGTCGCCCTGGTCGTGGTGTTCATCCTGGCCACGTCGCTGCGGGGGATCGCCGGCTTCTACACCGACTACCTCTGGTACGAGTCGCTGGGCCTGGCCGATGTGTGGCGGGGGGTGCTGGGCGCCAAGGTGAGCCTGGTCGTCATCTTCAGCCTCGTCTTCTTCGTCATCATGTGGGTCAACCTCACGGTGGCCGAGCGCCTCAGCGGCCGGGCCATCCGCTTCGGAGGGTCGAGCGAGGACGAGCTGGTGCTCCGCTACCGGGAGCTGGTCGGCCGTCGGTCGATGGCGGTGCGGGCCGGCGTGTCGGCCCTGTTGGCCCTCATCGCCGGCAGCGGGACGGCGGGCCAGTGGGACAACTGGATCCTGTTCCGCAACCACGTGCCCTTCGGGCAGGACGACGCCACCTTCGGCATCGACATCGGCTTCTACGTGTTCCAGCTCCCGTTCCTGCGCTTCGTGGCCGGCTGGCTCTTCTCGGCCCTGGTGGTGGTGTTGGTGGCCACGATCGTGGCCCACTACCTGAACGGCGGCATCCGCACCCAGGCCAGCCGCGACCGGGTCAGCTCCCAGGTGAAGGCCCACGTCTCGGTGCTGTGCGCGGCCCTGGCCCTGGTGAAGGCGGGCCAGTACCTGCTCGACCGCTACGAGCTCGTGTACTCGTCCCGGGGCCCGGTCCACGGCGCCACCTACACCGACGTCAACGTGCAGATGAAGGCCATCAACCTCCTGGTCCTCATCTCCCTGTTCGCCACGGCCCTGTTCATCGTCAACATCTTCCGGCGGGGCTGGGTGCTGCCCGGCCTGGCCGTGGGCCTCTGGGCCCTGGTGGCCGTCCTGGCCGGTGAGGCGGTGCCGGCCTACGTGCAGAAGTTCCGGGTCGAGCCCCGGGAGTCGGCCCTGGAGCAGCAGTACGTCCAGCACAACATGGACGCCACCACGGCGGCCCTGGGCCTGGACGACATCGAGACGCGCCCCTTCGGGGCCGACGGCCAGCTCACGGGCGACCAGCTCCTGGCCAACGTCGACACCGTCCGCAACATCCGGCTGTGGGACACGGGGGAGCTGGAGGAGACGTTCCAACGCCTCCAGGGCCTGAGCCCCTTCTACGACATCGGCGACGTCGACGTCGATCGCTACACCGTCGACGGGCGCACCGAGCAGGTGATGATCGCCGCCCGCCAGATCAACCAGTCGAGCGAGGTGATCCGGGGCTGGGAGTCGTCCCGCCTCGTGTACACGTCCGGCTACGGAGCGGTGATGGCCCCGGCCAACGCCAAGACCAGCGACGGCCAGCCCGACCTGGTGGTGCGGGACATCCCCCTGCAGAGCGACGAGGGCTACCCGGTGCTGGAGCAGCCGTCGATCTACTTCGGGGAGGGGCAGACGGGCTACAAGATCGTCAACACGGACCGGCCCGAGCTGGTGCTCCAGAACGACGACGACACCACGGAGACGGGCAGCTACGCCGGGGCCGACGGCGTGCCTCTCGACAGCGTGGTGCGCCGGGCCGCCTTCGCCCTCCGCTTCGGGGAGATCGAGCCCCTCATCTCCTCCAGCATCCGGCCCGACTCCAAGGTGCTGCTCCAACGCGACGTGGTGGAGCGGGTGCAGAGCCTGGCTCCCTTCCTCACCTTCGACTCCGATCCCTACGCCGTGGTCCTCGACGGCCGGCTCGTGTACGTCGTCGACGGCTACACCACGACCGATCGCTATCCCAACGCCCAACGGGTCGAGGCCGACGACGACCTGTCCGGAACCGACCTGCGGGGACGGTCGTTCAACTACATCCGCAACCCGGTGAAGGCCGTCGTCGACGCCTACGACGGCACCGTCGGCATGTACATCACCGACGAGGCCGATCCCCTGATCCGGGCCTACCGCAAGGCCTTCCCCGACCTGTTCTCCCCCATCGACGAGGCCCCGGCCGGGCTCGCCGCGCACTTCCGCTACCCCGAGGATCTCTTCCGGGTGCAGACCACCATGTGGGGTCGGTACCACGTCGAGAGCCCCGACCAGCTCCTCCTGGGCCAGGCCCGGTGGACCGTCGCCGCTTCGCCCGACGCCGTCGACACCAGCGCGGCGACCACCACGACGGCCGCGGGGACGGCCACGACGGCGGTGCCCACCACGGGGTCGGACGCCCGGCCCATCGAGCCCTCGTACCAGCTCCTCCGCCTGCCGGGCGAGGAGGCGGAGTCCTTCACCCTGATGCGACCCTTCACGCCGGCGTCGCGCACCCAGCTCACCTCGTTCATGGCCGCGTCCCCCGACGGCCGGCTGGTGAGCTACGACATGCCCTCGGGGGAGCTGCCCAACGGCCCCGGCATCGCCGCGGCCGGGATGCAGCAGACGCCGGACGTCTCCGAGCTCAGCCGCATCCTGGCCAGCCAGGGCAACGAGGTCTCGTTCGGCAACGTGCTCCTCATCCCCATCGAGCAGACCATCCTCTACGTCCGCCCCCTCTACGTCACCGCCGCAGCCAACCCCAACCCCCAGATCAAGGCCGTGGTCGTCTCCGTCCAACGGGCCGACGGCGAGACCGACGTGGCGGTGGAGACGACCCTGGCCGGCGCCCTCCAGCTGATCTTCGGCGTCGCCCCCGAGACCCTGGAGGCCGACCCCGAGGAGGAGGACATCCAGGACATCCTCGACGACCCGACGAACGAGCCGGAGGAACCGGCCGACCCCGAAGAACCGGAGGAGCCGGAGGAACCGGCCGACCCGGGCGACTTCGCCGGTGACGACGATGCCTTGGTGGCGGCCATCGAGGAGGCCTTCGACGCGGCCGACACCGCCTTCGCCGCCGGGGACACCGAGGGGTGGATCGCGGCCCTCGCCGAGGCCGAGGATCTGGCCCGGCAGCTCGCCGACCGACGCGTCGCGGCCGGTGGCCCCGACCCTCCGGCCACCACCACGGCCCCCCCGCCCACCACCGGACCGGCCGCCTCGTCATCCTCCACCACCACGACGACCACCCGCCCGTCCGCCTGACAAACCCTCATGTTCCTGAGCGTTGCTCCCTCTCATCTTTGGAGGGTCTCTCCCGCTTGTTCTTCTTGTAGGTGTGAGCAGCCAACGCTCCGGATCGTGGCGTCCGGGGGGAGCCTCTTCGGTGCCGCCCGGCAGACGCTGTCCGCACCACCTAGGGTGCACCGCAGCACCGTGTACCTGAGGGGGTCCGGACATGTGGTCATCCACCGTCGCCTCTTCGGCGCCGACCGAGGCGTCGGAGCCGGACGCCCATCTCGTGGCCGTCGTCGCCGCGTGCTCGGCCCTCGCCGGGGCCCTCCACCTGCTCGTGGCCTGGACCCATGCCGACCTGCGGGGCCTGGCTGCGCTCTTCGTCGGGACCGCCCTGGTCCAGCTGTGCTGGGCCGCCGTCCTGGCCCTCCGCCCGCCCCGGTTGCTCGTGGTGGTCGGGACGGGCCTCCAGGCCGCCTTCGTGGGCTTCTACCTGCTCACCCGGATGACGGGGGTGCCCATCGTCGACGGGCTGGACGGGGCCCAGCCCGTGGCCTTCGTCGACGTGGTCACCACGTTGCTCGGGGCCGCCGCGGCGTGCGGTGGCGTCCTCCTGCTCCAGCCGAGCTGGTTGCGGCTCCGCCGGCCGCTCCGGCTCGGACCCCAGGTCACGGCGGGGGTGCTGGCCGTCCTGCTGCTGGCCGCGGCGCCGGCCATGGCCCTGTCGACGTCCCACGACCACGGCAGCCACTCCCACGGCGAGCACGACGACCACGTCCACGGTGAGGGCGGCGAGCACGGGGAGCATGAGGACGACGGCCATGGCCACAGCCCCGCCGACGGCGAGCTGGCCGCGGGAGCCCGACATCACGAGCCCGGCGAGGAGCACGGCGAGGACGGCCACGACGAGGGCACCGATCACGGTCACGAGCCGGGGGCGGACCACGTCGACCCGCAGTCGATCACCCACGACGACGGCGAGCATGCTCACGACCCGGATCCATCCGACACCGGCGACCACCCCCACCCCACCGATGGGACGGGGGGCGGCCACCCCCACCCCGCCGGTGGCGGGCAGGACCACCCCCACCCGGCCGGTGGCGGGCAGGACCACCCTCACCCCGCCGGTGGCGGGGAGGGTCACCTCCACCCGATCGACGGCTCCGGTGGCGGCGGTGGGCATCAGCATCCCGGGGGAGGAAGCGGAGGGGGCGGCGGGCATCCGCACCCGACCGCTCCCCAGCCCGGGGGCGGAGACGAATACGAGTACCCATCGACGTGGACGGCCCAGCAGGTGGCCTTCGCCGACGATCTCCGAGCCGACACCGAGGCCGCCCTGCCCCGGTTCGCCAAGGCGTCCGCCGCCGTGGCCGCGGGATTCATCTGGATCGGCGACGGCGGCCAGGTCGGCGGCTACCGGCACTACATCAACCTGGCCTGGATCGGCGACAGCCGCATCCTCGATCCCGCCTACCCCGAGTCGCTCGTCTACCTCACGACGGCGTCCGGCCCCGTCCTCCAGGCCGCCATGTACATGCTGCCCTTCAACCACACCGTCGACGACATCCCGACCGAGCTGGAGTGGCTGCCGGGGTGGCACATCCACGAGAACCTCTGCTTCCGCCCCAACCTCACGCTCGGGGGCCTGAAGCCCCCCGGAGGGAGCTGTCCGCCGGGCACGTCCCTGTTCGTCACCCCGCCGATGATGCACGTGTGGATCGCCGCCAACGGCTGTGGCCCCTTCGCCGGCGTCGACGAGTTCGGCCTCCAGTGCGGTGAGCACGAGCACTGACGGCTGATCGCCAGCGGCGAGGAGCGTCGTCGGGGCCCTGCGGTCGGGCAGACTCCGGGCATGGCTGATCAGATCAGAGAACGCCGGTGACCGAGCCCCACGGGCCCCGGCCCGCCACGCCCCGCATCCCCCCGTTGGCCGCCGACGACATGGACCCCCGCCAGGTCGAGCTGATGGGACAGGTCGGCATCGGCGGATCGACGGTCAACATCTTCGCCACCCTCGTGCGCCATCCCGGGCTGTTCAACCGCTGGTTGCCCTTCGGGGGCAAGCTGCTGGCCGGCAAGCTCCCGGCCCGTGACCGGGAGCTGCTGATCCTCCGCACGGGCTGGCTGTGCCGGTCGGAGTACGAGTGGTCGCAGCACGTGGCCCTGGCCCGCTCCGTCGGGATGACCGAGGCCGAGATCCACCGCACCATCGATGGCCCGGCCGCCGAGGGGTGGACGCCCATGGAGGCGGTCCTCCTCCAGGCCGCCGACGAGCTGCACACCGACGCCTGCATCACCGACGTCACCTGGGCGGCCCTGGCCGAGCACTACGACGAGCTCCAGCTCATCGAGATCCCCATGGTCGTCGGCCACTACCACCTCGTCTCCTTCACGCTGAACAGCCTGGGTGTCCCCCGGGAGGACGGCGTCGACGGCTTCCCGCCCGGAGCCCTGGATGGCTGAGGCCACCGGCCGCCTGGCCGGCCACACCGTCCTGGTCGTGGGAGCCGGGTCGCAACCCACCCCTGAGCTCGACGCCCCCGTGGGCAACGGCCGGGCCATCGCCGTGGCCTGTGCCCGGGAGGGGGCCCGGGTGGTGTGCGCCGACCGGGATGGCGACGCGGCCGAGGTGACGGCCGGCTTGGTGCGGGACGTCGGCGGCCAGGCCACCGTCGTCGTGGGTGACGTGGCCGACGAGGCGGCGTGCGGCGAGATGGTGGCGGCCGCGCCCGGGCTGACGGGCGTCGTGTGCAACGCCGGCATTGGCCGGGGGGCCGGCGGCCTCATCGGCACGTCGGTCGACGACTGGGACGCCACCCTGGCCGTCAACCTCCGGGGCCCGTTCCTGATCGCCCGGCTGGCCCTCCCGGTGCTGACCGAGGGCGGGTCGATCGTGTTCATCGGCTCGTTGGCCGGGCTGCGCCCCGGCAGCCGGCTGCCGGCCTACGACGCCTCGAAGGCCGGCCTCATCGGCTTGTGCCGCCACGTGGCCCTCGAGGGGGCGCGCCAGGGTGTGCGGGCCAACGTGGTCGCCCCCGGGCTCATCGACACCCCGCTGGGTCGGGCCGCCACGCGGGGCCGGCCGGCCCGGGGCCGCACCCCGGTCCCCCTGGGCCGTCAGGGCACGGCCTGGGAGGTGGCGGCGGCCACGGTGTTCCTGCTGTCCGACGAGGCCTCGTACGTCACCGGCCACACCCTCGCCGTCGACGGCGGCCTCGGCTTGATCTGATCTCGCTGGCGGTCGCCATCAGCGCCGGTCGGGGAGGAAGGGGAAGCGGGCCCGCACCTCGGCGACCCGGGCGGCGGAGACATCGGCCAGGAGGATGCTCTCGCCGCCGGCCGCCGTGGCCAGCAGCTCGCCGGCCGGGTCGACGATGCGACTGTCGCCCACGTAGGTGAGACCGCCGCCCTCGCCCACCCGGTTCACCCCCAGCACGTAGGCCTGGTTCTCGATGGCTCGGGCCTGGAGCAGCACCTGCCAGTGGAGGCGGCGGCCCACAGGCCAGTTGGCGGGGAACAGGTAGAGGTCGGTGTCGGGGGCGACCTGCCACATCTCGTCGGCGAAGCGCAGGTCGTAGCAGACGAAGGGGCTGACCCGGAGGCCGCCGATCTCCACCGAAACGAGCTCCTCGCCGGCCCGGAACCAGCGGTGCTCGTCGGCGTAGGTGAAGGGGTGGATCTTCCGGTAGCGGTGGACGGCGCCGTCGGGCGCGGCGAGCACGAAGGAGTTGAAGGGACGACGGTCGTCGTCCGGGGCGTCGGGCGGGACCTCGGGGCACGAGCCGCCGACCCACACGCCGTGCTCGGCGGCCTGGGTGGCCAGGAAGTGGGCCGACGGTCCGCCCTCGGGCTCGGCCAGGCCCGGGTCGTCCACGGCGAATCCGGTGGAGAACGTCTCGGCCAGCACCACCAGGCCCGCTCCGGCCCCCGCCGCGGCGGCCACCATCGGGGCCAGGTGGGCGAAGTTGGCGTCGCGGTCGGCCCAGGTGATGTCGTGCTGGATCGCCGCCACCCGCAGCGTGCCGGCGCCGCTCATCGGGCCGAGAAGTGGAGCGGGGCGCCGTAGGAGCCGCCCTGCTCCTGGCGACCGGTGCCGGAGGTCCATCGCCACTGCACCGAGAAGCGGGGTCCCAGCCGGTAGGTGACCTTGGGGACGGAGTGCTCCCACCGGGCCTGGCAGGCGCCCCCCATCACCAGGAGGTCGCCCTGGCCGGGGGAGAGGTCGACGACGGCGCCCCGGTCGGGCAGCTCGTGGGCATGGCGGTGGGCCCGTGGGCGGAGCAGGAAGGGGCGCCGGGCGCCCACCACGAGGAGAGCGATGCGGGTGTCGTCCAGCCACTTCATGTCGCGGTCGCGGTGGAAGGCGACGCTGTCGCGCTCGTCGCGGTACCAGGCCACGGCGGGGGCGGCGAAGCGCACCTCGTAGCGATGCTGCAGGGCCCGGTGGATCTCGGAGAGGACGGGGTGGGGGGGCCGGTCGAGGGGGTAGCCGGAGCCGAGGCGGGGCACGTCGACCCAGTGGTCGTAGCGGAACACCTGGCCCTCGCTCCAGGTGAGGTTCTCCACCAGGGCGTCGGCCAGCTCGTCACTGTCGGCGACCACGCTCCGAGCGACGTCGACCCACGAGTGGCGGTCGAGCCAGGTGCGGGTGAAGGCGACGTCGGCACGCAGGGTGGCGGTGGCGCGGCCGCCTCCGGGGTCCTCGTCGTCGGGCACGGGGCCAGGCTACCGAGGTCCCCGGAGGGAGGAAGGAGCGGCACCGACCGGAAACGGGGGAGGGGTGGTGTTCCCGGTCGGTACCGCATCATGCCAGCCCTGAGGGGCCGGGCGATCTGTGGGGTGCGGACCACCGCCGCACCGTGTCTCCCATTGTCCTGCTGAGGACCGCAGCCTACGCGCGTTCCCAGTTGCTGACGATACTCCGAACACGCTCCGTTGTGGGATTTCTCCGCAAGAAAGCCCGTGACCAGGGCCGACGGTTGGCACGGAGGGTGAGCAGAGGTAGCGTCGCCCCGCCGAAGGGGAGTCGCACCGGCATGGGATCACTGCTCGCTGCCCTGGGGCTGGTCTTCGTGGCCGAGCTGGGGGACAAGACCCAGCTGGTCGCCCTGGGCCTCGGGGCCCGGCACCGCCTGGCCCCGGTGGTCACCGGGGTCGTCGTCGCCTACGCCGTCACCAACCTGCTCTCGGTGGTGGTGGGCGGCCTGCTGGGGGCGGCCCTTCCCACGCGGGCCATCGGGGTGGCCGGTGGGGTGCTGTTCCTGGGGTTCGCGGCCTGGACGCTCCGGGTCGGGGACCCGGAGGAGGACGGAGGCGACGCTCCGACCCCCGGTTCCCGGTCGGTCGTCGTGTCGGTGGCCGTGGCCATGTTCGTGGCCGAGCTGGGGGACAAGACCATGCTGGCCACCGCCACCCTGGCGGCCAAGGGCGACCCGGTGCTCGTCTGGGTGGGTGCGACCCTGGGCATCATCGTCAGCGGACTGTTGGGTGTCCTGCTGGGCCGGGCCTTCGGGGCCCGCCTGCCCGAGCGGGTCACGCGCATCGGGTCGGCTGTCCTCTTCGCCGTCTTCGGCGTGGTTCTCCTCGCTACCAGCCTTTGAGGGTTCGGGGAAGGGGGTTGGCATAGATACCCCCTGGGGGTATGTTGAACGGGTCAGACGAGCCGAGGAGACTCCATGTCCAGCACCGTGGTCACCGTCACCGGCATGACCTGCGGCCACTGCGCCGCCGCCGTCACCGAGGAGGTCTCCAAGCTCGACGGGGTCACCGGTGTGGACGTCGACCTGGCCTCCGGTGCCGTCACCGTTGCGTCCTCGACACCTGTCGACCAGGCCGCGCTGGCCGCGGCCGTCGACGAGGCCGGCTACGAGGTCGTCCCATGAGCGAGCGGGTGGAGCTCGGCGTGCCCACCCGCCTGGCCGCCTTCACCGCGGCCGTGCTGGTGGCGGGCCTGCTCGGCGCCGGGCTGGGCACCGCCGTCGGACCCCTCGACGTCGGGGGCGGCCACGACGAGGCCCCGGCGACGACCACCCCGTCGGCTCCCTCCCCCGCTCCGGCCGACGACCACCCCGTACCCACCTCTGCCCACGGCGACCGGGGAGGCGACCATGGCTGACATCGAGACCCGCGACGTCACCCTCGCCATCACCGGCATGACCTGCGCGTCGTGCGCGGCGCGGGTGGAGAAGAAGCTCAACCGCCTCGACGGGGTGGAGGCCACGGTCAACTTCGCCACCGAGAAGGCCCGGGCCACCGTCACCGGCCCCGTCAGCGACGACGAGCTCGTCGCCCAGGTCGAGGCCACCGGCTACGGCGCTTCGCTGCCCGGCATCCCCGCCGCCTCGTCCGACCACGGCCCCGGTGGCCATGACCACATGGCCGAGACGGCCCCCGTCGATGTGCTGCGCCAGCGAGCCATCGGGGCCGCCCTCCTCTCCGTGCCCGTCGTGCTCATGGGCATGGTCCCCGCCGTCCAGTTCGACGGGTGGCAGTGGATCTCCCTCACCCTCGCCGCCCCGGTGGTCACCTGGGCGGCCTGGCCGTTCCATCGGGCCACCCTGGCCAACCTGCGCCACGGCGCCTCCACCATGGACACCCTGGTGTCGGTGGGCATCCTGGCCGCCTTCGGCTGGTCGCTGTGGGCCCTGCTCCTCGGCGACGCCGGGGAGATCGGCCTCACCCACGGCTTCACGCTCCGTCCCGAGCGGGGCATGGCGTCCAGCCAGATCTACCTGGAAGTGGCGGCCGGGGTCACCACGTTCCTGCTGGCTGGCCGGTACGCCGAGGCCCGGGCCAAGCATCGCTCCGGCGCCGCCCTCGAGGCCCTGCTGGCCCTGGGGGCCAAGGACGTCGCCGTGCTTCGGGCCGACGGTACCGAGGCGCGCATCGGCATCGACGCCCTGGCCGTGGGCGACCGGTTCGTCGTCCGGCCCGGCGAGAAGGTGGCCACCGACGGCACCGTCGTCGAGGGCACCTCGGCCATCGACGCCTCGCTGCTCACGGGCGAGCCCGTCCCCGTCGAGGTGGGGCCGGGCGACGCCGTCACCGGGGCCACGGTCAACGCCGGCGGCCGGCTGGTGGTCGAGGCCACCCGGGTGGGGTCCGACACGGCCCTGGCCCAGATCGCCCGCCTGGTCGAGGAGGCCCAGACGGGCAAGGCGCCGGTCCAGCGGCTGGCCGACCGGGTGTCGGCCGTGTTCGTCCCCGTCGTGTTCGCCCTGGCCGCCGCCACCCTCGGGTTCTGGCTCACGGCGGCGGCCACCGACTCCGCCGTCACCGCCTTCACCGCGGCCGTGGCCGTCCTCATCATCGCCTGCCCCTGCGCCCTGGGCCTGGCCACGCCGACGGCCCTCATGGTGGGCACCGGGCGGGGGGCGCAGCTCGGCGTGCTCATCAAGGGCCCGGAGGTGCTGGAGTCCACCCGCCGGGTCGACACCGTGGTGCTGGACAAGACGGGCACCGTCACCACCGGCGCGATGGCCCTGGTGGGGGTCGTGGCGGCTGCCGGCGCCGACGAGGGCGACGCCCTCCGGCTGGCCGGGGCGGTGGAGGACGCCTCCGAGCACCCCATCGCCCGGGCCGTCGCCGCTGGGGCTCGCGAGCAGGGGATCGACCTGCCTCTGGTGGAGTCCTTCGCCAGCACCGAGGGCCTGGGGGTCACCGGCGTCGCCGAGGGCCACGCCGTGGTGGCCGGCCGGGAGCGGTTCCTCGCCGATTGGGGGCTGCCCCTCCCCGCCGAGCTGGCCGCCGCTCGCGACGCGGCCCAGGCTGAGGGCCGGACCCCGGTGTTCGTGGGGTGGGACGGTGAGGCCCGGGCCGTGCTGGTGGTGTCCGACACGGTGAAGGACACGTCGGCGGCGGCGGTGGCCGGCCTCCGTGACCTGGGGCTGCGCCCCGTCCTCCTCACCGGCGACAACGAGGCCGCGGCCCGGGCCGTGGCCGCCGAGGTGGGCATCGACGAGGTGGTGGCCGAGGTGCTCCCCGCCGACAAGGTCGACGTCGTCCGTCGCCTCCAGGCCGAGGGCCGGGTCGTGGCCATGGTGGGTGATGGGGTCAACGACGCCGCGGCCCTGGCCCAGGCCGACCTGGGCCTGGCCATGGGCACGGGCACCGACGTGGCCATCGAGGCCAGCGACCTCACCCTGGTGCGGGGCGACCTGCGATCGGCCGTCGACGCCATCCGCCTGTCGCGGCGCACCCTGGCCGTGATCAAGGGCAACCTCTTCTGGGCCTTCGCCTACAACGTGGCCGCCATCCCCTTGGCCGCGGCCGGGCTGCTCAACCCCATGCTGGCCGGGGCGGCCATGGCCTTCAGCAGCGTCTTCGTGGTGACCAACAGCCTCCGGCTCCGGCGGTTTCAGCCGTCGCGGTAGAGGGCGACGAGCCGGGCGCCGAGGGCGGCCAGGTGGGCCCGGGCCTCGGGCGGGTCGAGGATCTCCAGCAGGTCGCCGTAGCCGGCCAGTTCTTCGGCCACTCGCTCCCACGGCGTGGTGGCGATGGTGACCTCGGGCCACGTGGCCGGGTCGCGGGTGGCCGCTTCCTCGGCCGTGATGTCGGGGCCCCGGAGCGAGGTGCCCCAGTGGGCCCGCAGCGGCCCGAGCATGTCGGGTCGGACCCGGAGGCGGGCGGTGACGGCCATGCGACGTTCGTCCATGGCCTCGACCACCTCCCGCCACGCCTCGCCCAGGTCGAAGCCATCGGGGCGCTCGGCGGGGACGTCGGTGCGCTCGACCGACTGCACCCGCCAGACCCGGAAGGTGCGCAGCCCCTTGGCCGTGTGGGCCACGAGGTACCAGGTGGAGCCCTTCTGGACCAGGCCCAGGGGGCTGACCCGGCGCCGGGTCTCGGCCCCCTCGCGGTCGGTGTAGCCCAGGTCGACCTGCACCTGGGCGACCACGGCCTGCTGGAGCTCCTCCAGGAACGGTGGCGGGGTGACGGGACGCCCGCCCCAGCTCGCCGGGTCGAGCATGACGGCGGCCGCGGCCGCCGCGGCCTCGGCCCGGAACGTCTCGGGCAGGGCCTGGACCAGCTTGCGGAGGGCCGACTTGGCCTCGGGGGTGGCGGCCGACGAGGGGCCGGCCACGAGGAACAGGGTGCGGGCCTCGGCCGCGGTGAGCCCGCTCAGGTCGGTGCGGGCCCCGCCCAGCAGCGACCAGCCGCCGCCCCGGCCGGCCTGGGAGTAGACGGGGATGCCAGCCATGCTCAGGGCTTCGAGGTCGCGGCGGGCGGTGCGCTCGGAGACCTCCAGCTCCTCGGCCACCTCGGCTGCCGTGACGCGGCCCCGCGCTTGGAGGAGGAGGAGGGTGGCCACGAGGCGGTCGGCGCGCACCCCGGGAGTGTGGCACCCCAAAGCGGCCATCGGGTGTCCACTTCCACCGCGCCGGTGGTGGGCCGTCTCCGATCGGGCATCGGCTCGGGTCCGTGCCAAGATGCCGGGAGATCGGCGGGCGACGGAGGGTCACATGGCACGGATGCGACGGGTTCTCCTGGTGGCTGTGGCGGCGGGGCTGGCCGTCGCCGGCCCGGGCTGCGGTGACGGCGGCGCCGACGAGGTGTCGGCCGAGCTCCCCTTCGACTTCGACCTGCTGAGCGCCACCGAGGAGGCGGGCAGTGCCCGGGCCTCCTTCCGGTTCGCCAGCGAAGAGGGCCTGGCCGGGGAGGACGACTCCACCTTGGGCACGTGGCGGACGAGCGCCGAGTTCGAGGGCATGGTGGCCTTCTCCGACGAACCCCGGTCCACCTTCAGCGGTCGCTTCGAGATGGGCTTGGTGCCCCCCGAGGGGGCCGTCGACGAGGCCCCGGAGCTGTGGTCGTCGTCGGTGGAGATGCGCATCATCGGCGAGGAGAGCTGGTCACGCGAGGAGCGGGACGGGCAGCCGGGGCCCTGGACGCTCGACCAGGAGCTCACGGAGGACGAGATCGCCGCGGGCGGCGAGGTCGCGGAGGACGAGGTCGCAGCGGACGGTGGGGATGATCCCTTCGCCCTGCTCGATCCGGGCTCGTTCGACCCCAGGGGCTTCGTGGAAGCCCTGCGCGATGCGGCCGAGGTGTTCACCGAGAAGGGTGACGAGGAGGTGCGGGGCGACCCGACCACCCGGTACGAGGTCACCCTCGACGCGACCATCGGCGACGGCGACTGGTACGACCTCGACGGGAAGGTCGAGGTGTGGCTCGACGGCGACGAGCGGCTGCGGCGGGTGCGGGGCGGCACCATGGAGATGGAGCTGTGGGACTTCGGCATCGCCGTCGATGTCGAGCCCCCCGACGAGGTCGCTGGCCCCGATGACGAGGACGCGGCGTGGGGCGGCCTGTCGCTCTTCCCGGAGGTCGTGGGCGATTGGGCGCTCCAAACGGAGGGATCCGTGCGGGGAGAGTCCTGGCAGGTCTTCGCCGCTCCGGCCCGGCAGGGGGACACCGAGGTCACGTGCCGCACCCTGGAGGTGACCCGGAGCGAGCCGGACACCACCCCCTGGCCCGACGACGTCGGCTCCCTCCCCAACCACGACGGGGCTCCCGCCACCTGTGGGTCCATGGGCTTCTTCATGAGCGCGGTCACCGACCCCGCCCTCCAGGTCCTGACGGGTCTCGACACCGACCACCTCGACGCCGATCCGGTGGGTGTCGTGGGGTTCGTGGTCTCCGAGCGCTTCCGGTCGGGCCCGATCCGGGTGGTGCTCGACGGCGCCGACGCCGTGGAGTTGCCCATCGACGCCACCGGTGTCGCCGTGTGGGACGCCTCCGTCGCCGCGGCGGTCGTGGCGGTGGAGCTCGATGGTGGCGCCGTGCGCTGCCCCGCCTATCCGGAGGCACTCGACGAGGGTGCGGACGACGAGGCCGTGCTCGAGGCCTCGGGCGGGGACGACCCCGTGTGGTTGCAGCTCAGCGGGGGCCTCGCCCCCTGCGTCCGCGCCTGAGTCCCCGCATGGGCTAGCAAGCGGGGGTGGCCCGGCGCGACGACGACCTCATCGGGGGGCTGCCCCGATGGCTCGAGCCCATGGCCGCCACCCTTGCCGCCGACGACCACCTCCCCGCCGGGGACTGGTGGGCGGAGCGCAAGCTCGACGGGGTGCGGGTGGTCGCCTATTGCGGCGACGACGGCGTCCGCCTGCTGTCCCGCAACCGCATCCGCCAGGAGGATGTCTACCCCGAGGTGGTCGACGCCCTGGAGGGGCTGCCCCTGCGGGCGGTGATCGACGGGGAGGTGGTGGCCTTCGACGGGGACGTGTCGAGCTTCGAGCGCCTCCAGGAACGGATGCACGTCCACGACGAGGCCCGCTCCCGCCGCTCGCCGGTGCGGGTCACCTACGTCGCCTTCGACCTCCTGTGGCTGGGCGACCAGGACGTCCGGTCCCTCCCCCTGCGGTCCCGGCGGTCGCTGCTGGAGCAAGTGCTCGAACCGGGTGAGGTGGTGCGCCTCTCCGACGTGTTGGAGGGTGACCCGGCCGCGGCGCGGGCCCGGGCCGAGGACGGGGGGTGGGAGGGCCTCATGGCCAAGCGGGCCAGCAGCACCTACCAGGGCCGTCGCAGCCGCGACTGGCTGAAGCTCAAGCTGGTCCGCCAGCAGGAGGTGGTGGTGATCGGGTTCACCGAGCCGACCGGCACCCGGCCCGCCCTCGGAGCGCTCCTGGTCGGCTACCACGAGGACGGCCGGCTCCGCTACGGCGGCAAGGTGGGCACCGGCTTCCGCCACGCCACCCTCGTGGCGCTGCGGGCCCGGCTCGAGGCCCTGGAGGTCGACGCGCCGCCCGTCCCCGACCCGCCCCGGGAGCCGACGGCGCACTGGGTGCGGCCCGAGCTGGTGGCTCAGGTGGGCTTCGGGGAGTGGAGCCGCAGCGGCCGGTTGCGCCACCCCCGCTTCCTCGGCCTGCGGGAGGACAAGGATCCGGCCGACGTCGTCCGCGAGGGCTGAGGGGAGCGGACGCGATGGGGCCCGCACCCCTGATCCCCCGGGGTGCGGGCCCTCGTCGTCACGTCTCGGTTCGATCGTCATGAGCGGTGAGCGGAAGAGATCGGCCCCGTCCCCCCACGCTCATGTGGGGGTTCGAGCCTGCCAATGCACCGGAGTCTCTCGCCCGATCCGTGCTCACGGACCGAAGCTGGTCAGGTGATCAGCAGCCGTGGTTGTTGATGAGGTTCTGGGCCTGACCAGAGATGAAGGCGGCGTAGATCAACTCACCGGCTTCGGTCATGTGGACGTTGTTGGGCAGGAAGATGCCCGACTGGCCTGCGGCGAAGGTGTCCCAGTCGGCCACGTACACCCGAGTGCTGAGTGCGGCGAGCAGGAACATGTTGTTGTTCACCTGAAGCGCGGCGGCGGCCGTCATGGTCCCCGTGACGTTGCGGCGGCGGACATTGACCAGCATCACGCAATGGGAGTGTTGGCGGGTCGTCTGCACGGTGTTGGCCATGATGTTGTACTGGGCCTGCTGGTTGTAGACGTCCGAATGGTTCGTCAACAGGATCGCATCGTTGGTAGCCAAAGCCCCGATGGTCAACCGAGGGTTGAACAGATCGGCGAGGTCCGGCATGAGGTAACCGCCGTTGGCCTGCTGACCCGGCCATCCGTAGTTCACCCAGCTCGCACCCGACGTGGCGTTGATGTAAGTCGCCCGACCGGTGACGGTCCTGATGTGCGTCGCGACACCCTGCGTTCCGGCGTAGTCGATCAGGCTGTCGCCGACGAGGACGATCCCCGGCGAACCGCCGTTCGAGAATCCAGTGGATGCCCAAGGCCATGTCTCGAACGGAGCAGTCTGAGCGCCGGCCGGTGAGGGGGTGAGGGTGGCGATGACGGTTGCGGCCGCGACCATCGCCAGACGTCGGAAGAAGCGCCCGCGACGGGACGATGAGCGTTTGATGTGCATGTGAAGAGTGCCTTTCGGTTGTCGTGCTCTCGGAAGCACGGGGTGTCCTCCCGAGACCGGTTGCCTGCTTGCGCTCGTGCGCCACGGCTTCGGCAGCAAGGGATCGTCCGGCCCTGGCGCGGGGCTGCCCGCCCCCTCTCGTCGAGGAGGCGGGCAGCTGAGTCCTCCGAGGCGAGCTAGCAGTTGTTGTTGTTGATGAGGTGCTGGGCGCGGCCGGAGATGAAGGAGGCGTAGAGCAACTGGCCGGCCGGGGTCATGTGGGTGTCGCCCGGGATGTAGATGCCACCGGGGCCGCCTTGGCTGGTCACGTAGGCGTTCCAGTCGGCCACGAACACCCGAGTGGGGATGGTGGCGGCCTTCAGGTACATGTTGTTGTTGAGCTTGACCATGTTGTCGTAGCTCAGCTCGGGGAGCAGCGTCGTGCGGGGCCGAATGTTGACGAGCATCACGCACTGGGAGTGCTGGAGGGTGTTGTTCACCGTCCAGGACATGGTGTCGTACTGGTTCTGCTGGGTGTACAGGGTCGGGTGCTCGGTCATCAGCTTGGCGTCGTTGGTGCCGAGGGCACCGATGGCCAGCCGGGCGTTCATGACGTTGGCGTAGTCCCACATCATGGCGTTGCCGGCACTCTGGGCCGGGACGCCGTAGTTGACCCAACTGGCGCCACCCGTGGCGTTCACCACCGTCGTTCGACCGGTCACGGTCTTGATGTGGGTGGCCACGGACGAGACTCCGATGTTGTGGATCAGGCTGTCACCGACCATCACGATCGGGGGGTTGGCGCCGTTGGCCGACCCTTGGGCTGGGGGACCGTAGGTTCCCCAGGGGAAGGTCGGTACGGCTCCCGCCGGTGTCGGTGCCAGTGTGGCGATGACCGTCGCCATGACGGCCAGTATGAGACCTCCCACATGAACGTGGGCGCGTCGAAGCAAGAGTTTTGAATTGCCAGGCATGCTCTTTCATTTCTGGTGAGGAGTGGTGCGGTGGGAAAATACCACCACTTGTCAAGACTTAGAGGGGAGTTCTTGAGGCGGTCTATAAAGCTAAAAGAGGTGATTTTCTTCACGCCAAATACCCGCACTCATACCCCCAGAGTGCGGGTCGTCACGCTGTTGCGTTCGGGTGCGCCTGGCGCTCGTTGGAGCGGTGACGGCTGCCCCGACCCCCACTGCACCGTGGGGTCCGGGCCTGCCAATGCTGAAGACCGTCTCGTCCGCCGTCCCCGGTTTCCCGTCCTGCCCGAATGGAACCGAGGCCGCCAAGTTTCATTGTCAGTCGTGCTTCGGGCAGGTCTCCGGTCTGTCGGGTGCCCGAAAAGATAGAACCTCCACGACCCATGGGGAAGCCCCGTGGGTGCCGGGGGTCGTCAGGCGCCGAAGAGAGCGCGGCAGCGGTCGAGGCCGGCGATGGTGATGTCGGAACGGCAGTGCTCCTCCCACGCCGATCGCTCCAGCCCGTAGTCGATGCGCCGTCGGGTCATGCCGTGACCCTCCTCGTCGGCCTCCCCCGTGCGGGTGTAGCCGACCGCCTCGCTCACTCGCTGGGAGGCGAGGTTGTCGACGTAGGCCGACGAGGTGGCCCGCTCCGCTCCCAAGCCGGCGAAGGCCAGGTGGAGGATGGCGGCTCGCATCTCCCGGCCCAGCCCCTGGCCCTGACGGGGGCGGTGCAGCCACGACCCGGTGATGACGGTGCGCTCCTCGGCGAAGCCATTGGCCCCGATGTGCTGGCACCCGACGAGCTCGCCCTCGGCGATGACGGCGAAGTCGATGCCCCACGCTTCGGGGGTCCAGGCGGCGCGCCGGCCCCAGTGGTGCTGGAGGAAGGCGGGATGGCGCACGTCCGGGGGCTCGATGCTCCACGGCACAGTGAAGGGCATCCGGTCGGGCGGGTGGATGTCGTCGCTGAGGCGGGCGAGGACGGCCAGCTCCCCGTCGTCGGGGACGTGGAGCGAGAGGCGGGGCGTGCGCACCTCCAGCCCGAACAGCGGCCACAGCTCGATCAGGTCGTCACGCAGGCCCATGCCGCAGCGTGGCACGGTGCCTCCTTCCTGCCGGCCGATTTCGCTCCGTCGGCCGCGTCGAAAGGTCGATCTGCGACCGTATGGGTAGGCGAATTGACCTTTCGACGGGTTGTCAGGCGCCGGTGAGGGCGAGGGCCTCGGCCAGGTGGCGCCAGGCGGCGACCGGGACGTCGGTGGTGCCGTCGACCACCTGGATGCACACGTGGTCGGCCCCGGCGTCGTGGTGGGCCTGCACCCGGGCCAGGACGGTGTCGACGTCGCCCCAGGCGACGATGGTGTCGACCAGCTTGTCGCTGCCGCCGGGGACGAAGTCGTCCTCGGTGAGGGTGGGATCGAGGCGCAGCAGGTTGTTCCGGTAGTTGGGGAGGCCGGTGTAGATCCGGGTGTGGGTGCGGGCGATCTCCCGGGCCCGGGTGGGATCGGTCTCCAGCACCACGGCCTGCTCCACCGCGAGCAGCGGGCCCGAGCCCAGGGCCTCCCGGGCCACGGCGGTGTGCTCCGGAGGCACGAAGTAGGGGTGGGCGCCGGCGGCCCGGTCGCGGGCCAGCTCCAGCATGCGGGGGCCGAGGGCGGCCAGCACCCGGCGGGGCTCCGTCGTCGGGCCGGCCGCCATGAACATGGCGCTGTCCATGCCGTCGAGGTAGGCGCGCATGGCCGAGTAGGGGCGGACGTACTCGTGGCCTCGCACCCGCTCGACCAGGTTGTGGTGGCTGACGCCGAGGCCGAGGAGGAAGCGGTCGGGGTGGGCCTCGGTGAGGGTGCGGTGGGCGGCGGCGGCGGCCACGGCGTCGCGGGCCCAGATGGAGGCGATGCCGGTGGCGACCACGATGTCGTCCCCGCCCCGCAGCAGGAGGGAGGCGTGGGTGAAGGCCTCGCGGCCCACCGCCTCGGGGATCCACACCGCCCCGAACCCCAGCTCGTCCAGCTCGTCGACGTGCTCGATGGCTCGGGACGAGGGGACGAGGTCGAGCTGGAACGTCCAGATGCCGTAGGGGCCGATGTCCATGGCCCGAACCTATCCAGGGGTTGACGGGCCCGTCCGACATCCGTACGTTTTCCGACGTGCCTTCGGAAAACGTCGACACGTCGCCGCCGGTCGGCGACCGCCGCACCCGCAAGCGGGCGGCCCGGCGCGACGCCCTGCTGGCCCTGGCGGCCGAGATCGTCGACCGCGACGGCCCCGACGGGCTCACCATGGCCGCCCTGGCCGAGGCGGCCGACTACGCCCCGGCCTCGCTCTACACCTACTTCCCCTCCCGCTCGGCCCTCCTGGCTGCTCTCCAGCAGGAGGCCCTCATCGTCCTGGGCCGCATGGCCGAGGAGCGCCTGGCCGCCTGGGACGAGGCCCTGGCCGGCGTGCCCTCCGTCGACGCCGCCCTGGCCCGCCTCCTCGCCTTCTCCCACCTCTTTCTCACCGCCCCCGAGCACCACGCCCGCGAGTTCCACCTCCAGCAGCAGATGCTCGTCACCCCGGGCGTGGCCGACACCGCCGACATCGTCGAGGTGGTGCCGGTGGCCATGGCCGTGCTGGCCCTGCCCCGCCAGCTCTTGGCCGACGCCGTCGATGCCGGCGCCCTGGCCGCCCATCACCCGGTGGCCGATCCCCTCGACCACCCGTTGGAGGGCGCCCTGCTGCGCACCTTCGCCTGGATCGTCGCCCTCAACGGGGCCCTCATGGTCGACGGCATCGCCGCCGGCCTCCCCACCACCGGGGCCCTGCTGGGCGAGGAGATCACCGACTCGCTCCTGCGGGGCTGGGGGGCCGACCCCGATGCCCTGGCCCGGGCCCGCACCGTCGTCGACGGCCTCCCCGTCCTCCCGCTCCCTTCCTCCTGACCCTGGAACCGTGATGCCCACCTTCCTCGCCCTCGCCGTTGCCTTCCCCGTGGGGTGGGCGCTCTGGACCCTCGCCGAATACCTCCTTCATCGCTTTGCCATGCACCACCTGCACGGCAAGGGGATCATGAGTCGAGAGCACCTGGAGCACCACGTGGCTGCCGGCTGGTCGTTCGACGTCAACCACATCCTGAGCTGGACCGGGATGCTGCTCGTGGGGGCTGTGCTGTGGGCCCCGCTGGGCTGGTTGGTCGGCGGCCTGCCGGTGGGGATCACCGTCGCCGTGGGCTGGGCCTTCGGCTACTTCTTCTACGAGTACCAGCACGCCGCCTCGCACCTGCGGGCGCCCCGCAACCGCTACGAGCACCTCGTCCGCCGCCACCACTTCCACCACCACTTCGGCACGCCCATGGCCAACCACGGCGTGTCGATCCCGGTGTGGGACAAGGTGTTCGGCACCTACGAGCGCCCCGAGCGGGTGCGGGTGCCCCGCCGCCTGGCCCTGCCCTGGCTGGTCGACGCCCACGGCGAGATCCGGCCGCAGTACCAGGCCGACTACGTGCTGGTCGGGGCCACGGGCATGACCGATCGCCTGGCCAAGATCGACCGGGCCCGGGCCTTCGCCTCGATCGCCCCCGTCGACTGACACTCCTTCACCCCTCTCGCCGTGGAGCACGGCGAACCAGCCGTTGGGGTGGTCGAGGGCGTACACGTCGCCGACGGCGAGGCGCACGGTGTCGGGCCGGTCGGGCTGGCGCCGGGCCTCGTCCAGCACCACCTCGGCCCGGTCGAGGCGAGCACCGGCCCGGCCGCAGGTAGGCGGCCGAGTTCTCCACCGTCCGCCAGCGGTGCGAGCGGAGGACCGAGTCGTGGTGGCCGTGGGTGTAGGTGTCCTCAGGCACGGGACGGGCGGCCCCGGGCCGCGGCGGCCAGGACGGCCTTCAGCGAGGCGGTGATGATGTTGGGGTCGGTGCCGACCCCCCAGCGCACCGCGCCCTCCCCGTCCTTGGTCTCGACGTAGGCCACCGCGGTGGCGTCGGCCCCGGCCCCGAGCGAGTGCTCGTGATAGTCGACCACCTCGATCTCGATGCCCAGGCCGTCGCCCAGGGCGGTGACGAAGGCGGCCACCGGGCCGTTGCCCGATCCGGTGATGGTGGCCGGCGCCCCGTCCACCACGAGCTGGGCCGTGATGGAGCTGGCTCCCTCGGAGGACGACGTCAGCTCGGTGGAGCGCAGCACGTAGGGCGGCGCCTCCGGCAGGTAGGTGGCGGTGAAGGCGTCCCACATGGCGGAGGGGGAGATCTCGGTGCCGGTGTCCTCGGCGATGCCCTGGATGGTGCGGGAGAACTCGATCTGGAGACGGCGAGGCAGGGTGAAGCCGTGCTCGGTCTCCATGATGTAGGCCACGCCGCCCTTGCCCGACTGGCTGTTGACCCGGATCACCGCCTCGTAGGTGCGGCCCACGTGGGCCGGGTCGATGGGCAGGTACGGCACCTCCCACTGCTCGTAGTCGCGGCCCCGGCCCACGTCCACCGACCCCACCCGCCGCCCTGATGGCCCCTCGCTTCGCTCGGGTCCGGTCTCCGCTGCGTCGGCCTCGGCGTAGAGGGCGGCGAAGCCCTTCTTGATGGCGTCCTGGTGGGAGCCGGAGAAGGCGGTGTAGACGAGGTCGCCGGCGTAGGGGTGGCGCTCGTGGACGGGTAGGCGGTTGCAGTACTCGGCCACCCGGCGGATGGCATCGATGTCGGAGAAGTCGATCTTCGGGTCGATGCCCTGGCTGAACAGGTTGAGGCCCAGGGTCACCAGGTCGACGTTGCCGGTGCGCTCTCCGTTGCCGAACAGGCAACCCTCCACGCGGTCGGCCCCGGCCAGCACGCCCAGCTCGGCCGCGGCCACGGCGCAGCCCCGGTCGTTGTGGGGGTGCAGCGAGAGGACGACGGCCTCCCGGTTCCGCACCGTGCGCAGGAACCACTCGATGGCGTCGGCGTAGAGGTTCGGGGTGTACATCTCGACCGTGGCCGGCAGGTTCATGATGAGCGGCCGGTCGGCGGTGGGCTCGATCACCTCGGCCACGGCGTCGCAGATCTCCACGGCGTAGTCGAGTTCGGTGCCGGTGAAGCTCTCGGGGGAGTACTCGTAGTGCACGTCGGTGCCGGGCACCGTCTCCTCCAGCTTCCGGCACAGCCGGGCGGCGTTGACGGCGATCTCGGTGATGCCCGCCTTGTCCAGCCCGAACACGACCCGGCGCTGCAGGGTCGAGGTCGAGTTGTAGAAGTGGACGATGGCCCGCTGGGCGCCCTGGATCGACTCGTAGGTGCGGGCGATCAGGTCGTCACGACACTGGGTGAGCACCTGGATGGAGACGTCGTCCGGGATCAGGTCCTGCTCGACGAGCAGGCGCACGAAGTCGAAGTCGGTCTGGCTGGCCGACGGGAAGCCGACCTCGATCTCCTTGTAGCCCATGCCCACCAGGGTCTGGAACATCCGGGTCTTGCGCTCGGGGTCCATGGGGTCGATGAGGGCTTGGTTGCCGTCGCGCAGGTCGACGGCGCACCAGCGGGGGGCGGCGGTGAGGCGGTTGTCGGGCCACGTGCGGTCACCGAGGTCGACCGGCACCGTGGGGCGGTAGCGGTCGAAGGGCATGCGCTTCGGGGTGGTGGGCTCGGGAGGCATGGCGTGGTCTCGCAGTCGGGGTCGGGTCGGTGAAGAGGAACAGGGCCGGAAAACGAAGAAAGCTCCCGGCCCGGAGGCTCAGGAGCTGCGACGAGTGCCGATATGGGGGCACTCGTCTACATGAGGAGGAGGAGGCTGGTCGGGCCGGTCACGGCGGACACCGTACCGGGTGCCGGCCCGCCTTGTCGACCCTTTCGGGCCCGACGGGCCGCGAAGCCGGGGGAAGGGTCGAGGGTGACGACAGGGTGACGAGTGGTTGACGCCTTTGGTCAACGGGGTTAGGGTGAGCGCCGTCATCTGGCGGGGTTGTCGTGTACCCATGGCGGTACACTTCGTATTTGTACAGGCGGAGGAACTCCATGAAGCTCTTGCGGGCCGCGGTTGCCGGCGCGGTGGTCGGCGGGGCCGCCATCCAGCCGGTGGGGGTCGATCCGGCCGCCTCGTACGTGTTGTACGCGGGCAACTACTGCCACTGGTCGGCGGCGGACCGGGCCAACGGCATCGGGGTCGGGGTCGACACGGGGAGCGCCTACTACCGAGCGGGGATGTACGACGCCACGACAGCGGGGATGGCCCGATGGAACGTCATAGCCGCGGGTGATCCGACGACCTTCGGGGTCGTCAACTGGGGCAGTGCGCACAAGGATCTGTCGATCGGCTTCGTGAACGAGGGGGCCCACGTGGGGCCGGCTCTGTGGGGAGCGCAGTGCGGCACGTACGCCAACCCGGGATGGGTCGGTAGCCCCGAGATCGCCTGGAACGTGTCCTTCGCCTATCCGTCGAGCACCAGTGGCTTCTCGTCGTACGACCTGCAGTCGGCGACGGCGGTCCACGAGCTCGGCCACACCCTCGGCATGGAGCACAACAACACGTCGGGGTGCAACCCCAACACGGCCGGGATGATGTACGGCGGCACCTGGAACAAGGTGGTGGAGTGCACGCCGAAGGGCGGCCCGGTGTGGAACAACCCGACGATCGATGACGTGGACGGCGCTCGCGCCGCTCACCCCTGACGAGTGCGTCGTGACGCAAGGAAAGGTTGACGTGATGGCTGGTCGGCGGCGGTTGGTGTCGTTCGGGGTGTTCGTGGGCGCGGCTCTGGCCGTGGCCGGCGCGGTGGCTCTCGGGGCACCCGACGACGGGGCTCGTGAGGTGGCGGAGAAAGGCGGGGAGCCGAAGCCGTACGTCGCGGCGGATGCGCCGCCCCCGTTCCAGAGCCCGGCCGATCTGGCGTCGGTGTCGCGCCTGGTGGTCGAGGCCGACATCGAGGGGCCGTCGGAGTTTCGGAAGTCGTCTGCGGAGGAGCGGGGCGCCTCCTACGCGGAGATGGTGGGCAGCCAGCTCTACCGGGCCCGGGTGACCGAGGTGATCGCCAGTGCGCCCGAGGTGCAGGTGGAGGTGGGCCAGGTCATCGAGGTGGCCATGTTCGCCGCGAACCCCTCGATCGAGGAGCCTGGCTTCGCCGAGGACATCCGGGCCTACTCGACGCCGCTGGAGAACACGTCGATGGTGCTGTTCTTGGACACGAACACGAATCCGGTGCTCGAAGGCGTGTTCAGCGTGATCGGGTCGGACCTGGGGAGCTTCACCGTCGAGGGTGACGAGCTGACCTATCGGGGCTACGGCCCGATGTCCAAGGCGCCCTTGCGGCGGGCCGACCTGGTGGCGGCGGTGCAACAGGAGGGTGCCCTGGGCGTGGCCCTGAACCGGCAGGAGCCGACGGGCACCCTGCCGCCTCCGATCCCGGAGGACGCTCCGCCCTCCATCCCCATGACGGAGCCCCGTCCGGCCGGTAGCGAGCCGGCTCCGGCGGGCTGACCCCTACCGTCGTCGCGCCGGGGGGGCCGCGTCAGCCCCGCTCCACGGCGAGGCCGGCGCGGATGTCGGCCTCGATCTGGGCCACGGCGGCCGGCAGGTCGTCGAGGTGGCGCTCGATGGCCCCCTCGGGGGTGAGGAACAGAAAGGTCACCTGCACGACGGGCTCGCCCGTGGCCCGGCCCACGGCCAGGGCGTAGGCCGCGCCCTGGGCGCGGTAGCCGGCGACGCGGGCATCGAGCAGGGCGGGGTCGGCGCTGCTCGCCGTCTTGTGGTCGACCACCACCAGGCCGTCGGGCCGCCGGAACAACAGGTCGACGTAGCCCTCCAGGAGGCGCTCCTCCCCGTCGTCACCCACCGGCGTGCTGGCGTAGACCTCCCGCCAGTGCGGTGCGCTCGCCGCCTCGACCACCACTGGCGCCCCCAGGGCCCGGACCACCAGATCGGCCACCGTGTCGGCCCGGTCAGGGACGGCTTCGGCCTGGCACTGGGCGGCCACCGCCGCGGCCACGACGGGACTCCCGGGCTCGGCGTCGAGGGGGATGGTCTGGAGCACGCCGTGGACGGCCCGGCCCACGGCGGTGCCGTAGCGGCCCTTGAGCCACGGCGGGAGGTCGAGGTCGCGGGGACGCTTGCCCAGTCCCCCGTCGCCGCCATCGGGCGCCCGGTCGAGATCGGGATCGGACCCGGGCGGTGGCGCGGCCAGGTCGAGGGAGAGCTGGGCCCCGGGACCGGGAGGCTCGTCGTCCCGTGACGCGGCCGGGAGGGCGACGGACTCGTCCTCCGGAGCCTCGACGTCGGGGCGGCCCTCGTCGGTGAGGGCGGTGGCGGCCACGGTGGAGGGACGGCTGGCCGTCGCCAGGGCGGTGGTATGGGCCACCTCCCACGCCGGGAATGGCTCCGGGGCCGACGGCGGGGCGAGAGAAGGCGGCGAGGGGGAGGCCGGGAGGTCGGGGGCGGGCCCGTCGGGCAGGGTGTCGAGGAGGGGGCCCATCCCCTCGACCAGCAGCTCGGCGTTGGTGCGGTGGGCTGGGGTCGCCGGCGCCGAGCGCCGGGTGGAGCGGTGCAGCGAGACCACGAGGTGATCGCGGGCCCGGGTGGTGGCCACGTACAGCAGGCGCACCCGCTCGTCGAGGTCCATCTGTTCGTCGAGGGGGCGAGTGGCGGTGAACTCCGTGGTCTCGGCGTGCTTGCCCAGGTAGTAGGCGACCTCACCATTGGGTGTGAAGCGGGCGTCGCCGGCGGCGGGCCCTCGCGACGGGTTGCTGGACAGGCCCGAGACGATGGTGATCGGGAACTCCAGGCCCTTGGCCGCGTGGATGGTCATGATCCGCACGGCGTCATCGTCGGTCTCGGGCAGCACGGCCTCGGCCACCCGGGCCCCCTCCACCGTCTGGTGAGCCACCCAGTCGAGGTAGCCCCGAACGTCGCCGCCGGTGGCGTCGGTCCAGGCCCGGGCCTGGTCGATCACGAAGCGCAGGCGCCGCCACACGTCGCGGGGCCGCCCCTCGGCGAAGGCCAGCTCGAAGGCTCGGCGTTCGCCCACGATGGCTTCCAGGAGGGCCGACGGGCTGGTCCAGGCCCGCTCGGCGTGCCACCGCCCGAGGACGGCCAGGCCGGCGGCCACGGGGTCGTCGGCGGGAACGGTGGGCGGCTGGGGGGCGGTGGAGCGCCAGTGTCCGCCCCGCTCCACCTTGAAGCGGTAGAGATCGTCGTCGCCGCAGCCGAACAGGGGGGTACGGAGAGCGGACACGACACGCAGCTCGTCGGTGGGGTCGGCGACGGCCCGCACCACCATGAGCACGTCGCGGACGGGGCGCGAGGCGTAGACGAGGGAGCTGGCCTCGGCCCGGTAGGCGATGCCGGCGGCGTCGAGGGCGTCCTCCAGGTAGGGGAGCGAGGTGCGAGCCGGCACGAGCACGGTGATGTCGCCCAGGCGGGCGTCGCGCCAGCCCCCGTCGTCGCCCACCTGCCACCGCTCGCCGATCGCCCGCTGGATGGTGGCCGCCACCTCGGCCGCCTCGGCCGTGCGCACCTGGGCCGCCGTCGTGCCCGTCTCGTGGGCGGTGCGGCCCAGGATGGCGACGGGGGGGCCGCCGTCGCCGGGAGGATCGGGGCGCACGGGGACGAGGGCGGTGTAGTCGGGCCGGGCGGCAAGGGGCAGCTCCGGGCCGGGGGGCTCGGCCATGAGGGTGGCGAAGGTGGTGTTCACCCAGTCGACCACGGAGGGGACGGTGCGAAAGTTGGTGGTGAGGGCGACGCGGCCACCGTCGCGGCCCAGCAGCTCCTGGGCGGCGAGGAACACTCCGATGTCGGCCCGCCGGAAGCGGTAGATCGACTGCTTCGGGTCGCCGACGACGAAGAGCCGACCCGGACCGACCTCCACGTCCCGCCAGTCGGCGGTGCTGGCGGCATCGGAGCGGGGGTCGGCGGCGGCGATCCGCACGGCCAGCTCGATCTGGATGGGGTCGGTGTCCTGGAACTCGTCGAGCAGGAGGCGCTGGTAGCGGTCGTGGAGGGCGGCCCGGACCCCGGACCCATGATCGGGGTGGCGGAGCAGGGACCGGGCCAGCACCAGCAGGTCGTGGAACTCGAGCGTGCCCGCGGCCTGGCGCTCGGCCGCCGAGGCGAGGGTGAAGCGACGGATGGCCGCTCCCAGGTGGTGGGCGCACTCCGCGGCGATGGCCAGGAGCACGGCGTCGATCTCGGCCTCCAGGTCGCGGAGGGCGGTGCGCACGTCGGCGACGGGCACCTTCCAGCTGTCGCGGCGGCCCACGTTGCCGGGCCGGAGGCTGACGGCCCGGGCCCGCAGGCTCTCGACGCGCGCCGGCTCGTCGGCCGCCCCTCGGATGCCTTCGACCCACTCCCGCACCTGCACCAGGCGCTCGGCCAGGCGATCGGTGGGGTCGCGGCAGTCGTCGAGGAGGCGGCACACGTCGGCGATGCGGTCGAGCAGGACGGTGACGCGCTCGTCGGTGGGCGCGGGCGGAGGGGCGTCGGGATCGACGTGGGTGGCGACCAGGTCCCAGTTGGCGTCGAAGGTGCGGGCCAAGGCGTGGGCCGTGGTGTCGCGCACCCCGGCCGCCGACAGCAGAAGCAGGGTGCGGGCGTAGTCCGGGTCGGCCAGCAGGGCCTCGGAGAAGCGCCCCCATCGGCGTTCGAACTGGACGCCGGAGGTCACCTCGTCGAGCACCTCGACCCGGGGGGGCAGCCCGGCCTCGACCGGGTGCTCCGAGAGGATGCGCTGGGCGAAGGAGTGGAGGGTGCCGATGGCGGCCCCGTCGAGGTCGGACAGGGCCCGGCGGCACCGCTCGGCCGCGGGCCCGGCGGCCGGGTCGGCGGCAGCCTGCTCCAGGCGTTGGCGCAGGCGCTCTCGCAGCTCGGCCCCGGCCTTCTCCGTGAAGGTGATGGCGGCGATGGCGGCCAAGGGGACCGGGGGGTGCTCGCCGGCCCCGGTGACGAGGGCCAGCACCCGGTCGACGAGGGCGGTGGTCTTGCCTGAACCGGCCCCGGCCTCGACGAAGAGGGTGGGGGCGAGGTCGGTGCTGGCCCGGTCGCGG
>CAZXRA010000191.1:0-15059 GCA_964643485.1 uncultured Iamiaceae bacterium | reverse complement strand
TCCGGCCTGGGCGGCGCCCCCCGCCCCCACGAGGCGGGCAACGTCCTCCGGGCCCACACCGAGATCGCCTTCTCGGTGCGCCTCCCCCCCACCGTCGCCCCGCAGCCCGTGGTCGCCGCCCTGCGCCGGACCCTCACCGAGGACGTGCCCCAGGGCGCCCGGGCCACCCTGGAGATCCTCGCCGCCGAGGCGGGGTGGGACGCCCCGGCCACGGCCTCCTGGCTGGCGGCCGCCCTGGACGAGGCGTCGTCCGCCGCCTTCGGCGCCCCGGCCGGTGCCGTCGGCGTGGGCGGCACCATCCCCTTCATGGGAATGCTCGGCCTGCGCTTCCCCGCGGCCCAGTTCGCCATCACCGGCGTCCTCGTGCCCGGCTCCAACGCCCACGGCCCCAACGAGTTCCTCCACGTCCCCACGGCCCGGGGCGTCACCGCCGCCGTGGCCGCCCTCCTCGCCGCCCACGCCACCCGCTGAGCCCGCCACCCCACCGGGGTGGGTCGCAGGAAAGGGCCGGGCCCGGTCCTAGATTCGGGGCATGGCTGCCGGAGGAGAGCACGGGACCAAGGCGGTCGTCGCCGCCATGCTGGCCAACGGCGCCATCTCCATCGCCAAGTTCGTGGCCTTCCTGTTCACCGGGTCGTCCTCGCTGCTGGCCGAGAGCGTCCACTCCGTGGCCGACACCGGCAACCAGGGCCTGCTCCTGCTGGGCGGCAAGCGGGCCAAGCGGGCCGCCGACGAGGAACACCCCTTCGGCTACGGCCGGGAGCGCTACTTCTGGTCCTTCGTCGTCGCCATCGTGCTGTTCCTGCTCGGGGCCGTGTTCGCCATCTACGAGGGCATCCACAAGATCCAGGACCCCCACGCCCTGGAGAGCCCCGAGTGGGCCTTCGGCGTGCTCATCTTCGGGTGCATCGTCGAGGCGTGGAGCTTCCGCACCGCCATCGTCGAGGCCAACAAGGTGCGGGGCCGGGCGTCGTGGACGAAGTTCGTCCGCAACGCCAAGTCGCCCGAGCTGCCCGTCGTGATCCTGGAGGACGCCGGGGCCATGGCCGGCCTGGTGCTGGCCCTGGCCGCCATCACCACCGCCGAGGTCACCGGCGAGCCCATCTGGGACGGCATCGGCACCCTGTCGATCGGCATCCTGCTCGGCATCATCGCCGTGGTCCTGATCGTCGAGATGAAGTCGCTGCTCATCGGCGAGTCGGCCACCAAGAAGGACGTCGAGGCCATCACCGCCGCCATCGAGGTCGACCCCGCCGTCCGCCGCCTCATCTACATGCGCACCCAGCACCAGGGCCCCGAGGAGCTGCTGATCGGGGCCAAGGTCGAGCTCGACCACACCCTCACCTTCCCCGAGGTGTGCGAGGTGGTGAACCGCATCGAGCGGAACGTGCGGGCCAACGTCTCCATGGCCCGGATCATGTACATCGAGCCCGACGTCACCGACGAGCGCCGGGCCGCCCCGGCCATCGGCGAGCACGAGCCCGGCCACGAGGTGCCGCCCGAGATCCGGGAGCGGCTGGAGGCCGAGGCCCGCAAGGGCACCTTGGGCGAGAACATCCCCGTCGAGCCCGACCTGTAGCGGCGGAGGCCGGCCACGTGGGGCGATCGCCGGGCCGACCCAACCATCCGGGCCCCTCGGGCGTGTCCTCGTCGTGATGGAACGGATCGCGGGCATCGAGGACCTGTTCGAGCAGGAGTACGCCCGCCTCGTCCGGTCCCTGGGAACGGCCTTCGGGGCGGAGACTGCGGCCGACGCCGTGCAGGAGGCCTTCATCCAGGCCGACCGGCGCTGGCGACGGGTGTCCGAATACGACGACCCGGCGGGCTGGGTCCGCCGGGTGGCGGTGAACCGCCTGCTGTCGGGGCGGCGCACGCAACGGCGGCGGACCGAGATCCTGTCGACGGTCGTGATCGCCCCGGCCGAGGACCGGATCGACGCCCACCTCGACCTGCGCCGGGCCGTCGCCGAGCTGCCCGAGCGGATGCGAGCGGCCATCTGCCTGCACTACGTGGCCGACCTCAGCGTGGCCGAGGTGGCCGTCGCCCTGGGTGTCTCACCCGGCACCGTGAAGTCGAACCTCCACGATGCCCGCCAGCAACTGCGCCGCCGGATGGAGGAGACCCACCATGGATGACCACACCGGTCACGACCTGATCGCCCTCGCCCCCGAGGTCGACATGCCCGCGGCCCGTACCGCCTTCGCGACCCGCCGGACCCAGGCCCGCCGCCGTCGCCGCATCGGTTCGGCCGCCCTGGCCTCCCTCGTGGTGCTGGCCGGGGCCGGGATCTGGTCCGCCCTCCCGGACGACGACGGGGCCACCGTCGATTCCGGCGTGGCCACCGCCCCGGACGAGCCGGCACCGACCCGCCCCGATCCGGCGACCGAGCCCGACCCCACGGACTTCGAGTGCCAGAGGCCCCAGGGCTCGAGCCCGGCCACCTTCGACCCGGCGGGTGGCATCTACGCCGCCCACATCGTCGCTTACGACTCCGGGTTCCTCACCTTCGACATGGTGCAGTGGCTCTCGGGTGAGGACGCCGTCGAGGCCTACCGGCACGACGAACCCGGGTCCGCCGACGGTCCCCCGAACGACTACTACGTCGTCAACGAGAGCGACCAGACGCGCACCGCGCCGGTGGTGGCCGGCGCCACGGTGCGCCTGCTCCACATGGCCGGGCCGGGGCGCACGCTGGACGAGCGGGCCAACCTCGCCCTCGAGCCCGGCAGCCTGGCCGAGCTCCCCGAGTACCTGGCCACCGGCTACCCCGAGACGGTCTACTGGCTGACCGTCAACGTCTCCAGCTCCCGCTCTGGCTACGTGATCACCGGCATCTGCGAGCAGTACCGCCCGTAGATCGAGCCGGGTTGACGTTCGAAGGAATACCCGACAAGGTAGATCGGGTTTCAGACCATTGAGACCCGAACCGCTGACGGAGGACCCGAGATGGCCGTACGCCTGGGCGACGATGCCCCCAACTTCACTGCCGAGACGACCGAGGGAACCCTCGACTTCTACGACTGGAAGGGCGACAGTTGGGCCGTCCTCTTCTCCCACCCCAAGGACTTCACCCCGGTCTGCACCACCGAGCTGGGCGCCGTGGCTGGCCTCAAGCCCGAGTTCGACAAGCGAGGCGTCAAGGTGATCGGCCTCTCGGTCGACCCGGTCGACAAGCACGGCGACTGGAGCCAGGACATCAAGGACGTCACCGGCAACGACGTGAACTTCCCGTTGATCGCCGACCAGGACCACTCGATCGCCGAGACCTACGGGATGCTCCCGGCCGAGGCCGGCACCGATCTGGCTGACGTGGTGACGGTGCGCTCGGTGTTCGTGATCGGCCCCGACAACAAGGTCAAGCTCAGCCTGACCTATCCGGCCTCCACCGGCCGCAACTTCGACGAGGTCATCCGGGTCATCGACTCCCTCCAGCTCACGGCCAAGCACCAGGTCGCCACCCCGGCCGACTGGAAGCAGGGCGAGGACGTGATCATCACCGGCGCCGTGTCGAACGAGGACGCAGCCGAGCGCTTCCCCGGCTACGAGACCGTCAAGCCCTACCTCCGCGTGACGAAGCAGCCTCAGTGATGGCGGGAGCTCACCGGGATCGCTGATCTCGGCCTCGCCCCCTGGGTCTCATCGGACCGACCCTCGTGTCGGAGTCTCCCTAGGCGGGGGCTCCGGCGCGGGGGCGCAGGCCGACGGCCAGGGTGAAGGCCCGCTCCCACCCCTCGGCGCCGATGCCGACCCGGGCCAGGTCGGCGGCGGCGTCGGCCCGGTCGGCCATCGCCGAGGGCAGCTCCGCGGCCTCGGCGGCCACGGCCCGGGCCAGGTGGATGACGGCCCGCCCGATCAGGTCGTCGGTGCCCTCCGCGATGTGCCGGCCCCGGTCGAGGCGGTCGATGCCCTCGTCGACCCGTCCGGCCCGCACCAGGGCCAGGCCCGCCCCGGTGTCGGCCAGGGCCCGGTCGAGGAACGTGGCCTCGGGACAGGTGGGCACGGCGTCGGCCCGGTGCAGGGCCTCGGCGGTCTCCCCCCGAGCCGCGTGGGCCAGGGCGGCGGCGGCGTAGCCGAAGGCCCGTCCCCCCGGGTCGGCGGGAACGGGCACCTCCCCGAGCTGGAGCCGCAGCAGGGTGAGGGTGGCGTCTCCTTCGAGGACGCCCAGGGTGCCGGCCGGGGTGAGGTCGGCCTCGGCCAAGAGGTCGGCCACCCGGTCGGGCTCACCCGTCTGGACGGCCAGGGCCAGCGTGGCCATGAGGCCCACGCCACCGGAACGGCCGGCCCGGCTGGCCGCTGCCGCCTCGCGCACGGCGGCGAAGCCCTCCTCGACCTCGCCCGACATGGCCAGGGCCCGCCCGTGGGTGGCCAGGGTGACGGCCAGGCCCCACGGGTCGCCCAGGTCGCGGAAGGCCTGGGTGGCGGCCGAGGTCTCCTCCAGGGCCGCCGTCACCCGTCCCTCCCAGAGCCGGAGCGAGCCGACGAGCCCCCGCATCATGGCCGTGGCCCATCGGTCGCCCCGGTCGCCGGCCTCGCCCAGGATGCCGAGGGCCAGCTCCTCGGCCTCGGCCGGCCGCCCCTGGGCGAAGCGCACGAAGGCGAGCAGGCCCTGCGACCACGCCGTGCCCACGTCCTCGCCGACCTGGGCGAAAAGACCGACGGCCCGGTCGACCAACATCTCGGTCTGGTCGAGGTCGCCCACGAGCATGGAGATCCAGGCCAGGTTCTGGACGGCCCAGCCCTGGCCGGCCCGGTCGTCGACGGCCTCGAAGGCCCGCTGGGCCTCGGCCACGGAGGTGGTGGCGGTGTCGAGGTCACCGGCGAACATCTGGGCCAGGCCGAGCAGCCGGAGGGCCTCACCCCGGCCCCGCTCGTCGCCCTCGGCGGTGAAGCGGTCGACGGCGATCTGGAGCCGGGCCACGGCGGCGGACGAGTCGCCCGAGCGCTGGTCGACGTCGCCCAGGCGCAGGACGGCGGCCGCCTCCCCGCTCCGGTCGGCCGCGGCCCGAGCTCCGGCGAGGGCGGCCTCGGCGTCGGCCCGCGCCCCGGCCAGGTCCCAGCGGTCGGAGCGGACCCGGGCCCGGTTGAGCAGGAGCCGGGTGCGGCGCCCGTCGATGCCCTCGCCGACGAGGGCGACGGCCCGGTCGTAGGCCCGGGAAGCGGCGGGCAGCAGGTCGCGCCGCTGGGCCCGGCGGGCCGACGCTGCCAGCCAGCGGACGGCCCGGTCGACGACATCGCCGGGCACCTTCTCGACCGGGCCCATCTCCGACACGATCTCGGCTGCGGCCGCCCAGTGGTGGGCGATGCGGTTCACGACGGCGTCGTCGAGGGCGGTGGCCCCGGCGATGACGTCCTCGGCCCGGTCGCCGGTGACGTCGAGCCCCTCGGGCGCCACGACGTGGGCCTCCAACCACACGGCGATACCGGTGTGGCGCATGGCCCGGTCGGCCTTGGGGAGGGTGGCGTAGGCGACCTCCCGGGCGATCTCGGAGCGGAACTCCCAGTGGCGGCGGTCGAGCTCCAGCAGCTCCTTGGCCGCCAGGGCCTGGACGGTGGCGGCCACGTCGCCCTCCCGCCCCAGCTCCGTCGCCATCTCCTGGAGGGCGGCGATGGGCCCCCGGCGCCCGATCACGGCGGCGTCGGTGAGCACGGCCCGCTCGTCGGCGTCGAGGGCGTCGAGACGGGCGGCCACGATGCCCCGCAGGGTGTCGGGGAGGCCGGGCCGAGCGGCATCGGGGGCGCTGGCGTCGACCAGGGCGAGCAGCTCCTCCAGGAAGAAGGGGTTGCCGCCGCTGCGGGCCAGCAGGTCGTCGCGGAGGGCAGGGGGGACGGCGCCGCCGTTGAGGGCGGTGAGGAGCTCTTCGGCCGCCGGGGCGTCGAGGGGGTCGAGGTTGACGACGACGGTGTCATGTCGGCTGAACGGGGCGGACCAGTGGTCGCGGACGGCCTGGCGGGCCGTGGCCAGGACCACCACCGGGCAGCGGGCCAGGCGGGTGAGAAGGGTGCCGACCAGGTCGAGGACGTCGTCGTCAGCCCAGTGCACGTCGGACAGGCAGAGGACGACGGGGCGGCGCCGGGCGTGCCCTTCGATGAACTCGATGAAGGCGGCCACCGCCTCCTCGCGGGCCCGGCTCGGGTCGCGGCCTCGGCGGGAGCTGTCGTGGCCCATGAGGACGAGGAGGCCGGCCGTCACCCGGTCGAGGTCGTCGTCGGGGGCCTCGTCGCCCAGGGCGGCGGCGACCCGGGCCCACACGGCGGTGCGGGTGGCGGCGAGGTCGGCGCCCTGCTCCACCTCGCAGATGCCCCGGAGGGCCTCGGCCAGCGGCCACCAGACGTTGGCCTCGCCGTAGGGCACGCAGCGTCCCTCCAGCAGGAGCACGTCGCGGGCACAGCAGAGCCGCTCCGATGCCTCCCGCACCAGGCGGGTCTTGCCCACCCCGGTGTCGCCGACGACGACGCCCAGCAGAGCCCGGCCATGGCCCAGGGCCGAGGTGACGGCGGCATCGAGGAGGCCCAGCTCCCGTTCCCGCCCGACGAGCGGGGCCTCGTCGCGGGAGGGGCGCTGGCCGGGAGGCAGCAGGGCCTGGCGGACCGACCACGCCTCCACCGGCGCCTCCCGACCTCGGGCGGTCAGGAGGCCCCGGCGCTCGTAGGCCAGGGCGTGGGCCGTGCTGGCGTGGGTGGCCGGGCCGACCAGCACCTCACCGGGCCGGGCCGCGGTCTGGAGGCGGCTGGCCGTGTTGACCACGTCGCCCATGGCCGTGGTGGACCCGCCAGCTCGGATGGCCCCGACGAGCACCTCGCCGGTGTTGACGCCGATGCGCATCTGGACCGTCGGCGGGCTGCCGTCGCCGGTGTCAGCCCGGCTCGACATGGCGGCCAGCGTCTCCTGCATCCGCAGGGCGGCCCGGACCGCCCGCTCGGCGTCGTCCTCGTGGGCGACGGGAGCGCCGAACAGGGCGAGGATGCCGTCGCCCACGATCTTGTCGACCCGGCCCCCGAAGGCCGTGATGTCGGCCACGAGGTGCTCGAACCAGGTGTCGACCAGGCGCTTCACCCGCTCGGGGTCGAGGGTCTCGGAGAGGGTGGTGAAGCCGACGATGTCGGCGAAGAGGACGGTGACGATCCGCCGCTCGTCGCTGGCGGCGTGGACGGGGGCGCCACACTCGGGGCAGAAATGGGCCCCGGCTGGGATCTCCCCTGCGCACTGGCCACACACCACGGCGTCGAGGCTACCGACGCCGTGGTGCTTCCCCCGGCTCGGAGGCGCTCAGGCCTGTCCAGCCAGCAGCTCGTCGAGGCGCTCGTAGCCCTCCTTGACGCCGGTCTCCATGCCGCTGGCCACGAAGGCGTCGCGGTCGGCGAAGGAGTCGACGAGGGAGGTGCCGGTGAGCCGGGTGCGCCCGTCGCCCAGATCCTCCAGGACGAGCTTCTCCAGGGCCACCCCGTCGGGCATGCCCTCGAAGGTGAAGGTCTGGACGATGAGCTCGGAGGGCCGAACCTCGTGGAAGCAGCCCCGGAAGGCGTACTCGCCGTCGGCATCGCTGTGGATGTAGCGGTAGGACCCGCCGGTGCGGCAGTCGTAGTGGTCGACCCGCATCTCCAGGCCCCGGGGCCCGAGCCAATGGACGATCAGATCGGGGTCGGTGTGGGCCCGGAACACCTTCTCGGGCGGGGCGTCGAACTCCCGCACGATGCGGACGAGGGGGACGTCCTCATCGAGGGTGATCTCGGTCTCGTGGGTGCTGGTGGTGGCCATGGCGGGCTCCTATCGGGGTGGGATGGGGGGAAGGGGCTCGATGTCGTCCGGCAGCGACCGGAGGACGTCGTCGAGGCGGCGGTAGCGCTCCTCGGCGTGACGCCGGTAGCGCTCGATCCACTTGGTCATGAGATCGAAGACCTCCGCTTCGAGGTGGACCGGGCGGCGCTGGGCCTCCCGGCTGCGGCTCACCAGGCCGGCGTCCTCCAACACCTTGAGGTGCTTGGAGACGGCCTGGACGGTGACGTCGTAAGGAGCGGCCAGCTCGTTGACGGTGGCGTCACCGTCGGCGAGGCGGGCGACCATGTCGCGGCGGATGGGGTCGGCCAGGGCCGAGAACACCCGGGACAGGGGATCGGCCTCGGCTGCTGCTCCCATGACATCTCCTCGTGTTCAACTCAACGGTTGAATGACCGTACGCCCGGCGTCGACCTTTGTCAACCGTCTGGTTGAAGAAATGCACCCTGGTCCGGCCCGGACCCGTACGCTCCCCGGCCATGCACGACCAGGGGAACAGCAACGGGTTCACGCCACCGGAGCCGGCCGAGGCGCTGGCCCGGCTGTCGATGCCGATCGAGGAGGCCATGCGCACCCAGCGGGCCGTGCGCCGCCTCCACACCGATCCCGTCGACCGCGACGTCCTGCTCCCCCTGCTGGAGCTGTCGCTGAAGGCCCCGACCAGCTCCAACACCCAGGACTGGAGCTACCTCGTGGTCGAGGACCGCGAGCAGAAGGCCCGCATCGGACGGCTCTACGGGAAGCTGTACCGGACGTTCCACCCCGTCGAGGTGCGCCTGGCCCGGGGCGACGAGGACGCCCTGCGCGGCATGCGGCCCGGCCAGTGGCAGTACGAGCACTTCGACGAGCTGCCCGTCCTCGTCATCCCCTGCTACCGGCGCGGCCTCAAGCACAAGAACGTGGGCCGGCCCCAGATCTCGGTGTCGTCCTTCTACGGCTCCGTCTACCCGGCGGTGCAGAACCTGCTCCTGGCCTGCCGGGCCGTCGGTCTCGGGGCGTCGCTCCAGACCCTGCCCATCTGGTACGTGCCCGCCGCCCGCCGCATCCTCGGCCTCCCCCGCGACGTCGTGCCCGTGTGCGTCATCCCCATCGGCTGGGCCCGGGGCCGCTACGGGCCCACCACCCGCCGCCCCATCGGCGAGGTCGTCCACCTCGACCGCTACGGCAACCAGCCCTTCGCCGGGTCCTGACCCGCTCCGAGCCCCCTCCCCCGGCCCGTTCGGTCGCGGCCGTTGACAGATGCGACCACTGGTCGCATAGTGGTGGGGCCATCGCCAGGAGGATCCCGTGGACACCAAGGCCAAGCCCGCCCCCCAGTACGCCAAGCCCCCGACCTTCGCCACCGTCGAGGAGGAGCGGCTCCACCGCAAGCAGCGCCTGGCCGGGGCCCTCCGCATCTTCGGCAAGTTCGGCTTCTCCGAGGGGGTGGCCGGCCACATCACCGCCCGCGACCCGGAGCTCACCGACCACTTCTGGGTCAACCCCTTCGCCATGAACTTCCGCCACATCAAGGTGTCCGACCTGATCCTGGTGGGGCCGGAGGGCGATGTCGTGGAGGGTGACCGCCCCGTCAACCGGGCCGCCTTCGTCATCCACGCCGCCATCCACGAGGCCCGGCCCGACGTGGTGTCGGCCGCCCACGCCCACTCCGTCTACGGCAAGGCGTGGTCGGCCCTGGGCCGCCCCCTCGACCCCATCACCCAGGACGCCTGCATGTTCTTCGAGGACCACGTCCTGGTGCAGGACGAGGGCGGCCGGGTCGTCTTCGAGAAGTCGGCCGGCGAGGTGCTGGCCAAGGGCCTCGGTCCCCACAAGGCGGCCATCCACCAGAACCACGGCCACTTCACCGTGGGCCAGACGGTGGACGAGGCGGCGTGGTGGTACATCACCATGGAGCGCTCGTGCCAGGCCCAGCTCCTGGCCGAGGCGGCCGGCACCCCGCTCCTCATCGACGCCGACGACGCCCGCTACACCCGCGACCTCACCGCCTTCCCCCTCGCCGGCTGGTTCTCGTTCCAGCCCCTGTGGGACGACATCGTCCGCACCGATCCCGAGCTGTTCGACTGATCGATGGCCACGCCCGGCTCGGCGGGGTGGTGGGCCGAGCGCCGGGCCGCCGACCGCAGCCGGCGGCCCCGGGCCGCCGGCCTGACCCTGGAGGCCATCCTCGACGGGGCCATCCACCTGATCGACGCCGAGGGCCTCGACGCCCTCACCATGCGCAGCCTGGCCCGGGAGCTGGGCCACGCCCACACCTCGCTGTACCGCCACGTCGAGAGCCGGGACGAGCTGCTCGTGCTGGTGGTCGACCGGGTGCTGGGCGAGCTGGCCGCCGGCGACCCTCCCTCCGGCGACCTGCGCCACAGCGCCGAGGTGCTCCTGGGCCGCTACCGCCGGGTGCTGCTGGCCCACCCCCTCCTGGCCCCGGCCCTCCTGTCGGGGCAGCTCCTGGGGCCCAACGCCCTGGCCGGCCGGGAGGTGGGCCTGCGGATGCTCCTCGATGCCGGCGCCTCTCCCGAGCTGGCGGCCGAGGCCTACCTCACCCTCACCCACTTCGTCATCGGCTCCGCCGTCCTGGAGGCCGGGGGTGCGGCCCGCACCGCGCCGGAGCGGGCGGCCATGGCGTCGCTGTTCCGGTCGCTCCCGGAGGACCGCTACCCCACCGTGGTGGCCCTGGCCGACACCCTCAACCAGCCCGACCCCGACCAGGAGTTCGCCTTCGGGTTGCGGGCCCTGCTCGACGGCATCGCCGCCCGCATCGCCGCCTCCCACCCCGTCGGAGCTTGACCGGCGGCACCCCCCGTCAGATCCGGTGGCGCAGCTCGTGGGCCCAGTCGCCCGACGCCAGACGGGTGGATCGGACCCGCCGGAGCCCGGCCGCCTCGGCGACCGCGCCGATGTGATCGGGGTCCCGCTCGCGCCCGCCGCCGGTGAGGGCGGCCATGAGGACGTCGGTGCTCGTGGCGATGCGGTCGATCGGCCGGGCCGGGTGGTCGGCATCGACGACCAGCACACGCGCCTCTCCAGCGGCCCGCGCCACCGTCGAGAGGATCCGGCCCGCGTCCTCGTCGCTCCAGTCGTGCAGGACGTTGACCAGGAGGTAGGTCGTCCCGCCGACGGGGACGCCCTCGAACATGTCACCGGCGACGGCCGTCAGCCGCTCGTGGGGGACGGCCCGCTCGATGACGGGAGCCAGGTCGACGAGGGTGCCCCGGGCGGTGGGCAGCAGGTCGAGCAGCGTGCCGAGCAGGTGCCCGGTGCCCCCGCCGATGTCGGAGATCGATTCGTCCCGCTTCCAGGCGACGCCCTTGTGGAGGGCGAGGGCGTGCAGACGCCCACCAGCGGCCATGGCCCGATCGAAGGTGGCCCAGCGCTCGGGGTGCTCGGCCATCCACTCGAAGAAGGGGGCACCGTTGGCGACGGCGAAGGGGTCGTCGTCGGACGGCCGTGCCGTGAGCCGGGCCATGGCCCTGGTGATGTCGTCGCCGGCGGCGAAGTCGACCCAGGCCCGCCAGCCACCGGGGTGACCCCTCCGGAGGAACACCGTGACCGACGTGGGATGGACCCTCCCTCGCCGGTCGATCCGCACCCAGCTCCGCACGGCGGCGTAGCGCAACAGCCGCTCGAGGACGTCGAGGTCGGCCCCGGCTCGGCGGGCCAGCTCGGCGGGGGTCATGGCCTCGGTGAGCGCGTCGGGCACGTCGACTTCGCAGAGGGCGGCCAGGGCCCGATGGTCGAGCAGGCCGAAGGTGGCTTCGAGGATGGCGACCGGCGGCGGCGCCGTCCGGGCGGAGAGCCCGGCGATCGCCGACCGGGCCCGGAGCGCCAGCATGGTGGCGAACGAGGGAGGGACAACGGGCACGCCGATCACGTCGGCCGGCCGGGCCGCGGCCGAGCGGCGGCTCATGCCGAGCTCCCTCCACCCGATCGCCCGGCGTCCATGGGCAGGAACCTACCGATCCGGCGCCGGCCTCGGGGGCCCACGCCGTCCCCCTGAACGAAAGGTCACTCCCCCACCCCTGCGGTGGCAGAGTGACCTTTCGAGGGATCACGAGACGGGCGAACGAGGTGTCAGAGGGTCTTGACCAGGGCCACGAGTTGGTCGAGGGCGGCGCCCCACCCCTCGTGGAAGCCCATGTCCGCGTGCTTCTGCACATCGTCGGGGGTGACGTGGAGGGCGAGGGCCCGGTACCGGGTGCCGCCCGAGGCCGTGGGCTGGAGCTCGATGATGGCGGTGAAGGGCATGTCGCCCACCTGGGGGCGGAAGCCCTCCCCCAGGGCACCGGTCCACACCAGGCGCTCGTTGGGGACGATCTCGAGGTAGCAGCCGGTGTTGTCGAACTCCTCCCCCTCGGGGGAGCGCATGACGGTGCGGAAGCGCCCACCGGGGCGGAGGTCGATCTCGCAGACGGGCGTCTCGAAAGGCTTGGGGGTGAACCACTGGGTGATGAGCTCGGGGTCGGTCCACGCCCGCCAGACCAGTTCGGGCGGGACGTCGACCTCCCGTTCCAGCTCCAGGTCGAGATCGCGGTCGAGGGTGTGCGGGGTGAACATCATGGCTCCTTGAGGGTGGTGAGGAAGTCGTCGAGTTGGTCGAGTCGGGTCTCCCAGAGGCGGCGTTGCGCGGCCAGCCAGCCGTCGGCCATCTCCAGGCCGGTGGGCGCGAGCCGGTAGGTCCGCACCCGCCCCTTCTTGGTCGACGTCACCAGCCCGGCTCGCTCCAGCACGCCGAGGTGCTGGGTGAAGGACGGCAACGCCATGGCGAACGGCTGGGCCAGCTCCGACGTGGAGGCCGGCCCCGACACGAGCCGCTCGATCACCTGGCGCCGGGTGGGATCGGCCAAGGCCTGGAAGACCTCGTCGAGCGCCACCGTTTGCTTAGGCATATACCTAAGTATAGGGATTGAGCAGGGCGAAGTCCACCCCCGAACGCGACAGAGCCCTCACCCCCGCACGGTGCGACGGGTCCTGGTGGCGCGGTCAGCGCCGCCGGGCCCGCAGGACGACGTCGGCGATGTGCGGAGTGTCGGGCGGCGGGTCGAGGCGGGGCTCGACGACGTGACGCTCGATGGTGAAGTCGTCGCCGAGCAGCCGGACGAGATCGTCGGCACCGACGTAGTCCGCCGGGTCGAAGCCCTGCGCCTTCATGTGCTCGCGGTGCTCGTCGTCGAGATCGTGGTAGACGGCGAGCAGCATCCCACCGGGGCGCACCGCGTCGAGCAACGCCCGCACCGCGGCCTCACCGGGCGCCGCCGGCAGGGCCGGGTACTGCAGCGACACGAGGTCGAACGAATGGGCCGGGAGCGGCGTCCGCAGGGCGTCCCCGCCGATCCACTCGACGGCGACGCCGATCCGCTCGGCCGCCGCCCGGGCCCGCTGCAGGGCCAGGTCGGAGACGTCGACGGCCGTGACCGTCCAGCCCTGCCGGGCGAGCCAGATGGCATCGCCCCCTTCGCCGCAGCCGACGTCGAGGGCCCGGCCGGGAGGTAGGTCGGCGACCTCGGCGACGAGCCGCCCGTTGGGCCGCCCGCTCCACATCGCCGCATCGTGCTCGCCGTACCGGGCGTCCCACTCAGCGGCCTGCCCCGCCGCCCCGAACCGGTCGTCATGCTGGTGCTCGTGCATGGGCGGCACGGTAGGGCGATCTCCGGCCGATGCCACTCGACCTTGCCGAGTCGGCACCAGGGAGGCCCTCAGTCGGCCGCGCCCGCCGCCCAGGCAGTTCGGGTCATGACGTACATGCGGGCCTCGACGGCACCGCGGCGGTCGGTCGGCGGGCAGGCCACGGTGCGCTGGTAGGTCATGCCGAGGCGTTCGCACAGCCGGTACGACGCCGGGTTGGTCGTCTGCGGCAGAGAGCAGGTCTCGGCCAGGCCGAGGGTGGTGAAGCCCTCCCGCAACGCCGCCCGGGCCCCCTCGGCGGCCAGTCCCTGCCCCCAGTGGGCGGGGGCAAAGCGCCAGCCCACCTCCACGGCGGGGAGGATCTCGGGCAGGAACGTCGGGACCGAGAGCCCGACGTAGCCGACGACCTGTCGGCTCTCACGGAGCACCGCGATCCAGCAGCCGAAGCCGCACTCGTCCCACGCCTGGATCTGGGAGTCGAGGAAGCGTGCCGTCTCGTCACGGGTGAAGCCACGGCCGTAGGGGAACTGCCACACCTCTCGCTGGGCGAACACCGCGGCCAACCCCTCGAGGTCCGAGGGCTCGAACCGTCGGAGCAGCAGACGGTCGGTCTCCACCGTCCCGAGCGGCGCGGTGACAGCCGGCACCTGCTCGGGACGCATGGCGGGGGACGGTAGCCCCCGCCGCCCCGTCAGCCGCTCACGTAGTCGGCCAGGTGCTCCCCGGTGAGGGTGGAGCGAGAGGCGACCAGGTCGGCCGGCGTGCCTTCGAAGACGACGCGGCCGCCGTCGTGGCCGGCCCCGGGGCCGAGGTCGATGATCCAGTCGGCGTGGGCCATGACGGCCTGGTGGTGCTCGATGACGATGACCGACTTGCCCGCGTCGACGAGACGGTCGAGCAGGCCGAGCAACTGCTCGACGTCGGCCAGGTGGAGGCCGGTGGTGGGCTCGTCGAGGACGTAGACGCCGCCCTTCTCCCCCATGTGGGTGGCCAGCTTGAGGCGCTGGCGCTCGCCGCCGGACAAGGTCGTGAGCGGCTGGCCCAGGCGGAGGTAGCCGAGGCCGACGTCGGCCAGGCGGTCGAGGATCTTGTGGGCGGTCGGAGTCGCCGCCTCTCCGTCACCGAAGAACGCCTCGGCCTCGGCCACCGACATGCCGAGCACCTCGCTGATGTTTTGGCCACCGAAGGTGTACTCGAGCACCTCGGCCTGGAACCGCTTGCCCTCGCAGTCCTCACAGGTGGTGGCGACGGTGTCCATGATGCCGAGGTCGGTGTAGATGACACCGGCGCCGTTGCAGGTGGGGCAGGCCCCCTCGGAGTTGGCGCTGAACAGGGCCGGCTTCACCCCGTTGGCCTTGGCGAAGGCCTTGCGGATGGGTTCGAGCAGCCCGGTGTAGGTGGCCGGGTTGCTGCGACGCGAGCCCTTGATGGCCGCCTGGTCGACGGCGACGACGCCGTCCTGCCCGGACACCGAGCCGTGGATCAGCGAGCTCTTGCCTGCGCCGGCGACACCGGTGACGACGACGAGCACGCCGAGCGGGATGTCGACGTCGACCCCCTGCAGGTTGTGGGTGTCGGCCCCCCGCACCTCGAGGGCACCGGTGGACGTCCGCACGTCGTCCTTGAGGGTGGCCCGGTCGTCGAGGTGGCGGCCGGTGAGGGT
>CAZXRA010000190.1:0-30301 GCA_964643485.1 uncultured Iamiaceae bacterium | reverse complement strand
GAACCTGGAGCGCCAGGTGCTGCTGACGGCGCTGTCGCGCCTGGGTGTGGGCAGCCGGGTGGTGCTCACCCACGACGTGGGCCAGCGCGACAACCTGCGGGTGGGGCGCCACGACGGCATCACTTCGGTCATCGAGGCCCTCACCGGCCATCCGCTGTTCGCCCACGTCACCCTGGCCCGGGCCGAGCGCAGCCCGGTGGCGGCCCTGGTCACGAGCGTCCTGGAGGGCGCGCCCGACTGAGGCCATCTCTCTAGGAGATGTGAAGTATCCCTACAATCTGTCCCGTAGAGGGGGACAGATTGGCGCCTCATCCGTACCCTGAGACAGGACCCACGACAGGGGAACGGAGCCATGAGCGTGACCACGCACGACTCGATCCGGACGCTCGGCGAGCTGCTCCGGCCCGCCTGGTTGGACGGCGCCATCTGTGCCGGCCACACCGAGCTGTTCTTCGCCCCCCACGCCGAGCGCCCCCCGGCCCGCCTCCGCCGGGAAGCGGCCGCCCGCCAGGTGTGCATGCGCTGCCCCGTCCGCCTGCAGTGCCGCGACCACGCCCGCGCCCACCTGGAGTACGGCCTGTGGGGGGGCGAGAGCGAGGCCGAGCGGGCCGCCGCCGGCTACGCCGTCCCCGCCCCCATCGGGGGTCGCGTCGCCGCCGCCGTGTAGGCCGCGCCTCGCCTTCCGCCTCCCTCCACTCCTCCCCCGAGTACGGACCCTGCGTGACCATCCCCCCACGCAGGTGGAGGCGGCCGTAGCCTTTCGTCTCGATGACGCGCCGTCCCGTCGTCTATGGCCTCGACATCGAGACCGACACGAGCCTCAATGGGCTGGACCCGCGCGTGGCCCCCGTCGTCACCGTGGCCCTGTCGCTCGACGGTCATGACGAGATCTTCAGCGGTCGGGAATCGACGCTGCTGTTCGACCTGACCGAGCGGCTCCGTTCCCTGCCGGCCGGGGTGATCGCCACCTGGAACGGGGCGGCCTTCGACCTGCCCTTCCTGGCCCAACGGGCCGAGGTGCACCGCCTCGAGCTCGGCCTCCTCCTCCGCCTGGACCCGACCCTGGCCGGGGACCGCGCTCCCCTGCCCGGCCACCGGGGCGCCTACCGCGGGGCCTGGCACCACCACAGCCACCTCGACGCCTACCGCCTCTACCGCAACGACGTCGGGCCCATGCTCCGCGTCTCCTGCTCCCTCAAGTCCATCGCCCGCCTGGTCGGCCTGGTCCCCGTCGAGGTCGACCGCACCCGCATCCACGACCTCTCCAACGAGGCCCTGCACGCCTACGCCTCCTCCGACGCACGCCTGGCCCGGGTCCTGGCCGAGCGCCGCATGCCCGGCGCCCTGCGCTTCGTCGACCGGTTCGATCCGCTCACCGACTCCGGCTCCATCGCCACCGCCTGAGCCCGGATCTCACCCGCCCCCGCTCTGTCGCGGGGGGTCCCCATACTCCCCTCCGAGGGTGCGGTCCCTCTCCCGTCCCACGGGCCCTGACCGCCGGTCCTGCCCCCACCCGGAGGTTCTCCCGTGCCGCGCCCCTCGTGCTCTCCCCGACCCACCCCCCCTCCCCTCACCCCCGACCCTTCCCCGCCCGAGGAGCTCCTCGCCCTCCTGGCCGATCGTCTGGTCGAGGCCCACCTCGGCAGCACCGCGCCGGGGGCCGCCCTCGTCCGGGTCCGGCCCACCGCCGACGGCGTCGACCTCGGCCTGTGCCCTCTCCCCCACCACCTGCACCCCGTCGACGCCCTCGTGGGCACCACCGTCGACCGGCGATGGTCGGCGGTGGGCATCGTCACCGACGCCACGGCCCACCCCATCGACACCGAGGGCGGCCTCCCTCCCGACGGCGACGACGGTCCTCCCCATCCGCACGTGGTCGTCGTCCTCCTCCTCGATCGCCACGGGCACGTCGCCCATCGCCTCGTCCCCCGCCAGGCCGGTGCCGTCCCGACCGTCACCGACGCCCCCGAGGGACGAGTGATCGACGTCCTCCGTCGCACCCTCGACCTTCCCACCCCTCCGCCCGACACTGCCGCCGGGCCGTGGTGGGCCACCTTGTGGCTGGATCGCATCGTGGCGACGGTGGCCGCCGCCCCCACCGTCCCCCGCACGCTCCTCGACCTGGCCCACCTCCATCCATTGGTGGGGGCCGGGCTCTCCGCCCGCGACGCCACCGTCCTGCACCGCCTCCCGCCAGCGCCCTCCGTCGCCGGGTGGGAGGTGATGCGGCGGGCCCTGGCCTCCACCGATCCCGCCGTCACCCTGGCCGAGGGCACCATCCGTCGGGCCCTCCTGCCCCTCGCCTCGCCCGACCAGGCCCGCTGGTTCGACCAAGGGAGCTTCGCCCGCTGGCTGGAGGCGGCCCTGCCCCCCCGCCCGGTGCTCCTGGCCGCGGTCGATTCCCTGCTGGCGCCCCGCCTGGCCCGGGCCCTGCGGGAGGCGGTGGGGTCGTGACGGGGCCTCAACGGGTCCCCGATCCCGGCGGGGGGCGCCGGTAGCCTCGGCCCTCGTGACCGCGCCGCTCCGCTCCCGGACCCGCCGCCGCGACATCGACCGCCCGGCCCCTCCGGCGGACGGTCGAGCCACCGACGTGCGCACCCTCGACACGGCCCGCGCCCTCGCCGCCCTCTTCGACGACACCGCGGCCGAGCCCGATCCGATCGTGGTCCCCCCGCCTCGTCGCGCCGCCGCGGCCCCGCCCGCACCGACTCCCTCTTTCGCGGCCCGGCGCGACGACGCCCCGATCACCCCTCGCCGCCAGCTCGATCTCGCTCTCGTCGACCTGGCCGAGGTGTTCGCCGTCTATCCCTACCGGGCCACGATGCCGGCCTGCGACCACTGCATCAGCGCGGCCGAGCGCCGGTCCCTCGGCCAGGCCCCGGCCCGGATCCCCGGGCCCGTCCTCGATCGCTTCGTGGCCAAGTGCCTGGTCACCTGGGGCGACGTGGCCGATCTCAAGCGCCTGCTGCCCGAGATTCTCACCCGCACCTGCGGGGGTCGGCTGGGCCCCCCGCCCGCCCTGATCGGGGCCCGGTTGCGCCGGGCCGACTGGCGGGCCTGGCCCGCGGCCGAGACCCCGGCGGTCCGTCGCGCCCTGCGGGCGGCGTGGCTCACCACCTTGGCCACACCACCGTCGCCCGGCCTGCCCCCGGCGACCCGGCTGCTGGGTCTCCTGGTGACAGCCGAGGACGACCTGGTCCCCTACCTCGACATGTGGGAGGACCGCCTAGAGGCGCCGGGTGACCCGACGGCTCGGCTGGCGGCTGTGCTCCACCTGGCCGACCTGTTGGGGCCGTTGGCGGACGGGGGGCGGCGCCGCCTGGCCCACACCTTCCCCCTGGCCCGGCGGAGCAGCATCGGCCAGGTCGACCAGTGGTTGCGTCAGCCGGTGGTGGTCCAGCGCCTGGCCCACGCGGCCGAGTCGCTGCGGATCACACCTCACCACGACCGCATGGTGCGGGGTCGCGAAGGCTTGGCCCACCTGCGCACCGAGCGGTAGATCGCACAGGCTCTCCGGTAGGCCAGTCGCAGGTCTTCGGCGTGCGCGTCAGAGCCGGGGTGCGTCCTCGTGCCGACCGACCACTGCCCACTTCCCCGACTCATCGCACGAGGAGGTGATCCAGACGATCTCCTCCCGGTCGGGGACGCTGCCCCCGACGGCGTCGGACGGCCCGGCCAGCCACAGTTCCCGAACGGAGCCTTTCAGCTCATCGATCTCCCCGAGCTCGGGCAACCGATGACCTCCGTAGTGGTTCGGAGTCACGACGGCCAGTGGCTCGTCGGTCAGGTGCTCGTACACCGCGGGCAGGTGGGCGCCGCGGCTCCCATGATGAGGCACCTTCACGAAGCCGGCCCCTCTGACCCACTCGAGATGCTCATGTTCCGCGAGGAGCGCCTGCCAGCCGAATGTGCGGTGCTTGTCCAGGTCAGCGGTCAGGAGCGCTACCGCAGGACCGGCGTCGAGCCACAGGACGATCGACGTGGCGTTCTCTTTGAGCAGTCGTGCCGCTGATCCGAACGTCCACTGCTTGAACGGTGCTCGGACGCGAAGTTGGGCGGACCACCCCGGGGCAAGGGCGTGGAGGATCGGCCTCCGTCTCCCGAGAGAGGACGTCGCACCGAGGGGGCGGAAGTTCCCATCGGCGTACCGGAAGGCTGACCCGATGGCCCGCATCCGCTTCGTCCGATCTGGGGGAGCGTCCGGAGTTGCCACCTTGAGGATCTCGTCCCATCGCACATCGGGGAGGGCGGCCGGCAAGTGGAAACGCGCCTCCTCGCACCTCTCGACGACCTCGTCGATCCCCTCGCAGTGATCGGCGTGCAGGTGGCTGAGCACGACGGAGCTCACCTGGTGCCCGACATCCACCCCGATGGCGTCCAAATAGGCGAGGGGCGCGGGGCGCATCTCGCCGTCGATGCCCCATCGGCCGAGGAAGGAGTCGATGATGACCCATTCACCTCCACCGAGGTGGACCAGGACGCTTTCACCTGTCCCTCGACCGAGGACGACGATGTGGACGTCCTCTGACGCCGGTGCAGGCGGCGCGACGACGGACAGGGTTCCCTCCTCCACTTTGACGGGACCCCTCAGTTCGATGTCGGTGTGAACATCCGCCGGACCACGTAGCGCTCAGGTTGCGCCCCCGGCTCCACGACGGACCACTCCAGGACCGCACCCTTGTGGACGGCATCCGGCTCGATGCCGGCGATGGAATCCCAGGTCAGTCGCTCGTCCGCCATCACGCCGTCATCGAACAGACTCGACGCGGAGACGACGAAGCCCTCGGCGTCGACATCGATGACCTCCCCCACCCATTCTTGGAGGATGGTCTCGTCACCACGGGATCGTCGCGTGATCTCTCGAACGTCCTTCTGGAACATGCGTGTGAAGACCTGGACATCTTCGGCCTCGTTGGCCGCGGCATCGGCCACGGTCATGAGCGTGAATCGGTCCATGCACCGTTCCACCTCGTCGTGCTCGACGCGCGCCAACTGTTCGTGGGGGACGTTGACGGCAAAGGCCATCTCGCCTGACCGGTACTGCCGGAAGACCGGCCCACGCTTCCCCCGCGCCGCGACCGTGGAGGGCACGACGACGCCCATGTCGTTGCCCACATCGATGGCGAGCGAGAGGAGTGCCCGCGACCAACAACCCTCGTCGTCGTCATCTCGCGAACCGGCCAAACCCACCAGGTCTGCGAGCTCGACCATGGCGATACCCAGCTTCACGATCCGTTCGTCGGCGCCTTCCGCCCGGCTCGACTGCTCGTCCCGGCGTTGCTTGTACTCCGCGTACGACAGCTTGCGCAGCTCCTCTTCTTGGGGTCGCTCGAGGTGGGTGTCGACGTCACCGAAGATGGACAAGATTCGATGAACCCAGAAGCGATCCACCTTGGCAACCTCACCTGGAGCCGGCACCGAAGGGGGGCCGGATCGGACCAGGGAGCCGAGGTGTTCGGCCGCTTCCAGGAACTCCGCCGAGGTGTGGCGAACCCTTGTGGCGGACTGCCGTACCTGGCGTTTCCCGGCCAGACCCGAGCGAGGGGACAGCGGCACTGTTGCTGCAACAGGTTCGTCCCCGCCCGCCTCCTCATACGCGACGAGTGCGTCGTCGAAGGACGTGCGGACGATCGCCGAGTCGACGGGGCCGAAGTAGCAGGAGATATGCGTGTCGTCGAGCATCCCGGCGTGGAGAGCACGTCGATCGCCGGCGGCGTTCAGATCCTTCCAGAACTCCGCCAGCAGACAGGTGGAGAGGTACATCTGCAGCAGCCGGTGCTGCGCGGCAGGGCGCCAGTCCCGCCAGCCATGAGGAAGGGGCCCGGGTTCCTCATCACCCACGAGGGCGAGCCGGGCCTGCACGGCGGCCAAGGTCCGCACGAGGTGAGCCTTCGTCATCGCACCGGGAAGACCGATGGGGACGATGCGAAGCGCAACGGTCCCGGGCCCGTCCACTGTTGCGTATGTCCGGACCTTGAGCCCCTCGAGCACACCCATCGCTTCCGCCACCCCACGGGCGCGGATGGTGCGCTCGACCTCTGCTCGCGGAACGAAGGTGATCGCCTGACGATGCGCGCCGGCGAACTCCGCGGGAGGACTGACATCGGCAGCCATCCATCGACTCGTGCCCTTGAGACGCTCCCAGATCTCACGGTCGACTTCGATCTCCTCGACGAGGGGGAAGTCCGTGAAGTAGGGACGGCCAGCCTGGTAGAGGGCACGAGCGATGTCCTCTGCCCCCGCTTCCAGAACCTTCTGGGGCCGTGCGAGCGGGGCCCCGACACCCCTCAGAGGCAGGCCGAGGTGCTGCAGGAAGTCGGCGTTCCGACGATCCTCGTCGACCCAGGCCACGAGAACCTCCACGGAAGCCGAGCCTCCCACCATGCCGGCGACGACGTCGTACAGATCCACCAGCGTGGTGCCCAGGATGATGGCGTCATCGACCAAGAGCACCGGTTGGCCCGCCTGCAGACGCACGGAGCCCTCGAGGGCGCGATCCGAGATGACCGTGACTCCTTCGAGCTCTCGGAACCCGGCTTCGACGACCATCTCGTACAAGCACGAGAGTCGACGAGAGACGAGCACGACGACGACATCAGGGCCGAGCTGGGCGGCACGCTCCGCTGCTCGCTCGAAGAGGCGAACGAGCGCTTCCCGCAACTCTCGGTCCTCGTCCGGGCGAGCGACGCCCGCTGCGCCCACAGCCGCCAGACCCTCGGCCCACGACGGCAACGGTTGCTCAGGAGGCGAGGGCGGCATGGGCAGCAGGTGGGATGAGAAGCGGCGTAGGACGGCGAGTGACACTAACGGACGACCAGGGTGGTCCAGCCATCGGTACCGGGCGCACAGCTGCGGGAGCGTCAGCCCGTGTCACAGCAGGGTGCATGGCCGCAGAATAGGCGGCGACTGACGCGTCGACGGGGATCGCGGCCGAGATGGGAGGCATCGATTGCGGCGGACGAGTCAGGGGAACTCGTCCCCGGCGGGCCAGAACTCGCGGAGGTTGGCGGCGAACTCGGCGTGGGAGCCTCCCGCCTCCTCCATGGCCGTGAGCAGGCCGCCGACCAGCAGCCAGTAGAAGGGAGCGGCGTCGGTGGGTACCACCTGGGCGGGGCCGGCGTCGTCGTTGACCTCCTTCGCCACCCGCCAGAAGGCGTAGACGAGGTACTCGACGACCTCGGGCTCCGCCTCGGCGCTCCAGGTGACGTCCCCGCCGCGGATGGCCAGCTCTTCCCACTCGGCGATGTAGGCGAAGAAGGAGCGGGCCGCGTCGGAGGGGACATCGGATCCCGGGCCGGCTCCTTCGAGCGTGGCGCGGGCGAAGGAGGCGAAGGCCCCCATGCTGTGGGCCGACACGGGTCCGACCACGACGTCCATCGCCCGCGACCCTACGCCTGTGGCGCGGCCCGCGGGTCCCGGCCTCAGCTGTCGTGGCTGGAGGTGACAGGTCCGTGGTGGATGCAGCGGCCTCGGTGGCCGGTGGGGGTGACGACCACGGCGAGGCGGGTGCCGCAGGTGGGGCAGTAGCGGGGCGGGTCGTACTGCCAGCGGCAGCCGGCGCACTCGGCAATGGTCCGGCCGCACCCGTCGCAGTGGGCGGGGGGGGGTACGGGGTCGTCCACCGGTCGGCCCCGGGTCAGATGACCTTGCCCAGGGCCCCGACGGGCATCCGCAGGTCGTCGAGCATCTTCAGGTCGTCGGCCGGGCTGCGCCCCAGGTAGGTGAGGTAGTTGCCGATGATGAGGGCGTTGATGCCCGAGGTCATGCCCATGGCCTGGAGGTCGCCGAGGGTGAACTCCCGGCCGCCGGCGTAGCGGAGGATCACCTCGGGGAGGCCGAGGCGGAACAGGGCGATCCAGCGGATGGCTTCGAGAGGCTCGACGGCGGGGCGGTCGGCGAAGGGGGTGCCGGTCATGGGCTTGAGGAAGTTGACGGGCACCTCGGCGGGGCCGACCTGGCGCAGCTCCTCCAGCAGCTCCAGGCGCTGGTCGACGGTCTCACCCATGCCGAGGAGCACGCCGCAGCACAGCTCCATGTCGTGGCGGCGGACGAGGCGGCAGGTCTCGACCCGCTCGTCGTAGGTGTGGGTGGTAACGACGGACGGGAAGTAGGAGCGGGCCGTCTCCAGGTTGTGGTTGTAGCGGTGGACACCACCTTCGGCGAGGCGGCGGGCCTGGTCCTCGTCGAGGATGCCGGCGGAGACGGCGACGTTGAGCCCGGTCTCGTCGCGCACGATGGGCACGAGGTCGAGGATCCGCTGCATGGTGCGCTCGTCGGGGCCGCGCACGGCGAGGACGATGCAGAACTCGCTGGCGCCGAGGGCCGCGGTCTCGCGGGCGGCGGCGAGAACCTCGTCGGTGTCGAGGAAGGGCGTGGCCTTGACGGGGGTGTCGAAGCGGGACGACTGGCTGCAGAAGTGGCAGTCCTCGGGGCAGCCGCCGGTCTTGGCCGAGAGGATGCCCTCGACCTCGACCTCGGTGCCGCACCAGGCGAGGCGCACCTCGTGGGCCAGGGCGGCCAGGGCGGGGACCGACGTGTCGGGGACGTGGGCGAGGGTGGCCAGCTCGTCGGCGGTGAGCATGCGCCGCTCGTCGAGGAGGGCGACCTCGGCGGCCCGGATGGCGGCTCGGGCCTCGGCCGCCCCGATGGGCTCCCGACTGGCCCGGGCGGGTCCGGGCTTCCGCCCCAGGGCGACGGGCTGCAACGTGTCCGACATGGCCGCCGAGGTTACGGCCCCACCTGCTCCGGCCGGAAAGTGTCGGGACCAGTGAGCTCACCGGTCATCGGGTTGACATGAGGACCATCCCGACGCTCAGCGTTTCGAACTTCTTCGAGAACGAGCCTGAGCAGGCTCGTCAACCGCCGCCGAGCTGCCGCCGAGAGCTCGGGGACCAGCTCGTCGTAGGCGAAGTCTTCTCGACGGCGGGGGTGGGACTGGAACGGCCACTCGAAGACCAAGACGCTAAAGCGACTCATGTCATCGGCCTGATCATCGATGCCGACAGCAAGGAGCCGGCTCCCAAGAGATGAGGCAGACAGGTGGAGCCGCTCGAGTCCGGCCCATGCCGATCGGGGCACCTCCACCCCCTCGGGAACCATCGGCGCGCCAGAGCTTGGATAGATGACCCGCGCCCTCGGCTCCACTGCCATGGCCTCCCGGCCAGCTTCGGCCAGGAACTCTGCGGCGCGTTCAGCGGCGATCACCTCACTCGACGGCTCACCACTCTTGGGAGGTGCTAACGCCAGGGCCAGCTCGCGCAGGAGGCTCAGGCTGAGGCTGGTCACCAAACGCAGGAAGGGCTGACGGTCGCCCTGGTCGGCGGCGTTGAGGGCGTCGACGTAGCGGCCCCAATCGGTGGTCTCCACCCAGAGGGGGATGGAGGCAGCGCGCAGGAGCCAGACCGAGGCGAGGAGACGGGCGACGCGACCGTTGCCGTCGGCGAAGGGGTGGATGGCGACGAAGGCGTGGTGGGCGAAGGCGGCTTGCACCACGGCAGGGGCGGCGAGGAAGGCGTCAGAACGCATCTCGGCGACGAGGCGGTGCATCTCCTCGCCCACCCGGTCAACCGCGGCGTAGGCGTGGAGGCTGCCGTCGGCCAGCTCCACGTGGTTGGGGTGCTCCTTATAGGCCCCGAGGGGCAACGTCAGCGCCTGGAAGCCGACAGGGGTCAGCACCCGGTAGGCGTCCTGGCCGGCGCAGGTCACCCGGTGCAGCTCCCGGAGAGCGGCCTCCGTGATCACCTCGTCGCCGGTGGCGAGCTGGAGGGCTCGCTCGAAGCCGGCGAGCTGGGCCTCGTAGTTGCGGCGGAACCCAGGCCCGGCCTCGGCCTCGGCCTGGTCGAGGGAGATGACATTGCGGGCGACGGAGCGGGTGAAACCCCGATCGGCGGCGTAGAGGCCCTCGATGGCACCGGTGTCGACGGCGGCCGAGCGCAGCACCTCATCCAGGGCAGAGCGCACGGCCTCGACCGGCGTTCGCTCCCGGACCGTGGCCAACCGAGCCGCGGCGTCGTCCCACGATCCGAGGCCGATCGGCTCCGCCGCCCAGGCGGCGAACGGCGCGAACGGTTCGTAGGCGGCGTCGGCCGCGGCGAGCAGCCGACGGACCTCGTCCTCGTTCCGGCCGTCCATCCCCCCAGTCTGACCGGCGAGGCCGTGGGAGGCAGCACGTTCCGCACGAGTGGGGCGACATCCCATCGGATCGCTTCCGCGGGCGCTGGGCACCTCCCCGCCGGCCGGGCGCCAGTGACAGGCGACGCTCAGGACGGCGCCACCCCACGGATGGTCTCGACCGTCATGCCGCGCTCAGCGGCGCCAGTGCCCGGCGTAGTGGGGGCGGTCCTCGGCGGCGGCCTCGGGCATCCCGGCTTCGGGGGCAGCCGGCCGGCGGTCGCCGTCGCCGTCGCGGGGGTCGGGATGGTCCCGCATGTCGGCCTCCTCACGGGCCAGGACGCGGTCGGCGCCCATCCGCTCGTCCCGCTCCCGGTCCAGGTGGTCGGCCCGCTCGCGGTCACGCTCGGCTGCCACACGGGCGTCGGCGGCGGGGCCCCGCTCCGGATCGGCGACCCGGCGAGCCAGGCGGGTGTGCCAGCCCTCCCCGAGGATCCCGCCGAGGATGCCGCCGAGGATCACGGCCACGAGCGAGGCGACGGCGCCGAAGATGGCGATGCTCTCGACCTGGTCCCAGCTGGTCGGGATGCCGATGCTGCGCAGGTTGTCCTGAATGGCGGAGTCGTCGCCCGTGCTGGCGATGAGGCCGGCCACAGCGCCCAGCACCACGCTCAGCACGACCACGGCGAGGCCGTGGAGCAGGCCGGAGCGGCGGGCCATGCGGCCGGCCACGTAGCCACCGAACAGGTAGGCGACCAGCAGCACGACGGCCGTGACCAGGCCGGCGACGAAGCCACTGCTCGTCCAGTCGTTGGTGCGGAACTCGGTGTCGATGTCGGCGGCGGCCAGGATCGCGCCGGCGATGGCAGCCACGACGGCGAAGGTGCCGTACGCGGTGAGGGTGCCGGCAAGGATGCTGACCAGCGACATCCGGCCGAGTCCTGCCTCTCGAACCGTGGCGCGGTGCTCCCGCGCCGGGCGTGGAGTGCGGGCCATGGTGGACCTCCTCGAAGGCTGCCCGGCGCGGGTCGCCGGGCCGATCCCCCCTTACCGCGCTCATGAACACCACACAGAGATCCCGGAGACCAGGGAGAACGTGCTCGGCGAGGGAGGGCGTTTCGTGCGCCCCTGTCGCTCAGAAGGCGAGGTTCGGGCGCAAGAACGGCATCCGGCATCCCTGGGCCCACAAGGTCGGGCCGAGCGGCCTCAGTCGAACTGCGGCCCGCCCGGTCGCGGTTGGCGGGGCCCTCCACCTGCGCTAGGCAGGGGCGATGCTGCGCACGATCCAGGGAACGTCCGTGCCCGCCGTCGGCTTCGGCACCTGGGAGCTGGTCGGCGACGACACGTTCCCGGGGGTCATCGCCGCCCTCGAGCTGGGCTACCGGCACGTCGATACGGCCCAGGTCTACGAGAACGAGGCCGAGGTGGGACGGGCTCTCGCCGCATCGGGCCTCGACCGGGACGAGATCTTCCTGACGACCAAGGTGTGGAACGACCGCCTCACGCCCGAGGGCATCCGCGACTCGACCTACGAGAGCCTGGAGAAGTTGCAGACCGACCACGTCGATCTCCTGCTCGTCCACTGGCCCGTCCACCTCGACCGCCTGGACGACACCCTCGCCGCCTTCGTCGCCCTGCAGGAGGCGGGCGCTACTCGGCACATCGGGGTCTCCAACTTCACGCCCCCGATGTTGGCCCGGGCCCTCGACCTCGCTCCCCTGTTCTCGTTGCAGGTCGAGCACCACGCCTACCTGGCCCAGCCCCGCCTGCTGGAGATGTGCGCCGAGCACGATCTCCTGTTCACCGCCTACTCGCCGCTGGCCCGGGGTGAGCTCTTGGAGGATCCGGCGGTGGTGGCCATCGCCGAGGAGCGGGGCGCCACCCCGGCCCAGGTGTTGCTGCGGTGGATCCTCGACGAGGACGAGCACACAGCGGTCATCCCCAAGGCCACGGCCCGGGAGCGCATCGCTGAGAACCTGGCCGCCGTGGACGTGGAGCTCACCGAGGGCGACCGCGATGCCCTCGCCGCCCTCGATCGCGATCGGCGCACCGTCGATCCGGACTGGGCGCCCGTCTGGGAGCGCTGAGCCCGTCAGGCCGGAAACCACTCGTCGGGAGCAACGAGGAAGCGGGCGACGGAGAAGCGGGCCGGGGCGGATCTGGACGTCGCTGGCTCGCGTTCCTGGCCGCTACAGCTCTCCGGTGGCGGCGACGATGACGAAGAAGAGGATGCCGAGCACCAGGAGGGCGGTGCCGACCCAGCCCACGATGGCCCCGGCCAGGGCCATACCCCGGCCCTGCTTGCCGCTCTCGTCGATGCGTCGCATGGCGACGTGGCCCAGGATGGCGCCGACGGGGCAGGCCAGGACGGGGAAGAGACAGGAGCCGGCCAGCACCAGTCCGGCGATCGAGGTGACCAGCGAAGCGATGGCGAGGCCCTCGGTCGGCACCTTGGGCGGAGGGGGCACGTAGACGGGGACGCCGTAGGGGTAGGCACCATAGGGAGCCGGCCCGCCGTAGGGAGCTCCGTAGGGCGGGGCTCCGCCGTAGGGCGCCCCATACGGAGGGGCAGCGCCACCGGGGGTGGGGCCGTAGGGGCCCGTCCCATAGGGGGGCTGGTGTCCTGGGGGCGGCGTGCCGTCGGGAGCGGCGGCAGGTGGTGGCGACGAGCCGAAGGGACCGGTGGGGTCCGTCGGGGCAGCCCAGACCGTCGTCGCGTCTTGCTCGGGTGAGGGCGGCGGCGGGGGGCTCACCCAGGTGTCGCCGACCGACTCGGGGGGCTTGGCCCAGAGGGAGTCGTCGTTCACCAGGCCACCGCAAACGGGGCAGGTGACGTCGTCGGGGCCGACGGCGGTGGAGCACAGGCTGCAGGTGGACATCGGTTCGGTGGCTGTCAGCCGGTGAAGCGGGCGTCGGCGGGGACGGGTTGGGCCGGAGGCGCCGTCGGTGCGGGTGCGGCGCCGGAGCGGGCTGCCACCTCGATCACGTGGTCGACGCTGACGGTGCCGTTGGGGACGGTGGCGTCGTTGACGACCCGGAACTCGGCCCGGAGCGACTCGGCGGTGAGGTCGACGAGGGCGTAGCCCCGCTGCCGGGCGTTGACGTACTCGACGTAAGGCAGGCCCCGGGCGAGGGTCTCGGCCGCGTCGACGAGGGCGGCGTCGGCGAACCCGGACGACACCGAGGTGCCCACCAGTTCGGTGCCGATGCGCTCGGTGGCGACGTCCTCCAGGTCGTGGTGCATGCGGGCGGCGCCGGCGGCGTGGATGTCACCGGTGCAGACGACGGGGTTCGGCCGCTGGCGCAGCACGTCCCACACCCGCTGGCGGTCCTGGGGGTAGCCGTCCCACTGATCGGTGTTGTAGAGGCCGGCGAAGGGGAGGGGGGTGAACACGGTCTGCTGGCCGACGATGTCCCAGATGGCGGTGGAGGACGACAGTCCGGAGAGGAGCCATGACCGCTGGTCGGCGCCGAGCATGGTGCGGTCGACGGTGGTGCGTTCCGGGCAGTCGGAGAGCAGGTCGTCCCCGCAGGGTTGGGGGTCGCGGTACTGGCGACCGTCGAGCATGTGGAAGGCGGCCAGGTCACCCCAGGAGAAGCTGCGGTAGATCTGGAGATCGGGCCCGGTCGGGGCGGTGAGGCGGACGGGCTGGTGCTCGAACCAGGCCCGGTAGCCGGCGGCCCGGCGGTCCTGGAAGGGGCCACCAGAGGCGCCGTTCTCGTCGGTGTCGCCGGCGTAGTCGTTGTCGATCTCGTGGTCGTCCCAGACGGGGATGACAGGGGCGGCGGCGTGGGCGGCCTGGAGGTCGGCGTCGGTCTTGTAGAGGGCGTAGCGGTTCCGGTAGTCGGCGAGGGTGAGGCACTCGCCGGAGCCGTGGGAGCGGACGGGGCCGGTGCCACCCCCCTCGTAGATGTAGTCGCCGAGGTGGAGCCACAGGTCGCAGCCGGAGCCGGCGAGGTGGCGGAGGGCGGTGTAGTAGCCGGACGTGTAGCTCTGGCAGGAGGCGAAGGCGAACCGCAGGGGCGGGGTGCCACCAGCGGGGAGGGTGCGGCCCCGGCCGACGGGGCTGGTGAAGGTGTCGGCGGTGAAGCGCACCCACCACTCGTTGTCGGGCTCGAGGCCGTCGACGACGACGTGGACAGTGTGAGCCAGGTCGGCGGTGGTGACGACGGAGCCGGAGCGGACGACCTGGGCGAAGCCGGCGTCGGCGGCCACCTCCCAACCGACGGTGACGGGGTCGGGGGCCATGCCACCACCGTTGGTGGGGTCGGGGGCGAGGCGGGTCCAGATGACGAAGCCGTCGGCACTGGGGTCGCCGGTGGCCACGCCGAGGGTGAAGGGATCGTCGACCAGGGCCCGGGCCTGGCGGCCGAGGGCGGCGGGCAGCCCGGCGTTGCGGAGGCGGAGGGCGGCGACGGCGGCGGCCGTCCCCACGATGAGCGAGCGGCGGCCGATGGGCTCCATGGCCCGGCATCGTGCCACAGCGCCGCTCCCCCAGGGCGGGGTCTTCGGGCTTTTCCGGGGTCGCAGGGCCACCGGCTAGACCGTCGGGCAGAACGTCGCACCGAGGAGACCCCCGTGCCGGAAGCCGTCATCGTCAGCACCGCCCGCACCCCGATCGGGCGGGCCATGAAGGGCTCGCTCAAGAACGAGCGGCCCGACGACCTCACCGCCTTCATCGTCGACACCGCCTTGAACCAGGTGCCGGAGCTGGATCGCCAGAGCGTCGAGGATCTGATCCTGGGCTGTGGCCAGCCGGCGGGCGAGTCGGGCTTCAACCTGGCCCGCATCGCCGCCATCCAGGCCGGCATGCCCGACGTCCCGGGCGTGACGATCAACCGCTACTGCTCGTCGTCGCTGCAGGCCATCCGCATGGCCGCCCACGCCATCAAGGCCGGCGAGGGCGACGTGTTCGTAGCCGCCGGGGTCGAGACGGTGAGCCGCTTCCTCAACGGCATGGCCGACGTCGGCAACGCCAAGAACCCGCTCTACGCCGAGGCCGAGGCCCGCACCGCGGCCCGCCAGGCCGGAGGCCAGGGCACTTGGGCCGCCCCCGAGGGCCTGCCCGACGTCTACATCGCCATGGGCGAGACGGCCGAGAACGTGGCCGAGTTCACCGGCACCACCCGCGAGGAGATGGACGAGTTCGCGGCGCTGTCGCAGCAGCGGGCCACCGCCTCGCTGGAGAACGGCTTCTGGGAGCACGAGATCACGCCGGTCGCCACCAAGGACGACGAGGGCAACCCGGTGATGGTCACCCGTGACGACGGCATCCGGGCCGGCACCACGGCCGAGGGCCTGGCCGGGCTGAAGCCCGCCTTCCGCCCCGATGGCCGGGTCACCGCCGGCAACGCCTGCCCCCTGAACGACGGTGCTGCCGCCGTGGTCGTGATGAGCGACACCCGGGCCGCCGAGCTGGGCCTCACCCCGCTGGCCCGCATCGTGTCCTCGGGCGTCACCGGCCTCAACCCGGAGATCATGGGCCTGGGCCCGATCGAGGCCAGCCGTCAGGCCCTCGCCCGGGCCGGGATGTCCATCGACGACATCGACCTGGTGGAGATCAACGAGGCCTTCGCCGCCCAGGTGATCCCGTCGGCCAAGGAGCTGGGCATCAGCTGGGACAAGCTGAACGTGAACGGCGGCGCCATCGCCGTGGGCCACCCCTTCGGCATGACCGGGGCCCGCATCGCCACCACCTTGATCCACGGCCTCCAGGACGCCGACAAGACGTTCGGCCTGGAGACGATGTGCGTCGGCGGCGGCCAGGGCATGGCCATGATCTTCGAGCGCCTGAGCTAGTCAGACCCTCGGCGCCGCTGTCACCCGGGCGCGCACAGATTACAATTTCACTGTTAGGTTGACGCAACCTAAAGATCTGGGTGTAATGAGGGGCGTGCCGAGCACCCCGCGAAACCCTTATCGCCCAGGCGCGGCAGCAACGCCCCTCTTCCTCGCAGGCCGTGACGCGGAGCAAGCCCGGTTCCGCCGGGTCCTTCGCGGCGCACCCGAACTGCCGGCCAACGTACGACTCACCGGCCTCCGCGGCGTCGGCAAGACGGTGCTGCTCAAACGATTCGACCCTCCGCAGCAATTTGCTCAAGGCTCGGACGTACAGCGAGCGCATGTTTCGGGGTGAGGAGATCGGCCGGCTCGAACCAGTAACCGCACGAGAGGCATTCCTGCGACCCCTTGACGGGACAGGCGTTACAGCCACCCCCGAACTAGCCGACCGCGTCGTTGCTGACGTCGAGGGCTACCCGTACTTTGTTCAGCTGTGGGGAGCTGAGCTTTGGGACGCCGCGACGGACGCCAACATTCCCGTGCTCGACCTACCGCTCCTCGCCGCCGTCGAGGCCGACATCTATCGTCGCTTGGACACGGACTTCTACGAGGGTCGCGTCGAGTCTCTGACACCAGCAGAACAAGACCTCCTCATGAGCACCAGCGCTTGCCCTTATCCCCCTCTGAAGACAGCAGACATTCACAACAACTCAGGGAAGAAGGTTGGGAACGTCAATGTCTTGATGGGCCGCCTGGCTGACCAAGGAGTCGTCTATCGAATCCAGAAAGGTCAATACGAGTACACGGCACCGAAGTTCGACGGATACTTGCGCCGACGATCGGAGCGTCTTGCCCAGCGCGGCCACTGACAGCCAAGGGGAGTACCGCTGGATCATGTCAACGGACCGCCGGTGATGACCTGTCGTCGTTTGAGACCGCGAAGCGTCCCGCACCCCCCGTGAGCCAGCCGATGTCAGTCCGCCGTCGGAGGCCTCACGCCTGGCGGGTGACCTCGACCTTGACGTCCATGGTCTGGCCCGCGCCGCCGCCGGCGTAGATGCCTCGGAAGGGGGCGACGTCGCCGTACTCGCGGCCGGCCGCCACCCGGACGTGGCGCTCGTGGACGGGGGCCAGGCTGGTGGGGTCGAGGGGCCAGACGGTGCCCGTCCACGCCGCCACCCAGGCGTGGCTCTCCCCCTCGACCGTCTCCCCCACCTCCGGCTCGGTGTGGGGGTGGAGGTAGCCCGACACGTACCACGACGGGATGCCCATGGCCCGGAGCAGGGCGAGGGCGGCGTGGGCGAAGTCCTGGCACACGCCCCGCCCGGCGGTGAACACCTCGGTGGCGGTGGTGGCCACCCCGGTGAAGCCTCGCTCGTACTCGAGCTGGTCGTGGATCCACCCGACGGCAGCTTCGGCGGCGGCAGCCGGCGTGGGAGAGGCGGACCGTAGCTCGGCCGCCACCGCCGAGATCTCAGGGCCGGCCTCGACGACAGTTGTCGGGGCCAGCAGTTCGTGGAAGCGGTCGACGACCTCCGGTTCGGCCAGGTCGTCCCAGGTGGCGTCGCCGGGGCCGGTGCGGGCTACGCCCGTCTCCACGACGGCCTTGGCCACCACGGTGAGCTCGGTGTGGGGCACCTGGAGGTCGAAGTGGTGGACAACGGTGCCCCAGTAGTCGACGTGGTGGGCCACCCGGGCAGCAGGGGCCACGTCGAGCCCCCAGGAGAGGACGGTCTGGCGCCGGTCGCTGCGGGGCTCGAGGCGGGCCTCGTTGTAGGAGGACCGGACGGGGCCGTCGTAGCGATACGCGGTGGTGTGGTCGACGCCGAGGCGGATGGTCACGAGGCCGGCACCTCCAGGTCGGACACCCACGCCACCATGTCGGCGCGGCGGAAGTAACGGGCCCGCACGTCCTCGTCGGCTTGGCTGCAGGCGTCCTGCAGGTGGGCCAGCACCCGACCGATGCCCGTGGCCAGATCCTCGGGGGCCGTGTAGGCCAGCTCGGCCCGCACCCGGCCGATGGTGCGCACGGCCTCGTCGGCGGCGCCGGTGGAGGCGGCGATCTCTCTCAGGGCACTCTCGGCCTGGTCGAGGGCGAAGGCGACGGAGCGGGGTAGGTCGGCTTCCTGGAGGAGGAGGGCGAGGGCCCGAGTGCGGGTGATGTCGCCGCCGTAGGTGCGGAGGAAGGCGTCGTAGGCCCCACACGAGACGAGGACGCTCGACCAGCGGGAGGGGTCGTCGGAGTCGGTGACGGCGCCGAGGAGGCGGGCCGTCATGTCGACCCGCTCCAGCGAACGGCCCACGGTGAGGAAGCGCCAGCCGTCGTCGTGGAGGTCGACGGTGTCGATGAGCCCGCCGATGAGGGCGACCCGCTCCCGGACCCAGCGGAAGAACAGATAGGGGCCGAGGGCGCGGGCCGCCCGGATCTGGTTGTCGAGGTCGTGGTGGGTGCGGTTGAGGGCCTCCCACACGTCGGTGGCGAGGGCCTCCCGGAGGCCGCGGGCGTTGGCTCGGGCCAGGCGGAGGGAGCCGGCGACCGAGCTGGGGTTGTCGGGGTCGTAGGCCAGCAGCTCGGTGGCCCGCCACAGGTCGACGTCGGTGACCTCGGCACTGCCGTCCAGGCCCATGGCGGCGAGGAGGGTGCCGCCGACGGTCTCGTCCCCGGCGTCGGCCAGCATGCGGTGGACGTGGACGTCGAGGAGGCGGGCCGTGTCGTCGGCGCGCTCGATGTAGCGGCCCATCCAGTAGAGCGACTCGGCGATGCGGCTCAGCACGGCACGCCCCTCGGGTCGGCCTGCTGCTGTTGGAGCTGCTGCTGGTGCTGGCGCTCGTGGTCGTCAGCCGGGCCGAACTGCAAGGGCACGGAGGCCACCTCGGCCTTGGGCACCTCGCCGGCCTCGGCGTCGAGGTCGATGGGCTCGGGGGCGATGCGGGGCGACTCCAACACCCACGTGTCCTTGGAGCCGCCGCCCTGGCTGGAGTTCACGACGAGGCTGCCCTCGGGGAGGGCGACGCGGGTGAGCCCGCCGGGCAGCACCCACACCTTCTCCCCGTCGTTGACGGCGAAGGGGCGGAGGTCGAGGTGTCGGGGCCGGAGGCGGCCGCCAACCAGGGTGGGGGCAGTGGAGAGGGTGACGACGGGCTGGGCGATCCAGCCCCGAGGGTCGGACTCGATGTCGGCCCGGCAGCCGGCCAGCTCCTCGTCGCTGGCGGTGGGGCCGAAGACCAGGCCGTACCCGCCGGAGCCGTCGACGGGCTTGACGACCATCTCGTCGAGCCGGGCGAGCACGTGGGCCCGGTGGTCGGGGTGGCCGAGCCGGTAGGTGTCGACGTTGCGGAGGATCGGCGGCTCGCCCAGGTAGTACTCGATGAGGTCGGGCACGTAGGTGTACATGAGCTTGTCGTCGGCCACGCCGTTCCCGATGGCGTTGGCGATGGTGACGTTGCCGGCCCGGGCGGCGTGGACGAGACCGGCGACGCCGAGGATGGAGTCGGGCCGGAACTGCACCGGGTCGAGGAAGTCGTCGTCGATGCGCCGGAAGATCACGTCGACCCGCTCCTCGCCGGCGGTGGTGCGCACGTAGGCGACGTCGTCGCGGCAGATGAGGTCGCGCCCCTCCACCAGGTCGACGCCCATGAGCCGGGCCAGGAGGGCGTGCTCGAAGTAGGCCGAGTTGTGGACGCCGGGGGTCAGCACGACGATGCGGGGGCTTCGGCCGGCGGGGGCGGTGGCCCGGAGGGCGTGGAGGAGACGGCGGGGGTAGTCGTCGACGGGGGCGACGGGCTGGGCCCGGAACAGGTCGGGGAACACCCGGGCCATCACCCGCCGGTTCTCCATCACGTAGCTGACACCGGAGGGTGAGCGGAGGTTGTCCTCCAGCACCCGCATCTCACCGTGCTGGTCGCGGATGACGTCGATGCCGGCCACGTGGATGTGCACGCCGCCGGGCGGGCGGATACCGAACACCTGGCGGTGGAAGTGGGGGGAGGAGTGGACGAGGGCCCGGGGGACGATGCCATCCCCCAGCACCTGGCCCTCGCCGTAGATGTCGGCGAGGAACATCTCCAGGGCGGTGACCCGCTGGACGATGCCGGCCTCGAGGACGGCCCAGTCGTCGGGGCCGATGACCCGGGGGACGATGTCGAGGGGGAAGGGCCGCTCCTCACCGGAGAGGGCGAAGGTGACGCCCCGGTCGCGGTAGGCCCGGTTGAGGGCGTCGGTGCGACCGTGGAGGTCGTCGGCGGTCTGGGGCCGGAGGGTGTCGTGGATGACCTGGTACGTGTCGCGGGGCTTGCCCTCGCCGTCGAACATCTCGTCGTGGGCGTGGCGGGCCGCGTCGTCGTAGCCCTCGAAGAGGTCGGTCACGGGCCCACCGTCCCGCAGCGGTGTGTCGCCTGGTGGACCGATCTGTGAACGATCTGTGAACCCGGCATGGGCCGTCCGCCCCCCAGGGGAGCGGATTCAGGGAAGGGTGATCACCGCGCCTTCGCCGTGGTCGTCACGACGGGGATCGGCGCCCCCCCAGAGCACGACGTCGCCCACCGGGTCGGCGGCGAAGATGTCCGGGGTGCCCGCCAGCCCGATGCCCTCGTCGCGGAGGTCGTCGTAGCCGGTGCTGCCGTCGCCGAGGTCGTACCATGCCACCCCCCCCCAACCCGTCCAGATGAGGCGGTCACCGTCGACCACGATGGAGCTCGGGAAGGGGAACATCTCCGGGGGAGGAGCGTCGATGGCCCGAGGCTCGCCCCAGCCCTCACGGTCTCGGACGACCAGACGCCTCCCGTCCGAGTTCCCGTCGGGCTTGAGGACAGAGACGATGACCACGACCCTCCCGTCGTCGGCGATGGCGACGGCGTCCTGGCCCATGTAATCGCGGATGGGAGGGGCCCCGAGGTCGTTCCACCCTCCCGTAGCGGCGTCGTAGGCGAACAGGTGGTGGGAAGCGCCGTCCTCGACCACCACCTGCCCGTCGTTCGCCACCATCAGGCCGAGCCATTGCACGGGAGGGGCCGTGACCGTTGACCAGCGATCGGTGGCCGGGTCGTAGACCACGGCCTCTATCGGGGGGTCCTCCTCCGCCGGGTCGTTCTTGGCGCACTGACCGAGGGCCAGGACGCCGGAGGCGATCGGGGCCAGGTCGACCAGGCATTCCACCGGGACGTCGGGGAGGCGGCGCCAGCGGTCGGCCGAGGGGTCGTAGGCCGCGGCGTCCTTCAGCCCGCGCGACCCGCGCCGGATCCCGCCGACGACGTACATCTCCCCGGCGAAGACCGTCGAGTGCGCCCCTTCCCGGGCCGAGAGAGGGCTCGCCGCGATCACCCGCCAGGTGCCGGTGTGTAGGTCGTAGGCCGCCCCGTCGTCCCGCTGGGGGCCGGTATCGGCGGTCGAGCTGGACTGGATGTTGTCCTGTCCCCCCCAGATGATCACCTCGTCGCCGACCCGGGCCGCGACGTGGCCCTGGCGCGAGACGAAGGGGCCGTCGGTCAGGGGGACGACCCCCACCTCGGCCTCACCTGTCCGATCGGCGGCCAGATCCCGATCGGGTGACCCACCGTCGCCGGCCAGGGCGACGGCCGCGGCGGCGAGGACGACGAGGCAGGCGGCGGCCGCAAGGACGACAGGCCCCCGGTGCCGGCGAGCGGCACCGGAGGGGTCGGCGCCGTAGGTCGGGACCTCGGGCCCGTCGGCGACCGAGCGGCCCGGCCCGTCTCCGACCCCGCCCGCCGGGGCGACGGGCCCGGCGTCGGGGAAGGCGGCCTCGCCGATCCGGGCCAGTCCCTCGGTGAGCAGCGTCTCGGTGCGGTCGGGGTTCATCGGGGTCCCAGCTCCTTCCTCAGGGCGGTGAGGGCCCGGTGCCGCCAGGAGCGGATCGTGGCCGACCGGCGGCCCATGGCGTCGGCGATCTCCTGGTCGCTCCATCCCTCGTGGTAGCGGAGGACGACGGCGGCCCGGTGGTCGGCGGGCAGCTTGGCCAGGGCGTCCCACAGGTCGATCCACTCCTCCACCGGCGGTGGCGACTCCGGGCCGTCCTGCCAGTCCTCGGTGGCTGATCGGGCGGCGCGCCGCCGGTGGTCGCGGGCCCGGTTGGCGACGGCGGCGAAGAGGTAGGCCGAGCCGTTCTCCACCCCGTCCCACCGCCGGGCGACGCTCGCGACCGCGTCCTGGACGATGTCCGGGGCGGCGGCCCGGGATCCGCAGATCAGGTAAGCGCACCGCAGGAGGGCCACCTGCCGGGAGCGGTAGATCTCGACGAGGTCGGCGGGCCACGCGAGCGAGATGTCGTCACGTGTGTCTTCGCCCGTCACCATGCCCCCAGGACGTCGCCGGCGCCCGATCTGTTGCAGATTTCTAGTCGTCGAGGAGGACCGACCGGTCGAGGTGGGCCACGTCGGTGGTGCCGGTGAGCCCGAGGGCCACGTCGATGTCGGCGCGGAGCCCGTCGAGGACGTGGCGCACGCCGGCTTCGCCCCGTCCGGCCACGGCCCAGGCCCAGCCTCGCCCGACGAGGCAGGCCTTGGCCCCCAGGGCCATGAGCTTCACCACGTCGAGCCCGGTGCGGATGCCGCCATCGGCCAGGATCTCAACCTGGTCGCCGACCGCTTCGACCACGGCGGGCAGGGCCCGGGCCGCGGAGGCGACGGCGTCGAGCTGACGGCCGCCGTGGTTGGAGACGACGAGCCCGTCGACGCCGGCATCCACAGCCTGGCGGGCGTCCTCGGGGTCGAGCACGCCCTTCACCAGCAGCTTGCCGTCCCAGTGCTGGCGGACCCAGGCGATGTCGTCCCAGGTGACGGAGGGGTCGAACTGCGAGTCGACCCAGCCGCGGAAGGCATCGGGGGTGCGGGCGCCGGGGACGGCGTCCTCCAGGTTGCCGAAGGTGAGGGGCTTGCCGCCCAGGGCCACGCTGCGCACCCACCCCGGATGGGAGACGAGGTCGAGGCCCCTGCGGACCTTGGCCCAGGTGGTGACGTCGCCGACCATGGCGTTGCGGGTGTCGCGGTGGCGGGCCCCGACGACGGCCAGGTCGACGGTGAGCACCAGCACGGGGCTGCCGACCGCCGCGGCCCGGGCCATCAGGCCCTCGGCATAGCCCCGGTCGCGCATGACGTAGAGCTGGAACCACGGTGGCCGAGTGGTCGCCCCGGCCACCTCCTCCACCGAGCAGATGGAGACGGTCGACTCGACGAAGGGCACGCCGGCCGCCTCCGCCGCTCGGGCCGCCTGCACCTCGGCCCGGGGGGCGAACATGCCGGCCAGGCCGACGGGCCCGAGGATCACGGGGAGGGCGAGGGGCTGGCCCAGCACCTCGGTGGCCTGGTGCCGCTCGGTGACGTCGCGCAGCACCCGCTGGCGCAGGCGCACCCCGGCCAGGTCGGCGACGTTGGCGGCCATGGTGGCCTCGTCGTAGGCGCCGCCGTCGATGTAGTCGAAGAGCTGGCGGGGCAGGCGTCGCCGGGCCAGCTCCCGGTAGTCGGAGATGGTCGCCGGGGCGAGGCCGAGGGGCCGGTCAGGTGCGAACCGCATGGCCCGACCGTAGGCGGGACAGCGGCCCGCCTGTCGAGTGCGCCACCCGGTCAGTGTCGGCACGTCGCCCCGCCCCCGCCCCTCCAACTTTGGACGGAGTTCGTGCGTGGGAAGCGAACTCCGTCCAAAGTTCGGTGGGGAGAGGGCGGCGGCGGCAACCTGGACGGGTGACGGCACCCGACGTGGCAGCGGACGAGGGTCAGACGTGATCCGCATCGACGGCCCCGACGATCGCCCCCCCGGCAGTCGCGTGACCCGCATCGATGACCCCGACGATCCCCGTCTGGCCGACTACCGGGCCCTCACCGACCCGGCCCTGCGCAAGCGCTACGAGGCCGAGCGGGGCGTGTTCATCGTGGAGAGCCCGCTGGCGGTGGAAGCCCTGGCCGCCTCGCCCCACGCCACGGCCACCCGGTCGCTGCTGGTCGGGGAGCACCGCCTGGAGCGCATGGCCCCGGTGGCCGCCGCCCTGGCCGCGGCGGGGGCCGCCGTCTACACGGCGTCGGCCGAGGTACTGGAGGTCACGGCCGGCTTCGCCCTGCACCGGGGCGTGGTGGCGGCCGTCGCCCGACCGGCCCCCGCCGACCCGGCCGCGCTCCTGGCCGGCGCCCGCACCGTGCTGGCCGTGGAAGGGGTGAACGACCACGAGAACCTGGGCGTCCTGTTCCGCAACGCCGCTGCCTTCGGTGTCGACGCCGTGCTCCTCGATCCGACCTGTGCCGACCCGTGGTACCGGCGCAGCGTGCGGGTGTCGATGGGTCATGTCCTGGGCGTTCCCCACGCCCGGGCGGCAGCGTGGCCCCGCGAGCTGGTGGGCCTGGCCGACGAGGGCTGGCGGGTGCTGGCCCTCACCCCCGGGGCGCCCACGCTGGTCCACACGATCCCCCACCCCGGCCCCGATGAGAGGGTGGTGGTGCTGGTCGGCGCCGAGGGGCCGGGCCTGGCGGCGGCGACTTTGGCCACGCCGGGCCTGGAGCCGGTCCGCATCGCCATGGCCTCCGGGGTCGACTCCCTGAACGTGGCCACGGCGGCGGCGGTCGCCCTCGGTCATCTCCGCGCCCCCCACCTGAGCTGAACCCGGGCTGCCGGGGGCGCGGGGGCCGCCGGTAACGTCGCCGGTCGTGCCTTCCCCCGACTCGACCTCCTCGTTCACGGCCATGATGGCCCTGGAGCCCCACGGCCCCGACACGTTCGTGGGCGGCGGTCCTCGTTACCCGTGGGGCGGCCTGTACGGGGGGCAGATCGTGGCCCAGGCCCTGCACGCGGCGGCGGCCACGGTGGAGCCCCAGTTCCGGGTGCACTCGCTGCACGCCTACTTCATCCGTCGGGGCGACCACGCCGAGCCGGTGCGCTACGAGGTGGCCCGCACCCGCAACGGCCGGTCGTTCACGACCCGCACGGTGGAGGCCCGCCAGGCGGTGGGGGCGATCCTGTCGCTGTCGGCGTCGTTCCAGGTGGACGAGGACGCCCCCGAGGTGCAGACGGCGGAGCTGCCCGAGGTCCCGTCACCGGACGCGGTGGAGGGCGAGTCGTGGAGCCCGTTCTACGACCGGACGATCCTGGACACGGCCAACCGGCCGGGCACGGCGTCGGCGTGGCTGCGCCTGTCCCACCCGCTGGGGGGCGACGACGACACCCCGATGCTGCACGCCGCCGCCCTGGCCTACATGTCCGACGACATGCCGACCGACGCTGCCGTGGTGCTCGACCCGCGGTGGTCGGGCGAGGGCTACGACAGCATGGTGGCCTTCAGCCTCGATCACGCCATCTGGTTCCACCGGCCGGTGCGGGCCGACGAGTGGCTGCTGCACGACTTCCGGTGCCACGGGCTGATCTCGTCCCGGGGCCTGTCCGTGGGCCACGTCTTCGCCGCTGACGGGGCCCACGTGGCGACGGTCAGCCAAGAGGTGCTGCTGCGGCCCCGGCGCTGAGGGCCGAAGCGGGGGGACGGTCAGGCCGAGGCGCCGACGAAGGCGACGATGGCGATCAGGTAGACGAGGCCGCCGAGGACGTAGAGGCCGAGTAGCACGCTGCCGACGATGCCGCAGATGTAGCCGGCCTGGACGAGGCCCCGGTTGCTGTAACGGCCGGGTTGGGCGTCGATCTCGGCCAGGGCCTTCTTGCCCATCGACCAGGCGAAGGGCCCGCAGATCTGGCACATGACGATGCTGAGGATGCCGAGGACCAGCACCGTGGTGCCCTGGGGGTGGTCGACGGAGTAGCCATACGGGTACCCGGGGGGGACGCCCCACCCGCCCTGAGGGGCTCCGCCGTAGGGGTCGCTCTGGGGGTAGGTCACGGCCGACACCGTACCCAGCGTCGGCGCCGGGCGGGTGGGAGCGTCACCAGCGGCGATGGCGGGCCCGGGCGCCCCAGATGGTGACGAAGATGCCGACGAGCAGCCCGGCGATGGCGACGAAGACGACGAAGTCTCCCAGCCGCTCGGTTGAAGCTCTGACGCACGGCGTTGCGGAGCTCACCCTTGTGGGATTCTCGGACCTGCTGGACCATGGCCCAGCTGCCCTGCTCCATGGCGGTGCGCTGGAGATCGTCGGGGGTGGGCAGGTCGGCCATGCCGGCGCCGTAGACGTGCTTCCCGGCGGGGCCGCGCAGGACGCGGTGCTGGTCCTCGATCTCTCGGGCCGCCTGGTACGAGACGTTGGCCTCGGCCTGGGCCTCGGCGATGCGGGCCATGTTGGCGTCGTAGGCGGCCCGCTGCTCGGGGGTGAGGGCGGCCAGGCTGGCCTCGATGGCCGCCTGGTCCATCGGGTTGCGGGCTGCGTCGAGGCCCTGCTTGATGTGCGACGGCTTGAACGCCGCCGCCACGTTCTTCAGGAAACCCATCGCGCCCGCGACCTCCCGCGTCGAGGCCGCACGGTACCCCGCCGGGGGGTACCTCGGTCGGAGATGACCGGGTCAGGTCCAGGTGAAGGTGAGGACGACCTCGTCGGTGGTGGTGCGCTCGCCGCCGGCTGCTTCGTAGAGGGCCATGGCTGCGGTGTTGGAGGCCTGGGTGACGACGAAGCCCCGTTCGATGCCCTGGGCCCGGGCGTGGTCGGCGAGGGCGTCCATGAGGGCGGGGCCGACGCCTTGGCTGCGGTGCCGTTCGGAGACGCCGATCTCGTAGATGCAGAGGTGGCGGAGGGCGGTGTGGCGCCGGTAGAGCTCGCAGGCGTAGACGAAGCCGACGGGGTCGTCGTCGTCATCGGTGAAGGCGACGAAGGTGGCGGTGCGGTCGTCGCGGAGGAAGGCGAAGGCGTCGGCGGGGGTCAGGGGCTCCAGCTCGTCGCGCTGCTGCGGGGGGCCGAAGAGGTCGTTGTTGCGGGCGAGGTGGGTGAGGATGTCCTCGTCGCCGGGGCGGAGGCGGCGCACGGTGACGTCCGGGGCGACGACTGGCGGGGCCGTGCTGCGGCGGGCACGCAACTTCACCCGGCGCCATCGGCCCGGGCAGGACCACCTTGAGTGGTCGGTCCGATCTCAGTCGGTGGCGAGCGGAGGCGGGGGCGTGTGGGCGCCGCCGACCAGGAGGGGGGGCTGGCGGCTGGGGTCGGCGCAGGGGGTGCGGCGGACAGGCGGCGCCGCCGGGTCGCCCTCGAGCACCTCGGCCCCGTCGGGGGCGTATTGGAGGATGTAGGCGCTGCGGACGCCGTCGGTGCGGTTGGGCCCGGTGCGGTGGGGGGTGAGGGAGGAGAAGACGACGATGGAGCCGGCCGGGGCCTCGACGGGGACGGCGCCGTCGGTGCTCTCGGGGAGGCAGTGCCAGCCCAGCTCGGTCTTCCAGTGGGTGAGGGTGCCGCGCCGATGGGCGCCGGGGACGACCCAGACGCAGCCGTTGTCGAGGGTGGCGTCGACGAGGGGGACCCAGCAGGTGAGGTAGTCCTGGGGCTCGACGTAGGCGTAGCCGTTGTCCTGGTGCCAGGGGACGACGTCGTGGTTGTGGGGGAGCTTGTAGACGGCCTGGTCCCAGTAGAGGCGGACGTCGGAGCCGACGAGGTCGTGGGCGATGTCGGCCATCACCTCGTCGTAGGCCAGGTCGCGGCAGGCCTGGTCGAGGGTGGCGAGGTGGAGGGTGACGGTGAGGGCGTCGGCCGCCGCCACCTCGATGCGCCCGCCCTCGACCATGCGGAGCAGGTCGTTGATGCGGCGCTCGTAGGGGTCGATGGCGGCCTGGACCCGGGCCAGGCGCTCGGGGTCGAAGGCGTCGGTGACGAGGACGTAGCCGTCGGCCTCGTACTGGGCCACCTGCTCGGGGGTGAGGCGTCGGAACTCCCCGGTGCGGGTCGCCGCCGGGGCGATGCCCTGGTTCCACGGGTGCAGCTCGGCGTCCTCGGCGGCCTGCACGGTGTCGATGACGGTCACGGCTCTCCCCTGTGTGGTGATGCGCGTCCAGCGTGGCATGCCCGGGACGGAGCCAGTGGGTCGTCACGGCCCGCAATGCGTTTGGACGCGCCGGCCGCGCCCGCCTCGGGCGGGCGGTGCCTGCGCTCGCTCCCCGCTCGTCAGTGCGTCGCGGGGGCGAGGGTGCAGACGTCCGGGGGCGCGCTGCCGCCACAACAGCGCGCCCCCGGCCGGCGATGGGCCGTGGAGCACAGCGGGTCCCGGCTCGGATGGTCCGGGCCCGGGCTCCCCCGACCGGCCCTCACGGTAGCGAACGGGTGTTCGTCAACGCAAGGGGCTCGGGGAAGATATTGCCCGGCCTGGCGAGGACGGCCACACCCATTTTCTTCGTGCCCCTTGCCTGCTGCGGCCATCTGAGTACCCTACGTAGGGTGAACAAGACCTCGGTGTACCTCGATGACGAGGATCTGTCCCGTCTGCGGCGGCTCCAGGAGACGACGGGCAAGAGCCAGTCCGAGCTCCTGCGCCAGGGCATCCGCGCCCTGGCCGGCGACGAAGAGGAACGACCTCGTCCCCTATCCCTCGGCAGTGCTTCCTGGGACGTCGAGGGCGACGGACGATGGGATGCCGACGAACTGGCCCGGCACCGCGGGGTCTCGTGACGCCGCTGGTCATCGATGCCGGGGCATTCCTGGCGGCAACGAACGAGAAGCACCCACGTCATGCCGATGTCGTGCGCTGCATCCGTGATTCCTCAGGCCCCCTGGTCACCACCCAAGTCGTGCTAGCTGAGGTGGACTACATGCTCATGACCAAAGACGGAGTCGCAGCGGAGCTGGAGTTCCTCGCCGATGTCGTGCGGGGGGCGTATCAGGCCGAGTGCCTCAACGACACCGAGGTGGCGCGAGCGGTGGATGTCGTGGCCCGCTACCGCGATCTGCGCGTGGGCCTGGCTGATGCCTCGCTCGTCGTGCTGTGCGCCCGCTACCGGACCCGCACCATCCTCACCCTGGACGATCGCTGCTTCCGGGCCATGACCCCATTGACCGGTGGCCACTTTCGGTTGCTGCCCGCCGACGAGTGAGCGACGGCGCGGGTCCGGGCGGCCGTCAGGAGCCGGTGCGGGCCCGGTCGCCGAGGGTCTCAGCCAGCCACTCGGCCTCGTCGGCGATGGCCTCGTCGTAGAACCGGGCGCAGCGGGCCCAATGGACGAACGACGCCAGGTGCTTGAGGGCGAGCACGAGGCGGATGGCCTCGTCCGGGGTGAGGATCAGCCGCCCGGTGTCGGGCTCGACCTCCACCCGGAGCGGGTAGCCGGCCGGATCAGGGGCAGCGTCCGGAAAGGCGCGAGAGCAGGGGTGGATATCGTCAGGCATGTCAGCATCTCCTTCAGGGGTTGTGCTGGCCGGGCCCCGGGGTGTGTCCGCACCGCCGGGGCCACTGCATTGGGTTGAGGATCCGACGGTCCCACGCGGGACAGCTGATGTCAACGACCGTTGGGAAGATCTTCGACACACCCTCCGAGGGTCGAACCGTGACCTTCTCGGCGTTCCGTGTGACGGTGTGCCGCAACCGACACCGAGGAGGACCGGTGGCTGCGCTCGTCCATCGACGTTGGAGCGCTCGCTTCGAGGGGATGAGCCGCCGCGACCGTCAGGGGTACGACTACGACGCCTACGTGCCGGATCCGCTGGCCGGCTGGAAGCTGGCCATCCCAGCCGACATCGCGGCCGACATCGCCGATGCCGAGGCGGCCGTGCGTCGGCTGGACGAGGCAGGGACGGCGCACGAGAGCAGCGCGGGCCTGGCTCGCTTCCTTCTGCGGGCCGAGGCGGTCGGCTCGTCGAGGATCGAGGGCCTGGCCGCTGCGCCCCGGCGGCTCGTCCGGGCCGAGGTGGCCGTGGCCCGGGGGGACGGCGCTGGCGACCAGGTGGCCGTCGAGGTGCTCGGCAACATCACGGCGATGGACGCTGCGGTCGAGCTGGCCGTCACGGCGGACCCGTTCGGCCTCGACGATCTCCTCGATGTCCACCGCACCCTCATGAGCCGCTCGCCGACACCCGAGGTGGGGGGCCAGGTTCGGGTCGAGCAGAACTGGATCGGGGGCAGCTCCTACAACCCGTGCCGGGCTGCCTTCGTCCCTCCGCCCCCCGAGCAGGTGACCGATCTGCTGGACGACCTGATGGCCTACGTGGGTGGCGACGACCACTCGCCGTTGGTGCAGGCGGCGCTGGCCCACGCCCAGTTCGAGACGATCCACCCCTTCGCCGACGGCAACGGGCGCACCGGCCGCGCCCTGGTCCACGTCGTGCTGCGCCGTCGGGGCCTGGCTCCCCGGTTCGTGCCGCCGATCAGCCTGGTGCTGGCGATGTGGTCGGAGACCTACGTCGGGGGCCTCACCCACTTCCGCCACCTCTCCCCCGCTGACAGCCCGGATCGGTCGGCGGCAGCTGCGGAGTGGATAAGGGTCTTCGCCACCGCCACCCGTCGGGAATGCCTCGACGCCGATCGATATGCCGACGAGATAGATGCCATGACAGCCGGGT
>CAZXRA010000189.1:0-11760 GCA_964643485.1 uncultured Iamiaceae bacterium | reverse complement strand
CCGTGGGCGAGCTGGGTGCCCACGTCGAGGGCGTAGGTCCGCTCGCCCAGCAGGTCGAGGTAGTCCGAGAAGGACTCCCATGCACCCCATGGCATGCCGGCGTGCAGGGCCGTGCCCGGGATGTCCTCCACGCCCTCCATCAGGTCGATGAGGTCCTCGACGTCGGCGGGCCGCACGGGGGCGAACCCCACGCCGCAGTTGCCCATCACGACCGAGGTGACACCGTTGGTCGCCGACGGCTCGAAGGCGTCGTCCCACGTGGCCTGGCCGTCGTAGTGGGTGTGGACGTCGACCCACCCGGGGGTGACGAGACACCCGTCGGCGTCGACCTCCCGCCGGGCCGGCTCGTCGACCTCACCGACAGCCACGATCTTGCCGTCACGCACCCCGACGTCGCCGGCGGCGCCCGGCGCCCCCGTGCCGTCGACCACCGTGCCGCCCCTGATCACCACGTCCAGCATCTGTCCGACCTCCGGTCCGGCTGCGTCCCGCAGCCTACGACGGCCAGGGCCCCTCTGCTTGACCGCTTGGTCAAGCAGAGGGGAGGGAGCCGCCGCTCGTCGTCCCGGCAAGGGGATGACCTGCGCTTTCGTCGGCCGTCGAATCGACAGCGAATCGCTCGCCGACGTGGCGGGGTTCCCGTGGACGTCGCCAGGCCTGGTCCATCGGCCGTCGAATCGACAGCGAATCGGCGCCCGAGCAGCGAGGACGCGCATGGACGCGGGAGTGAGCCGTCCGCCGTCGAATCGACAGCGAATCGACAGCCGACGGACGGTGAACCCCTGGTGGTGCGCCGCCCACACCGCCGAGGAGGGCGGTAGGTTCCGCCTGGTTCCACGACAGGGGGTCGACACATGGACCGACGGACGTTCCTCTACCGGGCCGGTCTCACCGGAGGTGCCGTCATGGCCAGCGGCCTCCTCGGCGCCTGCTCCGACGACGGCGACGACGGGTCGGGCGCGCCTCGCCGGTCGACCACCACCGGGCCGGGGAGGGCGACGGCGCCGGCCGGATCGATCCTCGACAGCCCGGCGTCCAGCTCCCCCATCGACCACGTCGTGGTCGTGATGATGGAGAACCGCTCCTTCGACCACTGGCTGGGCTGGCTGTCCACCGACGAGGCCTGGCTGGATGCGGGCAAGAGCGCCTACGGCGCCGACTTCGGGGTGACAGCCCAGCTCCAGCAGTCGTTCCCCGACCCCACCGGTAAAGACATGGCGACCGGGCACATGCTCGACGTGCTGGCCGGCGGCAACCCCTGGCGGGGCTGCGGTCATCCCGACCCGGGCCACGGCTGGGTGTCGGGACGGGCCCAGCGAGACGAGGGCTTCCTCTCCGAGGGCAGCCGCAACGACATCTTCGCCCTCGGCTACTACCTGGGCGACGACCTGCCCTTCACCAGCCGCCTGGCCCGCCGCTTCACCACCTGCGACCGCTGGCACGCATCCATCCTCGGCCCGACCTACCCCAACCGCGAGTACCTCTTCTCCGCCCAGTCGGGCGGCAACATGAGCAACGACTTCCCCACCAGCCCCGACGGCTTCACCTGGGACACCATCTGGGACCGCCTGGCCAAGGCCGGCGTGGAGACCGGCTACTACTACACCGACCTCCCGGTGACAGCCCTCTGGGGCTCCCGCCTGGGCGGCATCACCAAGCCGGTCGACGACTACTTCTCCCGCTGCGAAGAGGGCACCCTGCCCGCCGTGACCTTCGTCGACCCCGGCTTCCTCGACGACACCCGCACCGACAACCACCCCCACGGCGACATCCGGGCCGGCGAGGCCTTCGTCCGCGACGTGTTCGCCGCCTTCGCCCGCTCCCCCCACTGGGAGTCGGGCCTGTTCGTGCTCACCTACGACGAGTGGGGCGGCTTCTTCGACCACGTGGCCCCGCCCGTCCTCCCCGACGACCGGGCCAGCACCGACGACGCCACCAACTTCGGCCAGGCCGGCTTCCGGGTGCCCTCCGTGCTGGCCTCGCCCTACGCCCGGCCCGGGTCGGTCGACGGTCGCACCTACGACCACACCTCGGTGCTGCGCTTCCTGGAGTGGCGCTTCCTCGGGGCCCCGGCCGAGGGCCCGGGGAAGGACGGCGACGATTGGTTCCTCACCATGCGGGACCGCAACGCCGAGAACCTGGGCATCAGCCTGGTGGAGACGCCGACCACCGAACTGGACCTCGACCTCGACGTGGAAATCGCCGCCCCGTCACCGGGCTGCGAAGAAGGCGAGGCCGAGGGCCTGGCCTGGACGCCCGAGCCCCACAGCTTCGCCACCGCCTACCACGAGGGGCACTTCGAGCGCATGGGCTACCGGCCCGAACCCACGGGCATGGCCCGCCAGTGGGTGTCGTGACGGCGGGCTGATCACGCCGCGGCGGCCTCCTCGGTGGTGCCGTCGAGGACCGACTGCCACAGGGCGGTGCGCAACCGGGTCGCCGCCGCCCCCTCCACCCCGTTGACGACCACCACCCCCTCCACCATGTCGGCCACCACGGCCTCGTGGGGGCGGCCCCGCACCTCGACCGACACCGTCGCCCCCCCGCCGGTCCACCGCCGCACCGTGCGAGCCGCCCCGGGCAGGCGGGGCGGGCAACGGAAGGCCGGCACCGTCAGCCCCCGGGCCCGGGCGGCATCACCGATCAACCGGGCTGCGGTGGAGAAGTGCACAGCGCTGGCATCCATGTCCCGCAGTATGAGCACCCCCCGCGACAGTGAGCCGATCAAGGCCCCTCGGCACGTAGCCTCCGGACGTGGCCCGTCCCGACGCCCCCGACGCCGGCGAGGGCATGCCGCCGGCCGGGCCGCAACTCACCCCGGCTCAGCACGACACCCTGGCCCGGCTCGCCGCCGGTCCCGCCGACCGGCCCACCTTCCCCGCCGACCTGCGAGATCGCCTCCGGGCCCTCCTCGAGGAGGAGCTGGCCGGCCCGGCCACCGCCATCCCCGACGGCACCACCCTGTTCGTCAACAAGCGGGCCCTGGCCGGCGTCCACGGCTGCGAAGCCCGCTGGCAGGCCGAGGACGAGGCCCCCTTCGAGCCGTCCGTCCCCGTCGTCATCGGGTCCGTCGCCCACAAGGCCATCGAGCTGAGCCTCAACCGGCGACGCCCGAGCACCCCCGGCGATCTCGTCGACCGGGCCCTGGTCAGCCTCTCGGGCTCCGAGCGGTGGATGGGCGACTGGCTGGAGCGCTGCGACGAGGACGATCGGGCCGAGGTCCGGGCCATCGCCATCGCCAAGGTCGCCGCCTTCCAGGAGATCTGGCCGCCCCTCTCCACCAAGTGGCTGCCGGTGACCGAGGCCTCGGTCCGCCAGCCCCTGTTGGGCGGGCGGATCGTCCTGGGCGGGAAGGTCGACCTCTCTCTGGGGAAGCCCGAGGGCCTCACCGCCCGCAAGGTCATCGTCGACCTCAAGACCGGGCGCTTCAACCTCCACCACCGCGACGACCTGCGCTTCTACGCCCTGGTCGAGACCCTCCGCATCGGCACGCCACCCCGGGCCGTCGCCACGTCCTACCTGGAGTCGAGCGAGCTCCACGTCGAGGCCGTGACCGAGAACCTGCTCGCCACCGCCGTGGCCCGCACCGTCGACGGCATCGAGCGCATCGTCGGCATCCGCTACGGCGAGGACGAGCCGGTGCGGCGCCCGTCCGGCGGCTGCCGCTGGTGTCCCCTCCTCGACGGGTGCGACGCCGGCCGGGCCCACCTGGACGACCCCGACGGCGGCGCCACCAGCCCCGACGACTGGTAGACGCCCGCCCACCGCATCGAAAGGTCGGTCCTCCACCCATACGGTGGCAAATTGACCTTTCGATGGACGAACCCGTCGGAGCGACCGGGTGAGGCGCCGGGACCGGCCCAGTACCATCGGTTCATGACCCGGCCCACCCAGGAGCGCTCCACCGCCCTGGTGCCCCTCTCCCTCCCCAAGGTCGCCGAGGAGCCCGAGCCCCTCCCCGACCCCCGCCAGAGCGACGTCGACGAGTGGGGCCGCAGCGAGCACATGCGGGAGCTCACCCGCCGCCTCTACGCCCCCATCTACGACAAGTGGTTCCGGGTCGAGTGGGAGCACATGGACCGCATCCCCGCCGAAGGCGGCGCCCTCCTGGTGGCCAACCACGCCGCCGCCCTCCCGTCCGACGCCCCGGTGATCATGCACGGCATCGAGACGGAGATGGGCCGGCCCGTGTACGGCCTGGCCGACCACTTCTTCAAGTCCGTCCCCGTCGTCGGCACCCTCTGGGCCCGCAACGGCGGAGTGGTGGCCCAGCCCGACAACGCCTACCGCATCATGCGGGAGCAGGGGCAGCTCGCCCTCGTCTTCCCCGAAGGCACCAAGGGCCCCGCCAAGACCTACCAGGAGCGCTACCGCCTGCGCCGCTTCGGACGAGGCGGCTTCGTGGAGATCGCCATGCGGGCCGGCGTGCCCATCGTCCCCATCGCCGTGGTCGGGGCCGAGGAGTCGATGCCCACCCTCACCCGCCTGCCGGCGGTGGCCAAGGCCCTGGGCCTGCCCTACTTCCCCGTCACCGCCAACATGCTGGCCCTCGGCCCGCTGGGCGCCGTGGCCTACTTCCCGGCCAAGTTCAAGCTCCGGGTGCTGGAACCCGTCACCTTCGACGTGGAGCCCGACCAGCCCCGCTACTCCCGCAGCAAGATCATGGACGCAGCCGAGGACATCAGGCAGAGCATCCAGGCCGCCCTCTACGACATGCTCCAACAGCGCCGCTCGGTCTGGTTCGGCTAGTGGGACGCCGCGTCCTCGTCACCGGCCTGGGCACGTTCTGGGGCGGCCGCCTGGCCAGAGCCCTGGAGCAGGATCCCGACGTCGACGTCGTCATCGGGCTCGACACCGAGGAGCCCAAGGTCCACCTGGAGCGCACCGAGTACGTCCGCTCCGACGAGAACTACTCGATCCTGTCCCGCATCGTGAAGGCCACCAAGGTCGACACCATCGCCCACACGTTCCTGGTGGTGGACAGCACCCAGATGTCGGGCCGGCAGCTCCACGAGACCAATGTGATCGGCACCATGAACCTGTTCGCCGCGGCGTCGGCGGCGGGGAGCACGGTGCGCAACGTGGTGGTGAAGTCGTCGGCCCTCGTCTACGGGGCCACCCCCCGCGACCCGCGCTGGTTCACCGAGACCACCAAGCGGAAGACCACCCCCCGCACCCGCATCGAGCGCAGCCTCCTGGAGGTCGACGGCTACGTCCGGGACTTCGCCGTGGACAACCCCCACGTCGAGGTCACCATGCTGCGCTTCTCCAACGTGCTGGGCCCCCGGCTGTCCACCCCGTTCAGCAAGGCCCTGCGCCTGCCGGCCGTGCCGTCCGTCTTCGGCTTCGACCCCAGCCTCCAGCTCGTCCACGAGGACGACGTCGTCCGCTCCCTCCTCTTCGCCATGGGCGAGGGGCGCTCCGGCATCTACAACGTGGCCGGCGACGGGCTGCTGCCGTGGAGCGAGGTGGCCCGCATCTGCGGGAAGCCCACCGTCCCCCTCCCCTTCGTGGGGACCAACCTGGCCGCTGCGCCTCTGCGCCGCATCGGCGTCGACATCCCGCCCGAGCTGCTCGACCTCCTCCGCTACGGCCGGGGCATCGACAACCGGCGCTTCAAGGAGGCGGGCTTCACCTACCGGCACACGTCGGCCGGGGCCGTCGAGGCCTTCGTCCAGGCCGTGCGGCTCAGCCAGACGATCGGCAACCGGGACGACGAGTACCACTACGAGGAGGACGTGGAGCAGTTCTTCCGCCACTCCCCCGCCGTCGTGCGAGACGCCGACCCGGGCTGACGTCCCCGCTCAGCGGGGGGTGAGCCAGGCCAGCTCCAGCTCCTCGCGCCGATCGTCCCACTCCTCGACGGTGATGGCGTAGCGGACGTGGTCCTCCCACACCCCGTTGATCTCCAGGTAGCGGAGGGCGGTGCCCTCCTCCCGGAGGCCCAGCTTCTCGGGCACCCGCCGGCTGGCGGCGTTGCGGGGGATGATGGCGACCTGGAGGCGGTGCAGGCCGAGCTCCTCGAAGGCGAAGCGGGCCAGCACCACGACGGCCTCAGGCATGAGGCCCCGCCCGGCGAGGGCCTCGTCGATCCAGTAGCCGACGTAGGCGTTCTGGAACGGGCCCCGCTGCACGCTGTTGAGGTTGATCTCCCCGCAGAAGCGGCCCTCGTGGAAGATGCCGAAGCCGTGGCCCGTGCCCAGGGCCCGCTCCCGCTGACGGGCGGCGCAGCGCACCCCGAAGGCGTCGCGGTCGACGGTGGGGTCGGGCGCCCCGGCCTGGCGGGCGGGCTCCCAGTGGAGCAGCCAGTCCCGGCAGCGGTGGCGCACCTCGCGCCAGGCCTCGAAGTCGGAGAGGACCAGGGGCCGCAGCATCACCCGGTGGCCGAACAGGGCGGCGGGACGGGGGCCGTCGGCTCCGTTGCCGGGACCAGGAGCTGGGCCGGGCCGGGGCCGAGCTCGCTCGGTTGTCCGGTCGCGCCGCATCGTCCTCAACCTTCGCACGATCCGAGACGTCACGCACGACAGAGCACCCCTCCCCACCTGCGGATACCGTGCGGCCCGTGCCGTCCGGTGCCCATCGCCGCCTCAACCAGTTCCTCGCCGAGGCCCGGGCCGCCATCGCCCCCCGGCCCGGACCGGGCGACCTCGCCGCCCTCGTGGTCGCCGGTGCCCTCGTGGTCGACATCCGCCCCGAGGCCAACCGCCGGGACGAGGGCGCGCTGCCCGGCGCTGTGGTCGTCGACCGCAACGTCCTGGAGTGGCGCCTCGACCCCGAGGGCGAGCACCGCATCCTCGAGGCCGACGACCCCGAGCGGGTCGTGGTGCTCGTGTGCAACGAGGGCTACGCCTCGTCCCTCGCCGCCGCCACCCTGCGCCAGCTCGGCCTCCATCGGGCCACCGACCTCGACGGCGGCTACCGGGCCTGGGCGGCGGCCCGCCTCTCACTCCAGGAGTGACAGGGCCAGCCCGTCGAGGATGTCGGACTCGGAGACGAGGATCTCGTCCAGGCCCAGGGTGCGATAGACGGCCACCAGGGCGCAGCAGCCGCCCACGATGACGTCGGCCCGCGCCTCCTCCAGGCCCGGGTTGTGCAACCGGTCGGCCCGGGACTCGGTGGCCAGGGTGCGGAACACGTCCTCCGCCGCCTCCTTGGTGAGGACGAAGTGGTGGATCTGGTCGCGGTCGTAGGCGGGCAGACCGATCTCCACCGCAGCCACGGCGCTCACCGTGCCGGCGAGGCCGATCACCGTCGGAGCCGCCGCCGCCCCGGGCATGCCCCGCAGCACGTCGTCCAGCCACGACGCCGCGTAGGTGATGGCCCCCGTCAGCTCCTCGGGGCGGGGCGGGTCGCTCTCGATGAAGCGCTCGGTGAGGCGGACGCAGCCGATCTCTAGGGACAGCGACGCCTCGACCCGCTCCGTCCCCCACGCCACCTCCGTCGACCCACCGCCCAGGTCGAAGACGAGGAAGGGGCCCCGGGCCGGGTCGAGGCCCGCCGTCGCCCCCCGGAACGACAGCTCCGCCTCCTCGGTACCGGTGAGCAGCTCCGGCCGCACGCCGACGGTGGCCTCCACCTGGTCGAACCACTGCTCCCGGTTGGCGGCATCGCGGGCGGCCGAGGTGGCCGCCACCCGCACCCGTCCGGCGGGCACGCCGTGGTCGTCCATCACCGCCCGGTACTCCTCCAGCACGGCCTGCACCCGGGCCATGGCCTCGGGGGCGAGGGCCTTGGAGCGGTCGACGCCCTGGCCCAGCCGGGTGATGCGCATGAGGCGGGTGAGGGTGACGAGGCCGCCCTCGCCGTCGGGCGCAGCCACGAGGAGGCGGGTGGAGTTGGTGCCGCAATCGATGGCGGCCACGGGGGCGTCGGTCACGGGTGCTCCTTCCCCCCCATCGACCCAGCGAACTTTGGACGGAGTTCCCTCGTCAGGAACGAACTCCGTCCAAAGTTGCGAGAGAGGTGAGGGGAGGGTCGAGGAGTCACGACATCTCCTGCGGGTGGTGGTCGAGGGCGACGGACGGCCCGCCCCGGCCAGGGGCGCCACCGCCGACCTCGTCGAGGTGGTCGGCGACCCAGGCGCCGACCGGGTCGTCGCCCCCGGCCAGCCACCAGCCGTAGTGGGCGTGGAGGCACTTGACGCCCCGCCGGGTGCCACCCACACCACCAGCCGGACGGGGCCCGGCGTGCCCGGTGGGGAGGGCGGCGTCGCGCTCGGCCGCGTGGCGGCGGTGGGCGGCGTCGAGGGCCGCGGCATCCACCTCGGCCTCGGCCCGGTCGACCCCACCGGCGCTCTCCAGGCGCCCCACCCAGGTCCGCTCCGGCTCCCCGACCAGCCAGTAGCGGGTGGGCATGGGCCGACCCGAGGGGAGCAGGGGGGCGTTGCGGATCACGACGGGGCTGCCGTCGACGTGCCGCACCACCACGGTGAACTCCCCTTCTGGTTCCCGCCCCAGCAGGGCGGCCACCGCGGCCCGGTCGACCTCGGGGTCCGGGTGGGGGGCAGCGGGCATAGGCCGACGCTACCGGGGAGCTGCCACCGGCCCGAGTTGTCGCGGCTCCCAGCTTCCCCATCCCGCCGTTCTGAGCCAGCAGAACACCCTTTTCGGCCTCCCCCTGGCTCAGAACGGCACCGGGCGAGGCCACCATGTGTTCTGAGCCAGCAGAACGCCCTTTTGGGCCTCCTCCTGGCTCAGAACAGAGTGGGGGGTCTTCGAGCGCGGGCGCTGCCCTACGATCCGGCGTCGTGCGGACCACGGCCCCGATCACCAGCGTCGACGGGGCGATGCTCACGGTGCGGACCGAGCTGACGTTCGACGACGGCACCGCCCTGCCCGCCCTGGAGGTCGGCCTGCCCCGCACGTCGGCCGGCATCCTCGACCCCACCGCCACCCCGGCTCTCCTGCTGCTGGCCGCCGTCGCCGCGGCCCACGGGGAAGACGTCGAGGTGGCCGGGCCCGCCGACGCCACCGCTGTAGACGCGGCCATCGCCCTGGCCGGGCGGCTGGCGGCCCGATGGAGCGGCCGGCCCGGCCCCTCGGCACCATCCCGCCCCGCAGGCGCGCCCACCCCCACTGTGCGGGCGGCCACGACCCACGTCACCCCGGCTGCGGACGGACGAGACGGGGTCGGCCTCCTCTTCGACGGCGGGGTGGACGCCTGGGCCGCCCTCCTCGACAGCGAGCAGGACGGAGACGACGCCGTCACCCACCTCGTCGTCGTCGACGCCACGTCCCCCTCGACCGCGGCCGACACAGTCGTCCGGTCCGGGAGTCGCACCGTGGCCGCCGATCGCGGCCTGGTGCTCGTCGAGGTGACCACCACCGCGCCCGCCGTCCTCGCCGCTGCCGGGGCCCCAGCTGAGGCCGAGGTGCTGGGCCGGGTGGCTGCTGCCCTCGTCGCCGGAGCGGGCCTCCGTCGCTTGCTCGTCCCCGACCCCGTCGACGCCACCCTGCTCACCGGGCCGGCAACCGACGGTCCGCCCTCGATGATGGGCGCCGTCGATGTGGTCGGCGCCACCGACCTCACGTGGGTCGAAAGGGTTGCCCTGGTGGCCGCCGATCCCCGGGCCCGGGCCGCCGTCCGGGCGTGCGCCGACGCCTCCACCGCTGGCGACTGCGGTCGCTGCGTGCCCTGCCTCCTCCTCCAGTCGACCTTCACCCTCGTCGGCGACCCCGAGCCCCGCGCCGGCTTCGTCGCCCCCCTACACCTCCATGCCGTGCGCTTCGCCCCCCTGGACGACGCCCACGCCGAGGCGGTCGCCGCCCTGGTCGACGGTCTTCCCCCCGCCCACGAGGCCCTGCGCCGGGCCTGGGCCGACGCCTGGGACGAGAGCCAGGGCCGGCCCACACCGTCGCGCTGGGGCCTGGGGGGCCCGCCCCCGCTGCCCGGTCCCGACCAGGCCTTCCGAGTGGCGGCCGCCCTGCGGTCCACGACGGGGCACCCCGATGCCCCTATGCCGGCCCGGCTGGGGTGGCAGCCCGGCGCCGTGCCCCTCCGTCCCGCCCTGGCCGACCACGAGGCGGTGCGGGCGGCCGCGACGACCGGGCCGGACCGGCCCCGAGCCTGGGCCGTGATCGAGCCCCACGTCCGGGACGGTCGGCGGGACGGCGAGCAGTCCCGCCTCGCCCTCCGGGCCCAGCAGGCCCTGGGTCCCGGCCTCGCCTACCTGCCCGGCATCCTCTGGGCCGACGAGCAGGTTCCGGTGCTCGGTCCCGCGGCGATCAGTCGCCTCCTCCGCACCGCCCGGGCCCGCCTGTGGTGGCGGGAGGACGGCGACCTCGATCCCCTGCGCACCGTCGAGGCGGTCGAGCACGGCTGCCTGCCCCTCCAGGTGATGCCCGACGGAGCCGCCGCCGCCCTGGCCGCCACCCTCCCGTCCGCCCTGGCTCCCCTCGTGGTGGCCGACAGCGCCGTCCCCTACCTCGACCTCTCCCCCGACGCCGTGGCCGCCCGGTTCGACCCGGTGCTCGACCACCTCCTGGGCGGATCCGCCGAGCGCGACCTCCTGAGGGGGACGGCCCGTGGCTGACGACCCGTCCTCGCCGACGGCCCGGGTGCGGGGCCTGGTCGCCCGGGCCCGCCAAGCGCCCGCCGCCCTCGAAGACCTGGCGGCCGAGCTCGCCGCCGTGCGGGCCGAGATGGCCGCTCTGCGCCGAGGCGACCCCAGCCAGGAGGGCGACGACGGACCGGATGAGGCCTTGGCCGGGCTGACCGCCCGCCTGGACCGCTTGCAGGAGATGGTGACGACGGTGGACGGGGCCGTGGGGGGCCACGCCGCCGCCCTCCACCGGGCCGTCGCCGCTCCGGCCCGCCAGGCCGCCTTCCGCGCCCTGATCGAGGAGCTGGGCCCGGCTCCCGCCCTGCGGCCCGGGCTCTCGGTGTTCACCCTGTGCTGGAACCACGGCGGGCTGCTGGCCGACGCCGTGCGCTCGGGCCTGGCCGTGCTCGACCACCTGGCCCCCCACGAGCGGGGCGAGCTGCTGATCCTGGACGACGCCTCCACCGACGGCACCCCCGCCGTGGCCACCGCCCTGGCCGCCGAGGACCCCCGGGTCCGGGTGATCCGGGCCCCGCTCAACCTGGGCCTGGCCCTGGCCCGCACCGTCCTCCTCCACGCCACCGGGACGGCCCACGCCTTCCAGCTCGATGCCGACAACACGGCCTGCCCGGCGGGCGTGGCCGACCTGTACCGGGCCGCCCTCGCCACCGGGGCTGCCCTCACCTACGGCACCGTCGTCCAGGCCGGGGTGGACGGCAGCGCCGTCGGGCCCGTCTCCAACGAGCCGCCGACACCGGCCCTGTTCCGCTCCAACTACGTCGACACCATGGCCGTCACCGACGTCGCCACCTATCGCCGGCTCGGTGGGTGGTCGCCCGATCCCCTGGTCGAGCACGTCGACGACTGGTGGGGGGTGTGGCGACTGGCCGAGGCCGGGCTGCTGATCACCTTCGTCCCCACGGTCGTGGGTCGCTACGGCGTGCTGCAGACGTCCTTCCACCTCACGGTGGCCGACCCGCGGATCGGGGCCAGCCGGGTGGCTCGGCTGCTCGATCCGACCGGCCGGCGCCAGGGTGACGGTGCCCTCGACGGGGTGGCCGCGGTGGCTTACGACCCGGTGGCCGGGCCGCTGTGGGCCACGCCCGAGGCCCTCCGGCGCCGCCCCGACCTCGCTGCCCCGGCACCAGCCTCCGAGCCGACGCCGCCGGTCCGCCGGGTGCTGGTGGTCGCTCCGGGCGGGGCCGATGCCGCCGGCGACG
>CAZXRA010000188.1:0-3587 GCA_964643485.1 uncultured Iamiaceae bacterium | reverse complement strand
CACGGAGCCGGGGCCTCGCCGATGAGGCCACCGACCCCGACGCCCCACCCCGCCGCCAGCCCGAACGGGCCCGTTGATCGAGACGCCATGGACGACTGCAGCGACGCCCTCCACGAGCTCTACCTGTACCTCGACGGCGAGCTCACCGACGGGCGGCGCCAGGTGATCGCCCAGCACCTCAGTGCCTGTGGCGAGTGCTTCGAGGCCTTCGACTTCCAGGCCGAGCTGCGCCAGGTGATCGCCCACAAGTGTCGCGACGAGGTGCCCGAGGCGCTCAAGTCCCGGGTCGCTCAGCTGCTCGAAGGGGAGGGCTGAGGTGCCCCGGGCGCGGAAGTCCAACGGCGCCCGGCGGGAGCAGTCGGGGCCCCGCACCTGCGCCGAACCCGGGTGCAACACCCGTCTCTCCGTCTACAACGACGCCGAGCACTGCTCCCTGCACCACCCGGCCGAGCTGCTCCGCACCCGTGGCCGCCATATTGCATAACGGTGCCGGCGCAGCCGGCGCCCTCAGGGTGGTGGGTGGGGTCGGCGGACGTGCATGACGCGATTCGGCCGGCCCCCGGAGCAGGCATAGGATCGCCGCTATGTCGCTCGCAGTCATCTGGACCCACTGGCTGGTGGTCGGCTTGGCCATCGGGGTCGTCCTGGCCACGCTGGCCGTGATCGTCGGCTACTTCCGCTCCGTGGTCCGGCCCAAGTACCCGCCCCGCGGTTCGCGGCAGGCCTGAACGGGGCTGACGTGGGCGAGCCGGCGATCGACTGGGGGTGGGCGGAGCGGGTCGCCATCCGGGCCGCCGGCACCGACCCCTTCTTCCGCTCGTACCACGCCGACTCCCTGATCGCCGACTTTGACGAGCTCACGGCCCTGGCCGAGGAGCAGGTGGCGGAGGCCACGGGGCTGCGCAGCCTGGCCGGTCCCGCTCGAGCCCGGGTCGACGACCGTTCGGCCTGGATCCGGGCCAACATCGCCTCGTTCCAGCGCCTGCTCCGGCCCGTCACCCATCGCCTGGAGGAGACGGTCGGCTCGGGCGTCCTGGCCCCCGTGGCCCGCCGCATCGCCGGGGCCGAGGTGGGCGTCCTCCTCGGGTGGATGTCCACCCGGGTGCTGGGCCAGTACGACCTGCTGATCGTGGAGGACGAGGATCCCGACGAGCAGGACCTCGTCCACTACGTGGGCACCAACATCCTGGCCCTGGAGAAGAAGTTCGTCTTTCCCCCTCGGCAGTTCCGGCACTGGCTGGCCCTCCACGAGGTCACCCACCGCATGCAGTTCACCGGCGTGCCGTGGATGCGGGAGCACTTCCTGGGCCTGGTCGACGGCATGGTCACCGCCGTCGACGACAACCCCAAGGAGCTGCTGAACGCCCTCGGCCGGGCGGCCGAGGAGGTGCGCCAGGGCCGCAACCCGCTGGACGAGGGGGGCATCGCCGCTCTGGTGAGCACCCCGGCCCAGCGGGAGCTGATGGAGCAGATCGGCGGGTTGATGAGCCTGCTGGAGGGCCACGGCGACATCACCATGGATCGGGCCGGCGCCGACCAGATCCCCAGCGCCATGCGCTTCGGCCAGGCCCTGCGCCAGCGTCGCCAGCAGGCCAACCCCCTCATCAAGCTCCTCCAGAAGCTGATCGGCCTGGAGGCCAAGCTCAAGCAGTACGAGCAGGGCGAGCGCTTCATCGAGGCCGTCGAGGAGGCGGGGGGGCCCGATCGGCTCGACCGGGTCTGGGAGGAGCCGGCCAACCTGCCCACCATGACCGAGATCCGCGATCCCGACGCCTGGCTGGCCCGGGTCGGCGCCGCCGCCCCCGCCGCCTGACCTCCCTCCTTCTTCTCGACCGGTGCACGTTCCCGGCGCCGGGCACGGAGGTGACCGCCGCCGTGTCCGGGGGTGCCGACTCGATGGCCCTTCTCGTGCTGGCCCGCGCCGCCGGGTGCCAGGTGACGGCGGTCCACGTCGACCACGGCCTGCGGCCCGGCTCGGCCGCCGAGGCCGACGTCGTGGCGGCCGCCGCCGCTCGCTACGGCGCCGGCTTCCGGTCCGAGCGGGTGGAGGTGGCTCCCGGCCCCAACCTGGAGGCCCGGGCCCGGGCCGCCCGCTGGTCGGTGCTCCCCGCCGACGCCTGCACTGGGCACACGCTCGACGATCGGGCCGAGACGGTGCTGGTCAACCTGCTGCGGGGGGCGGGGGCGACGGGCCTGAGCGCCCTCCGGCCCGGTCCTCGCCATCCCATCCTGGCCCTGCGCCGGGCCGAGACCCGGGCCCTGTGCGCGGCCGAGGGCCTCGTCCCCGTGGAGGACCCCTCCAACGTCGATCCTCGCTTCGTCCGCAACCGGGTGCGCCACGAGGTGCTGCCCCTGCTGGAGGACGTGGCCGGGCGCGACCTGGTCCCCGTCCTGGCCCGGCAGGCCGAGCTCCTGGCCGACGATGCCGACCTGCTGGCCGCCCTGGCCGCCGAGGTCGACCCCACCGATGCCCGGGCCCTGGCCGCGGCGCCGGTGCCGCTGGCCCGGGCCGCCCTCCGGGCCTGGCTGCGCGCCGCCGGCGACGGGCATCCCCCGTCGGCGGCGGCCGTCGAGCGGGTGCGGGCCGTGGCCGCCGGCGACGTGGTGGCGGTCGAGCTGCCCGGCGGGTGGCGGGTGGCCCGCACCGCCGGCCGCCTCCGCCTGGAGCCGCCGTCCCGTTCTGAGCCAGGGAGACGCCGAAAAGGTCACTCTGGTGGCTCAGAACGCTGAGGTCCGGCGGCGCATCGGCTTCTGAGCCAGGAGGAGGCCGAAAAGGGCTTCCTGCTGGCTCAGAACGGGGAGACGGGGGATCTGGCAGTCGGGGCTTGCGAGTGCCAAACGGCGGTCCTAGGGTTGGCACTCGGCACGAGAGAGTGCCAGCCGCCCCGGTTCGCGGGGAGAGAGACCCTCGGTCCCCGCTGCGGGGGCCCATCCGATTACGGAGGCGCAATGAACCTTCAGCCGCTCGACGATCGCATCGTCGTCCGCCCCAATGATGCCGAGGCCACCACCGCCAGCGGCCTGGTCATCCCCGACACGGCCAAGGAGAAGCCCCAGCAGGGCGAGGTCCTGGCCGTGGGCGAGGGCCGCTGGAACGAGGACGGCGACGAGCGCATCCCCGTGGGCATCGAGGTGGGCGACACCGTCGTCTACTCGAAGTACGGCGGCACCGAGATCACCGTGGAGGGCGAGGACGTGCTGATCCTCAACGCCCGCGACGTCCTGGCCAAGATCGCCAAGTAGGAGTTCCCATGCCCAAGATGCTCAAGTTCGACGACGAGGCCCGCCGCGGCCTCGAGGCCGGCGTCAACAAGCTGGCCGATGCCGTCAAGGTGACGCTCGGGCCGCGCGGGCGCAACGTCGTGCTCGACAAGAAGTTCGGCGCTCCCACCATCACCAACGACGGAGTTTCGATCGCCCGGGAGATCGAGCTCGAGGACCCCTACGAGAACATGGGGGCACAGCTCGTCAAGGAAGTGGCGACCAAGACCAACGACATCGCCGGAGACGGCACGACGACCGCCACGGTGCTCGCTCAGGCACTCGTGCGCGAAGGCCTGCGCAACGTCGCCGCCGGGGCCAACCCC
>CAZXRA010000187.1:0-25299 GCA_964643485.1 uncultured Iamiaceae bacterium | reverse complement strand
CGCTCGGCCAGGGCGTAGACGCCCCGGTGGATGTTGGCGTAGTCGGTCTCGGCGAAGGCGGCCATGGCCTCGATGACGGCCCGGGGCTTCTGGGACGAGGCGGCCGAGTCGAGGAAGACGAGGCGTCTGCCCCCGATCTCCTTGTCGAGGATGGGGAAGTCGCGCCGGATGGCGGCCACGTCGAGCACGTCACCGACGGTGGCAGCCAGCGGGGCCACCGACGGTTCGGCTGCCGCCTCCGAGATCGGGGTGGGGGCCACGGCGTCGGGCACCTCGTTCGGCAGCTCGCTCATGAGGCGGCTCCCGCGGCCTGCCAGCGGGCGTAGCCCTGGTGCTCGATCTCGTGGGCCAGCTCAGAGCCGCCGCTCTGGACGATGCGCCCGTCGACCAGGAGGTGGACGGCGTCGGGCTGGAGCTCGTCAAGGAGGCGCTGGTAGTGGGTGATGCAGAGGATGCCGAGCTGGGGCCGGTCTTTGCGGACCTCCCGCACGCCCGAGGCCACGGTGCGCAGGGCGTCGATGTCGAGGCCGGAGTCGGTCTCGTCGAGGACGGCCAGCTCCGGTTCGAGGATGGCCATCTGGAGCACCTCGTTGCGCTTCTTCTCGCCGCCAGAGAAGCCGTCGTTGAGGTGGCGGTCGGCGAAGGCCGGATCGATGCCGAGCCGCTCCATCCACTCCATGATGGCCAGTCGCAGCTCCAGCATCGACAGGTCGATGCCCTTGCGGGCCGACAGGGCCTGGCGCAGGAAGTTGAGCACCGACACGCCGGGGATGGCCTGGGGGTACTGGAAGGCGAGGAACATGCCCGCCGCCCCCCGCTGGTCGGGGCCCCAGTCGGAGACGTCCTGGCCCCGGTACTGGATCGTCCCGCTGGTGACCTCGTACTCGGGGCTGCCGAGGAGGACGTTGGCCAGGGTGGACTTGCCCGACCCGTTGGGGCCCATCACGGCGTGGACCTCGCCCACGCCGACGGTGAGGTCGAGGCCTCGGAGGATGGCGTCGCCACCCTCGGCGGGGGCGGCGTGGAGGTCGGTGATCTGGAGGACGGGCGTGGATCCGTCGGCCGCGGGGTCAGCCATGGGCCCAGGGTAGGTGCTGGCCCCCGGTTCGCACTACCTGCGTAGGAGAAACGGTGGGGCGATGGGCTTTCGCCGTCACCAGCCCCGCTCGGCCCACTCGGGGAGGGAGGGCCGCTCGGCGCCGAGGGTGGTGCCGGCGCCGTGCCCGGGCAGGACGATCGTGGTGTCGGGCAGGGGGAAGAGACGCTCGTCGAGCGATCGCATGATGGTGGGGAAGTCGCCCTCGGCCGTGTTGGTGTTGCCGGGGCCGCCGGGGAAGAGGGTGTCGCCGCTGAAGAGGAGGGGCGTGCCCTCGACGGTGAGGCACACCGAGCCCGGGGTGTGGCCGGGGGTGTGGATGGCGTGGAGGCGCAGGCGGCCGACGGGGATGACGTCCTCGTCGTCGATGGTCGAGTCGTACGACGGCAGCATCCCGGCGTCGGCCGCGGTGACGGCCACGTCGTAGCCGGCATTCCGGAGCTGGGGCACGGCCTGGATGTGGTCCCAGTGGCCGTGGGTCTCCAGCACCCGCCGCACGCCGAGGGCGCGGCACAGGTCGAGCAGGCGCTCGTGCTCGTTGGCCGCGTCGAGGAGGACGGCGTCGCCGGTCTCGGTGCAGCGGGCGATGTACACGTTGTTCTCGAAGGGGCCGACGACCACGTTGTGGACCTCGATCCCGGTGTCCGACCAGACGAGGGTGGTGCCGGCAGGTGTGGATCCCATGCCGTCATTCTGCCGGTCGGGCGCCGTCCCGGCTCGGGTCCCCCGGCGGCCGGAGTAGCTTGCGCCGGCGATGGCCGCCACGACCGACTGGAACCCCGTCCTCAAGGCCGAGTTGGCCAAGCCCTACTTCGCCGAGCTGCGGGCCTTCGTCGACGCCGAGCGGCGCCAGCGGCCCGTGTACCCCCCGGCCGAGGAGGTGTTCACCGCCCTCCACCTCACGCCGTACTCCGAGGTGAAGGTGCTCATCCTGGGCCAGGACCCGTACCACGGCCCGGGCCAGGCCCACGGGCTCTGCTTCTCGGTGCGCCCCGGGGTGGAGGTGCCCCCGTCGCTGGTCAACATCTTCGCCGAGCTGGAATCCGACCTGGGGATCCCCCCGCCCGACCACGGCAACCTCGACGCCTGGGCCCGGCAGGGTGTCCTCCTCCTCAACGCCACCCTCACGGTGCGGGCCCGGCAGGCCGCCTCCCACCAGGGCAAGGGGTGGGAGACCTTCACCGACGCGGTGATCGAGGCGGTGAACGCCAAGCCCGAGCGGGTGGTCTTCATCCTGTGGGGCTCGTCGGCCCGGCGGAAGAAGGCCCTCGTGGACCCGTCCCGCCACGTGGTCATCGAGTCGCCCCACCCGTCCCCCCTCTCGGCTCACCGGGGGTTCTTCGGCAGCCGCCCCTTCAGCCGGGCCAACCGGGCCCTGGAGGAGGCGGGGCGGGAGCCCGTCGATTGGGGCATCCCGCCCCGAGCTCAGCGCCCGGACTGACCCCCCCGGATCAGTCGCGGGCGCCGAGGACGTGGGGGGCGTCGCTCGATCCACCGGCAGGTTCCGTCCGGGTGGAAGGCGCCGCCCGGCGGGCCGCTGCCTCCGGATCGAGGGTGTCGACGCGGCGGCGCTCGGCCAGGTCGCCGGCGGCGATCCGGAAGGCGGCCCGCCACACCCAGGCGGCAGGATCGCGCAGCTCGTCGCCGCGGCGAGCGGCCTGGGCGAAGGCCTCGGCGACGGCCTCGTCGGCCACGTCGGTCGATCCGCTCCAGGCGACGATGGCTCGCCAGAGCCGGTTGTTGACCTCTTCGTAGACCGGGCGCAGCCGGTCGAGGTCGGCGGGGGAGGCCACGACGCCGTCGACGGGCAGGTCGGGGACGACGGCCAGGCCCGGCGCCGCCGGCACCTCGGGTTCCTCGGCGGGCCCCGGAGGGGTCCCTTCCTGTTCGACCATCAGCGGGGCCTCTTGCACCCCCCACAAGGGGGCGGAAGGGCGGCGCGCGTTAACGGGGATGGTCAAGATCTTGCGACCAGCTCCCACACGATCGAGCAGCCTCGGCCAGGACGGCGTGGCAAGCGCGGGCGCCGGCGGGGGTGTGGTGGACCTCGTCGAGGTAGTAGTCGTCTCGTCCGCGGCTCGTCGCCTCCCAGTCCGCCAGCCGGAGACCGCCCCTCTCGTCGTCGGCGACGAAGGAGGTGAGGTAGGCGTTGGCCCGGCGGGCGTGGGCGCGGAAGCTGGGGCGGGCGCTCGGTCGATGGCCGATGGTCTGGACGACGATGCAGCTGATGCCTTCGTCGATGCCATGGCTCCGCCTTTGCCGATGGGTGTGCCGAGGCGCGACGAAGAAGATCCGCGGTGTCGCCGCGCCGGTGCTCGAGCGGGCGCGCCCGCCTCGAGATCCCTGATGGAGGCGACGTCCGCCGTTGCCTCCCGAGGATCACTCGGAGTCGAGGTCTCCTCTACCTGTTCCAGGGGGAGGAAGGGCCTGCTGTGTTAACACCACTCAGGGGGGTGTCGCCCCGTCGGCAGCGGGGCGGATCTCGACGTCGCTCCGGGCCGGGGCAGGGACCAGGATCTGCTTCCTGGTGCCCCGGCCGGAGCGACATCGCACCCAGGGGTCGGCGTCCGCCGGCGCCACCCCCTGGAGGTCTAGGGCGGAGACCCGGGCAGCAGGTTCTGGAGCAGCATGTCGATGACGATGGCGGGGTCGGTCATCTGATCGTCCTCGTGGATGGTGAGGGCCACGTAGACGTTGTCGCAGGCCGGGTTGGGATGGGAGCCCGTGGTGAGGACGGCGATCTTGGCGTGCCGGCCGGCCGGGATCGGCGGGAGGTCGAGGCCCTGATCAGGTGGGCTCTCCGCCGGTACGCCGGCCTGACCGAACCCGGGCCAGCGGACGTCGGTCGTCCCCACCCAGGTCGCGGGATCGTCCATGACGAGGGAGGCCGAGAGGTCGGCCTCCGGGTGCTGCCCGCCCATGGAGACGCCGATGCCCATGCCGATCTCGAAGGTGACATCGGGGAAGTTGGATAGTTCGCCGTGGGCGACCACGTTGGGGGGCCACGACCCGTCGGTGGTCGGGGTGGAGGAGTCGTCGGCCCTGGTCGCGGTGGCCAGGGACCAGACGGGCGACGGGCCGGGCCGGAGGGTGGCGGCGTCGTTGACGAAGTAGGCCGGGCACACGCCCCCGAGGGTGTTGTGGGGCAGGACCGGCTTCGGGGCGAGACCGATGTGGGGCCACGGGAGGGTCGTGAACGTGGCGGGTGGGGGAGCGGTGGTGGCCGAAGGGGGAGCTGTCGTGGCGGTGGGCTGCTCCGGAGCCGGAGTGGTCGGGTCGGGCAGACCCGGAGCCGTGCCGGTCGTCGTCGAGGCCCCGACCGCGCCCGGCGACGAGCTCGGCCCGGGGGAGGTGATGGTGGTGGCGGTGGACGTCGTCGTGTCCTGGCGGCTCCCAGGCTGGTCGGCGGTGAGGGAGTCGCGGTCGTCCTCGGTGCCGAAGGCGGCGACGCTCATCATGACGAGGACGATGACGGCCGCGGCGGCGATGAGGACCCGCCGGGCGGCGCGTTGCCAGGGGATCGCGGCGATGGGAAGGTCGGCCATCGCCAGCTCGGGCTCGTGGATGCGGAGCAGGATCTCGTTCCAGCGGTCCGGGGGCTCGATCGGCTCGAGGGAGCGGAAGCGGTCCGGGATCATCGGTCGTCCTCGAGGGTGTCGGTGAGGAGCGGTCGGAGGCGGTGGCGGGCCCGTGATGCCTGGACGCGCACGGTGGCGGCCGAGGTGCCGAGGACCCGGGCCGCTTCGGGAGCGGTGAAGCCGGCCCCGTCGGTGAGGACGATGGCCTGCCGTTGCTGGTCAGGGAGCTGCTGCAGGGCGCGGAGGAGATCGATGGCATCGCCGGGGAGGGCCAGGGATGCTTCCGGGCTGGCCAGGTCCACCCCATCGAGGTCGACGGTGCGATCACGGTGGGCACGGCGGCGGGCCAGGTCGCCGGCGGCGATGCGGAAGGCGGCTCGCCACACCCAGGCCTCGGGATCCCGGACCTCGTCGCCCCGGCGGGCGGCCTGGGCGAAGGCTTCGGCGAGCGCCTCGTCGGCCACGTCGACCGACCCGGACCAGGCGAAGAGGGCCCGCCACAGACGGCCCCGGCCCTCCTGGTACACCTGGCGCAGGCGATCGAGATGGGGGACGGCGGGGGGTACGGCGGCCAGGCGCGGGGCCTGGCGATCGCGGCGCTCGTCGCGCATGACCGTCGGGCTACTGCCCCCCGACGGTCCCGTCACCAGCGCCTCCTGCACACCTGTCCAGGGGGCCATCGAGGGGAAAGTGTAAACAGCCCGATCGCGATCGTGCCCTGGGCGTCAGGTGCTCACCACGTCGAAGCCCAGGGCCAGGGCCACCGGGATCTGGCGGGCGTCGAAGGTGACGAAGCGGACCGGCGGGGGGAGCCGGTCGGCGGCGGCGAGGTGGAGGGCGTCGACGGTGCGGAGAGGCTGCTCCCGGGCCAGCTCGGCCGCCCGGTCGAGGCAGGTGGGATCGAGGGGGACGACGTGGAAGCGCTCCCAGTCGTCGCGGAGGGCTCGGCGCAGGAGGTCGCGGTCGGCCGGGTTGGCCGTGACCCGGTCGACGAGGGGGAGGGCCTCGGCCAGGGCCAGGGCCGAGGCGCACCACGACGGGTCGTCGGCCATGGCCTGCACCACGACCTGCCGGTGGGGGCCGGTGAGGTAGCGGCCGAGGAGGGCGGTGGTGTCGAGGGCGAGGGTCACGAGCGCACCTCGTCGACCAGGCGGTCGAGGCGGGCTCCGAGGCCGGGGTCGATGCGCACGTCGGGCGGGGGACGGTCGCTCCGGCGGGCTGGCACCACCAGGCCCCGGGCGGCCAGATCCTCGATGGTGGGGACGTCGCCGGCGGGGTCGAGGGGGCCGAGCTGGGCCACGGGCCGGCCGGCCACGGTCACGACGATGCGCTCGCCCCCCTCGGCTCGGCGCAGGAACGCCGCCACCTGGGCCCGGAACCGGCGCATGGGGACCGACTCGGCCATCCGGGCACCGTAGTGCGTCCACCCGTGTACACAGGAGGGGGCGGGCCCTACCCCGGCTGCATGCCCTGGAAGAGCTGGCGGATCAAGCCGTCGATCGCCGCCGGGGTCTGGGCCCCGGTGGGAGCGGTCATGGCCACGTAGACGTGGTTGCAGTTGGGGTTGGGGTGCGAGCGGGACGAGGTGGCCACGCCGATCCGGGTGATGTGACCCCCCGGTGGCGGGATGATGAGGTTTCCGGTCAGGCGGGTGACCCCGCGGCGCAGGGCGGCGTCGTGGATGGCGCCCGTCCCCGGCCACGCCGCCCGGTCGCCGGTGGTGCCCAGGCCGGCGGACGACGAGGCAGGGACGAGGTTGGCTCCGAGGTCGAAGTCGGGGTCCCAGGCCGGGGTGCGGGCCCCGATCCCGATCCCGATCTCGAAGGTCACCCCCCCGGCGGTGGGGACCTCCCCGTGGATGATGGCGTACGGGGGCCACGAGCGGTCCTGGGCGTAGACGGACCCGTCGTTGAAGACGAGGCTGCTCGCCAGCGACCAGACGGGTGAGATCCCGGGACGGACGGTGGCCAGGTCGGAGGGGATCTGCAGGGCGCAGGTCCCGTTGGGGGCGATGGTGTCGCCCACCGACAGGGGCGGTGGTGCCGCCGGGATCGGGTACAGGGCCTCCGGCGGGGGCGGTGTCGTCTCGGGCACCGGTGGGGAGGTGGTGGTGCTGGTCGGCGGTGGAGTCGTCTCGGTGGGGGGCGGTGGGGGTGAGGTGGGCGGCGGGGTGGTGCCCGTGCCCGGGGTGGCGGTGACGGGGGGATCGGTGGTCGACGTCGTCGATTGCCGGTCCCGGGGCGGGCGGTCGGCGATGACCGTGTCGTCGTCGCCGTCGACGGCGAAGGCGGCGACACCGGCCGTCACGAGGAGGAGGACGGCGGCCGCCGCCACCAGGATCCGGACCCGGGCCTGGCGCCACACGGGGAGGTCGCCGGCGACGCATTCGGTGGGGGCCTGGGCGCGTGTCAGGACATCGTCCCAGTCGGCGGGGGGGGGCTCGAGGGTTTCGAGGGAGTGGAAGTCATCCCGGGTCATCGGACGTCCTCGGCGGTGTCGTGGAGGAGGGAGCGGAGGCGGCGACGGGCCCGTGTCGTCTGCACCCGCACGGTCGTGGCGGAAGTGCCGAGCAGGCGGGCGGCTTCGGCGGCGGGGAACCCGGCCCCGTCGGTGAGGACCACGGCTCGGCGTTGCTGGTCGGGCAGGGTCTGCAGGGCGCGGAGGAGGTCCACGGCTTCGCTGGAGCGGGCGAGCGGCGAGTCGGGCTGGGCCAGGTCGAGGTGGTCGAGCTCGACCGACCGGTCACCGTCGCGGCGCCGGCGGGCGAGATCGCCGGCGGCGATGCGGAAGGCGGCCCGCCAGACCCAGGCCTCGGCGTCACGGATCTCCTCGCCCCGCCGGACCGCCTGGGCGAAGGCCTCGGCCACGGCCTCGTCGGCCACATCCGTCGAGCCGCTCCAGGCCAGCAGGGCGCGCCACAGGCGGGGGCGGCCCTCCAGGTAGGCCCGGCGCAGGGCGTCGAGGTGGGGCTCGGTCGCGGGGACAGCGGCCAGACGTCGCCCCTGGCGGTCGGGCTGCTCCTCCCCGGGACCGGCCATCGGGTCGTCGTCCGATGAGTGGGTCACCAGCACCTCCTGCACACCAGGTCCAGGGGGTGGCGAGCTCCGAATTGCTAACACGGGGGCGGTGCGTCCACAGGTGTACACACCGTGGGGTGGCCGGGGCCGGTCGGTGGGCGGCAGCCTGTCGCTCATGAACTTCGCCTTCAGTGACGAGCAGGAGGAGCTGCGCAAGGTCGTGCGCCAGTTCCTGGAGACCAAGTCGCCCGAGACCGCGGTCCGCGAGCAGATGGACACCGAGGCCGGCTACGACGAGAAGGTCTGGAGCCAGATGGCCGAGCAGCTCGGCCTCCAGGGCCTGGCCATCCCCGAGGAGTACGGCGGCTCCGGCTTCGGCTACATCGAGCTCATCGTGATCCTCGAGGAGATGGGCCGCTCGCTGCTCTGCGCCCCCTACTTCTCCACTGTGGCCCTGGCCGCCACCACGCTGCTGCACTCGGGCGACGAGGAGGCCAAGAAGGCCCATCTGCCCGGCATCGCCTCGGGCGAGACCGTCGCCACCCTGGCCCTCACCGAGGCCAACGGCAAGTGGGACGAGTCGGGCATCACCGCCACCGCCACCAAGGACGGCGACGCCTGGGCCATTTCGGGCGAGAAGATGTACGTCCTCGACGGCCACACCGCGAGCCTGATCATCGTGGCGGCCACGACCGGTGCCGGCACCAGCCTCTTCACCGTCGCCGGCGACGCCTCCGGCCTCACCCGCGAGGCCCTGCCCACCATGGACCAGACCCGCAAGCAGGCCCGCCTGGTCTTCGACGGCACCCCGGCCCAGCTCCTCGGCACCGAGGGCGAGGGCTGGCCGGTGCTGGAGCGAGTGCTCGACCTGGCCGCCGTGGCCCTGGCCGCCGAGCAGGTCGGTGGGGCGCAGCTCTGCCTGGAGATGGCCGTCCAGTACGCCAAGGACCGGGTGCAGTTCGGTCGGCCCATCGGCTCGTTCCAGGCCATCAAGCACAAGTGCGCCGACATGCTGCTCGAGGTCGAGTCGGCCAAGTCGGCCGCCTACTACGCCGGCTGGTGCGCGGCGGAGCTCAACGACGAGCTGCCGTCGACGGCGTCGCTGGCCAAGGCCTACTGCTCCGAGGCCTACTTCCACGCTGCCGCCGAGAACATCCAGATCCACGGCGGCATCGGCTTCACCTGGGAGCACCCGGCGCACCTCTACTTCAAGCGCGCCAAGTCCTCCGAGATCCTCTTCGGTGACCCGACCTACCACCGGGAGCTGCTGGCCCAGCGCATCGGCCTCTGACCGTTCCGGGCCTCGGCCCGATCCGACGACGGCCCCGGCTCCGGTCGGGGCCGTCGTCGCGCCTGGGCTCGGGTGCCCGGCCCGGGCGGTCGGCTTGGCATCATGCGGGGCGTGCTGGTCGTGATCCTGGTGGTCGTCGCCACCCTCCTCGTGGTGGCCATCGCCTTCTACGCCGTGGGGCGGGAGGTGTCGCTGTTGGAGGACCGGGCCCGTCCCGCCGTGTTCGAGATGGAGGAGGCCATCGCCTTCATCGCCGAGCGCCTGCCCGACGAGGTGACGGCCCGGGTGAGCCACGACGACGTGCGCTGGGTGCTCCGCACCGACGCCGAGGTGCTGGAGGAAGCCACGGCGGAGGAGGTGGCCATCGGAGACGAGGACGAGATCCTCGACGAGGACGGGGCCGTGGGCCGGGTGCTGGCCCGGGTGTCGGACGAGCGCCCCGACCTGGCCGACGAGGACGTGGTGGCCATCCTCGACGCCCGCATGGAGTACCTCCGGGTCATCGGCGCCGTCGGCTCCGAGGCCGACCCGCCGGGTTGAGCGATCGTCGCCTGTCCGAGGTTCAGGCGTCGGGTGGCCCGAACCGGTTGCGCAGCCAGGCGCCGTAGAGGGGGTCGACGAGAACGGCCTTGTCGTCGTCTTCGCGGGCGTGGCCCTTGCCGAGGAGAGCGGTCAGCGCTCCTCGGGCCGCCCCCTTGGAGAGGCCCATGCGTTCGGCGGTCGCTCCCGTCGGCGGTTCCCCCAGGGCCAGAAGGAGGGCCGCCTTGCGTTGCGTGAGGGGAAGGCCGGCCTCCACGGCCAGGAACTCGGCGTTGGCCTGACGCAGGGCGCGCTCGAGGGCCGCATGCCAGGTGGACAGGTCCGCGACCGACCCCTCGACCGTCGTCTGCCAGAGGGAGTCGGCGAGGAAGCCAAGCCGCTGCGGGTGGCCGGAGGCTGTCGAGATGAGGGGGACGAGCGCCTCCCCCGGGTCGCGACCGGTCTCGGCGAACTTGTCCGCCACCATCTCGGCGGCGATGTCGGCCGGGAGGGGCCCCAGGGCGACCTGCTCGGCTTGACCGAAGAGAGGACGGGCCCGCTCCGAGAAGATGGCGGCCAGCAAGCTCTGCTCCGATCCGGCGAAGAGATAGGAGACGTGGTCGCGTTGGTGCTGGATCTGGGAGCGGAGGACGGCGTCGGCGTTGTCGATGGGAGCGATGGCTTGGAACTCGTCGAGGACGACGAGGACCCGGAGGCCCAGCTTGGCCGCCGTGGCATGGGGAAGGTCGAGCAGGTGCTCCAGCAGGGGCGCAGCCTCGGATTCGGGACGGGGCGCCCACGTGATGCCGCCTCGGTTCACGCTCACCCCGGCGTTGGCCATGGCCGCCGCCGCGGTGGCGAGAGCGCGTCCGAAGGCGGTGCGAGGCAGGCGACGGTAGGCGTGCTGGAAGCGTCGTGCGATGTCGTCGAGCGTCAGGACACCCTCCAGGTCGATCGTCACGGTCACGATGTCGCGATCGTGGGAGGTCTCGGCCGCCAGGCGGTTGATCAGGCTCGTCTTGCCGTAGCGCCGGGGAGCGTGGAGGAGCACGAAGCGGCCGTGAGCGGCGCGGTCGCGAAGGATGGCCAGTTCGGTGTCCCGCCCCACCACTGCGTCAGCCGGGAGGGGGCCGTCGAACACGAAGGGCGAGGTCCACATAGTGCTAAAAAATAGCACTTGTGAAGTGCTATTGCATAGCACTCTCCTGGCGGATCATGTCAGAACTTAGCGGAAGGTGGAGAAGCGACTCTCGGGCGTCGGGGCCTCGTCGAGGGCGGGGAGGTGGCCCCGGCGGCGCAGCTCGGGCAGGAGGCCCTCGCCACACCAGTAGGCCTCCTCCAGGTGGGGGTAGCCGGAGAGGATGAACTCCTCGAAGCCCACCGCGGCGTACTCCTCGATGCGGTCGGCCACCTCGTCGTAGCTGCCGACGAGGGTGGTGCCCGCCCCGCCGCGGACCAGGCCGACGCCGGCCCACACGTTGGGGTGGACCTCCAGCCCCCGCACGTCGGTGGGGTCGAGGTCGCGGTGGAGCTCGGCCATGCGGCGCTGGCCCTCGGAGGCGGTGGCGTCGAAGTCGGTGCGGGCGGCGGCGATCTGCTCGGGCGTCACCCCCGAGAGGAGGCGCTCGGCCGCGGCCCATGCCTCGTCCGCGGTGGGCCGGGCGATCACGTGGAAGCGGATGCCGTAGCGGAGGGTGCGGCCGTGGGCCGCCGCCTTCTCCCGCATGCGGTCGACCCGCTCGGCCACCATGGCCGGGGGCTCGCCCCAGGCGAGGTACACGTCGCTCCACCGGGCGGCCACGTCCTCGGCCGGGCCCGAGGCCCCGCCGAAGTAGATGGGCGGGGGCGGCACGGGGCGGGCCCGGGTGGTCGACTGGGTGACCTCGAAGAACTCGCCCTTGAAGTCGAAGGGCTCCTCCTCCCACGCCGAGCGCACGATCTCCAGGAACTCGGCGGCCCGGGCGTAGCGGGTGGCCTTGTCGATGTGGGGGCCGAAGCGGGCCGACTCGGCGTCCTCGGCCCCGATGACGATGTTGAGCCGGAGGCGCCCGCCCGACATGCGCTGGTAGGTGGAGCCCATCTGGGCGGCGAGGGTGGGGGAGAGGAGCCCGGGCCGGAAGGCCACCAGGAAGTGGAGACGCTCGGTGAGGGGGATCAGGGGGGCGGTGGCGATCCAGGCGTCCTCGCAGGCGGTGCCGCACGGGGTGAGGGCGGCTTCGAAGCCCATCCGGTCGGCGGCTTGCGCCACCTGGGCCAGGTAGGGGAGGCCGGGCTCGCGGCGGTGGTCGTCAGGGCCACTGGCGGCGACGTCGCGGGAGTCCCCTCCGGTGGGCAGGAATCAGTGGATCGAGAGCATGGCTCCGATTCTGCACCGTCCCGATCGGGTTTCCCGAACCGGTCGCTCCACCGGGCGATCGATCGGGGACGGCTCCGCCTGCCGGACCGGAGCCGCCCCCGAGATCCGACCGGCCGGGGTCGTGGCGACCCCGGCCGGTCACGACGTCAGGCCGGTGTGTTGGCGTACTCGGCGTAGGGCCGGCAGGCCTGGCCCCGCAGGCTGGGGCAGGGCGCCTCGCCGGCCGGGACCTCGATGCCCTCCACCACGGAGAGGACGAGCGACGAGGCGTGCTCGCCGCCCCGCCCGATCCGGCGCTCCTCGCCGGCCTCGCCGATGGTGTCGAACTTCCAGGTGCCCCGATCGCGCCCGGGCGAGGAGATGATCACCCGCAGGCGGGTGCCGGCCCGGAAGGCCTGGGCGAAGGACGGGATGGCCACCTGGGCCTGGACCCACTCGCCCGCTTCCACCGGCTGCCGGCCGTCGGCGTTCCAGAGGTGGCGGACCTCCAGGTCGTCGCCGATCTCGCCGTCGAGGGCCCGGTGCGAGAGCCGGAGCTGGCCCGTCTGCACCAGGAACTCGGTGCCGTCGGCCTGCACAGCGGTGACGGTCACCTGGACGTCGGCGTCGTCGGAGTCGGCCTGCACCCACAGGTCGGCGTAGCCGGTGCCGGCCAGCACGGTGTCGTCCTCGAAGGGAGCGGTGACGTAGCTGACGGCGGTGCCGGCCTCGGGGTCCTCCCAGTCGAAGTCCCACGTGGGGGCGAGCAGGTCGTAGCCGCCGGGCTCGTCGTCCTCGGCCTCTTCGTCGAAGTAGGTGAGCTGGCCGGCCTCGGGGTCGTTGGTGAAGGCGTCGGCCCCCTCCTCGCCGGGGGCGGCGGCGACGAGGGTGCCGTCGGGACCGAAGTACCAGGTGGTGGCGGCGCCCGCCGGCGGGGGCCAGGCGTCGAAGGTGGCCTCGAAGCGGGCCGTGGGGGCGCCGGGCACCTGGCCGCCGGCGCCGTTCTCGAACAGCACCCGCACCGGGGGCTCGGCCTCGTAGGCGGCGAGCACGCCGTCGAGGTCGTCGTCGGCGAAGTCGGGGAAGCGGTCGGCCTCGAAGGTCAGGCCCGGGGTGCCGAAGATGTCCTCGAAGAGGACGGTGGCCGCGCTGCGCAGGCCCTCGTCCAGGCGGGGCACCTGCTGGTGGACGTAGAGCTCGAGGAACTCGTACCACCGGTAGAGCACCAGCGGGGTGTAGCCGTCGGGGTGGCGTCCGTTGAAGAGGTTGAAGCGTTCCTGCTCGGTGCCGGTGAAGTTGTCGAGCATGTCGGCGAACAGCGGGCCGGTCTGCTCGTCCTGCCAGGCGCCAGTGAGGTACACCGGCACCTCGATGTCGCTCACCAGGTGGTACAGGTCGCGGGAGTCGGCGTCGGGGGGCCGGTTCTCTAGGGCCTGGGTGAACTTGCCGAAGTCGGGGTTCTGGGAGCGGATGGCCAGGTTCTGCTCGCAGGTCTCGTCCCCCTCTTCGTCGATCTGCTTGGACACCCAGTCGGTGCCACCGCCCTCGGACTGGCGGTTGCGCTCGGCCAGCCACTGCTCGGTGAAGCCGCTGTTGTAGATGCCGCCGGGCCAGGCCATCTGCCAGGAGTCGCCGATCACCGACAGCGGGGTGATGGCGGCCAGGCTCGGGGGCTGGGTGGAGGCCACGTAGAGCTGGGTGATGCCCGAGTAGGACAGGCCGACCATGCCGACCTTGTTGTTGAGCACCCACGGCTGGCGGGCGATGGCCTCGATCACGTCGTAGCCGTCGGCCTGCTGGGCCGGGTTGAAGACGTCGAAGACGCCGCCGGAGCAGCCGGTGCCCCGCATGTTGACGCCGACCGTGGCGTAGCTGAGCAGGCCGGCGATCATCGAGCCGGGCTCGGGCTGGTCGGCGAAGGGGTTGGACGGGCCGTAGCCGGAGTACTCGACGACGGTCGGGTAGGGGCCGTCCTCGATCGGTCCGGGCAGGCGGACGTTGATGCTGAGCTGCACGCCGTCGCGCATGGTGACGTAGCTGAAGCCGTCACCGATCTCCTGCTCCTCGTAGAAGCTGGCGTCGGGGACGTCGTCACGGGCCAGCACCTCGATCTCGTCGGTGACGGCCACGGGGTCGGCGCTCTCGTCCCGCACGGTGTAGGTGCCGGGGCGGAGCTGCTGGCCGGCCCCGCCGGGGATGGTGCCGCCCTCGCCGGTCTGGAAGCTGAGGTACTTGTCGGGCACGTAGGCGAAGTGGGCCTGGCCGGCGTCGTCGGTGGTGAGGGTGAGGAGCTTCTCGTCCTCGGTGTTGACGAGGGTCAGGTCGTGGCCGGGCTCGGCCCCGGTGACGGTGAGGGTCTCGACGCCGGGCGTGGCGGTGAAGGTGGCCTCGGTGGTCTCCACCGAGGTGTCGATCTTGGGGCGTCCGTTCTCGTCCGGGTCGGCGGTGTCGTCGCCGCCGTCGTCGCTGCACGCCGCGGCGAGCAGACTGAGGACGAGGACGAGGGCGAGGGCCGAGCGGCCTCTCCCCCGGGAGCGACCGGCGGCGCGGGCGCGTCGTGCGGAGTTGACCATGAGTCCCCCTGGACGGGTCAGATGCCGCCGGAGTGCGGCCGGGACACAGTAGAGGACCGTCCCTGTCGTCTCGGTTCTCGCACTCCCCATGCGGGTTCAGGCCGAGCACCCTCGGCTCTCGCCGGTCGTGGGAGACTCCCGGCCGTGTCCGGTCCGGGTGGTGGCGACGCCGTGGTGCTGCGGGCCGTCGAGCGCTGGTTGCTGCGCCGGGGCCTGCCCCACCTGATCGACGGCTACGGGGCGCGGGAGGACGTCTTCACCCGCAGCGTCGGCGTCCTCGGCTTCATCGCCCTGGTCGAGGTGGTCAACGCCGTGCGCCTGGACTGGCGGTGGTGGCAGAACGCCCTGGCCCTGCTCGGGGGGGCGGCCCTGCTGGTCGGGTCGTTCGTGGTCGTCAACCTGGTGCGTGACCGCCAACCCTTCCGGCGGCCGGACGACGTGGGGCCGGTCGAGCTGGCCCTGTTCGTCGTGCTGCCGGCCCTGGTGCCCCTGGCCTTCGGGCAGCCGGGCTCGGCGGCGCTCACCGCGGCGGTCAACGTGGTGTTGCTCGTCCTCGTGTACGTCGTGACGAGCTACGGCCTGGTGCCCATGACCCGCTGGGCCCTCGGCCGCACCGTGGCGACGGTCAGCACGGTGGCCGCCCTCGTCGGACGGGCCCTGCCTCTGCTGTTCGCCCTGACGATCCTGGTCTTCGTCAACACCGAGGCCTGGCAGGTGGCCGCGGCCCTGCCCGGCCCGCTGTTCGCCCTGACGGCGGCCATGTTCGTCGTCGTGGGCCTGCTGTTCCTGCTCACCCGTCTGCCTACCGAGGTGCGCCGCCTCGACCGGGAGCTCGACGGCGGGGGCCTGGCCGCGGCGTGCGTCGGGACGCCGGTGGAGGGGATGGCCGATCGGGTGCTGGGGGGCGCGGCCGGCATCGACGTGGCCGCCGGGCTCACTCGGCGCCAGCGGGTGAACGTCTACCTCGTGCTGCTCTTCGCCCAGGGCGTGCAGGTGGTGCTGGTCTCGGTGGCCGTGTTCGCCTTCTTCACCGTGTTCGGCGCCGTCGCCATCCGGCCCGAGGTGATCGACGCCTGGCTGGGGGAGATCCCGCACGATGCGCTGGCGCGGGTGTCCCTCTTCGGGCATGAGGTGGTGGTGACGTCGGCCCTGCTCCACGTGGCCGGGTTCGTGGCCCTGGTGTCGGGCTTCTCCTTCACCGTCTCCATGGTCACCGACGCCGCCTACCGGGAGGACTTCTTCGACGAGGTCGTCGGCCAGGTGCGCCAGGCCCTCGCCGTCCGCACCGTCGCCCTCGCCATCCGCGGCGGCTGACGGCCGTCCCGGGTCAGTCGGCGGCCAGCGCGGGCGGGGGGTCGGGGTCGAGCTCGGCCTCGGTGGCGGCCCGCTCCTCCTCCTCGTCCCGGCGGCGCTGGCTCTCGATCACCCGAATGGGCCCGGTGAGGGCCAGGGCGACCAGGCCGGCGATGAGGGTGGTGGGCAGCAGCCGCACCCCGGCCATCTCGGTGACGACGAGGGCCGAGCCCAACGGGGTCTTGGTGACGGCGGCGTTGCAGCCGACCATCATCGCCGTCACCAGCACCCACTTGTTGGTGCCGGGGAGCTCCACGTGGGCGGCGGCGCCGAGCGTGGCCCCCACGAAGAAGAGGGGGATGATGAAGCCGCCCCGCCACTCGCCGGCCACGGCGACGACGGCGCCGGCCAGCTTGGCCACGGCCGCGAGGACGAGGGTGCCGGCCGCCACCTTGGCCACGAGGAGGTCGTGGAGGGCGGCTTCGCCGTTGGTGAGGGCGTGCTCGTCGACGAGGGCCAGCAGGCCGAGGGCGAGGCCGCCGAGGACGGGTCGGGCGAAGGGAGGCAGGCGGGTGGTCACCCAGCGCAGGGCCCGCACGCCCCAGGTGAACAGGTAGGCCACGACGGCCGAGGCCACACCGGCCACCGCGCTCCACGCCAGGTCGGCGACGGCGAGGGCGTCGACCATCGGGAGGTCGAAGATGGGCTCCAGGCCGTTGCCGGTGGCGATGACGTAGACGCCGTAGCCGGCCACGGAGCCGACGAACGCCGGCAGCAGGGCGTCGGCGTGCTCCAGGCCCCGGCGGTGGGGGATCTCGAGGGCGAAGACGGCGGCGCCGACGGGCGAGCCGAACAGGGCGGTGAACCCGGCGGCCATGCCGGTGATGGTGAGGATGCGGAGCTGGCGCCGGTCGAGGCCCCAGCGGGTGGCGAGCCAGCCGCCGATCGACCCGGTGGCCTGCACCAGGGGAGCCTCGGGGCCGAGGGTGCCGCCGGAGCCGACGCACAGGAGGGAGATGGGCAGCAGGGAGCGGAGGGAGCGCAGGTCGCGGGAGCCGCCCATCACGTGGATGTCGTCGACGAGCAGCTCCACGTTGCGGGTGGGCCCGACGACGCGGACGATCAGGGCCACGGCGGCGCCCACGCCTGTCAGGACGAACAGGTGGGGGAGGGGCGACCAGGCCTCGGGCCCGAGGAGGTGTTCGACGGCCATGAGCACGGCCAGGTAGGCCGCCCCGATGGCTCCGCCCACCAGGCCGGCGGCCACGACCATCCACGCCAGCCGGGTGGGGGCGTGGTCCCGCACGACGGTGGGGAGGGGGAGGTTGGGCATCGACGGCGATGGTAGGGGGAGGCCCCTCGTGCCTGTCAGTTTCCTGAACGAGGGTGGGCCGCTCGGTGAGGGAGTGGCCGGATCAGGCCGGTTGGCTGGTCGTGCCCATCCCCCCATGGGCACGACCAGCCGGAGCCGCCGCCAGGGTCCCCCCCGGATCGATGGCGGTGGCGATCAGGAGGGGACGAGGAGCGCATGCCCTCGTCCCCTCCACCCGGGTCCCCCCGGGTCCCGGGTTCCCCCCGATCCGTCGGCGCCCCGGGCGCCCCGGGGGCGCCGGAGGTGTCGCTCCGACGGGAGAGGTCGTGGCCATCGGCGCGCTCACCTCCTCGGGCAATCGATCAGGGTGACGGTGCTCGTGCTGTGGGCCTGGCCGCCGGGGCCGGTCGCCGTCACCGTGACGGTGATCGATGAGGGGCTGGCTTCCGGGCTCACCAGCCCCTCATCGAAGGGGCCGAGGACGGCGCTGGCCGTCCCCGCGTTGATGGCCATCAGCGTCTCGCCGCTGACGGCGCCGACCTTCCAGGTCAGGGTGGCCTTCGTGGCCGCGCCGAGGGTGACGCTGATGACGGAGGTCGTGGCTCCGGGGCAGGTGACCGTCCCCGTGGCGTGCAGCTCGACGATGGCCTCGGGCTCGGCGCCGATCGGCCCCACCGTGACCGGCGGGGGCGATGTGGTCGTCGGACCGGGCCGGGTGGTGGGCGGCGGGGTCGGGGGCACGGTCAGGGCGCTCGGTCCGGGCCCGGGCTGGTCGGGCGGTTGGGACGGGGCGGGGGGGCCGGTGGGGCTCGGGATGGGGTCGTCGGTGGTCGTCGTCGACGTCGAGGACGACGGGGGAAGGGCCGTGGTCGGAGTGATCGAGGACGGCGAGGGCGGGGTGGCCGGCTCGGCCGTCTCGGGGGTCGGCGTGTCGTCGCCCGAGGGGACCGTGGTGCCGACGGTGGCGGCGGGGGTGGCGTCGTCCGTCGACCCCGTGTCGCGCAGGAGGAAGGCGCCGGCGGCCAGCGACCCGGCCAGGGTGACGGCGGCGGCGGCGGTGAGGAGGCGCTGGAGGAACAGCTTGTGCTGGCCGGCGGTCACCACGCGCTGCAGGAGCTCGTCCCGCCCGGTGGGCAGCGGCCAGGGGCCGTCGGGGGTCAGATCCTCAGGCATCGAGGACCTCCTCGAGGGCGGTGGGGGCGGGGCCGGCTTGGAGCGACGATCGCAGGGCCTGGAGGCCGCGGTGCAGGTGGGTCTTGACCGATCCGGGGGAGATGTGGAGGGCGGCGGCGGCCTCGGCCTCGCTGAAGCCGGCCAGGTGGCGGAGGGCGATGACCTCGCGCTGGCGGCGGGGGAGGGCGCGGAGGGCGGCGGCCAGGGCCAGGCGGATGGCGATGTTCTCCTGCTCGCCTTCGACGGCGCCGTCGGTCACCTCTTGATCGGCGATGGGGCGGACCTTGCGCACGGCGTCGATGGCCAGGTTGGTGGCCACCTTCACCACCCAGCCCTCCCGCCAGGGTTGGTCGCCGATGCGTCTCCAGTGGGCGTAGGCCCGGGCCATGGTCTCGGCCGCCACGTCTTCGGCGGCCTGGTCGGACAGGACGATTCGCCGGGCGACCCGGTAGGCCCGCCGGAGCAGCACGTCGAAGGCTTCGACGAATCCCTCCGGCGCCTCGACGGTCATGCGGTCCATTCTCCCTGGATACGGGTGAGCCGTCGGTCACGTTGACAACGGCGGGGAGAAAAGGTGTGGACCCTTTTCGGGACGACCGTCCTCTCAGGCCATATCGCGCATGTTCAGCAAGGTTTGGTCTGGGAGGGTGTCGGGTGGTGTCATCACGGTCGCGTGTTGTCGTGGTGGTGTCGCTGTTGGTTGTTCTTCGACAGGGGGGATCCCTAAAGATGTTGTTTCGCCGTATTGGGACATTGCTGGCGGCGGTCGTTGCCGCAGTCACTGTCATCGCTTTTGCCCCCCCCCCCCAGCCCTAGCTGAGGGTTCCGGGACGCCTTCCGGGGGTGAATCTCGGGCTGTTCAGCCCTTCGAACTGGCCCTCACCCAGGGCTCTCTCCTGATCCGGGACGCGGCCGAGTCTTACGCCTTGACCACCCCCACGACCATCTCCGGTGACCATGACACGGGCGATGTGGTCGACGGCGTGGCCCCCACCGGCGCGCTGACGAATGGGGATCTGACGACACCGGTGATCACCTTCGAGACCGTCGCTCTCGGTCTCCCGGTGTTCGTCGACGCCACCCTCACCCAAGTCACCCCGGACATGGGCACCGGCGTCATCGACTCGGACGGGAACATGCGCTTCGCCACGTCGATGTCGGTGCGTCTCGACATCGAGGTCGGCGTCCCCACCATCATCCAGGCCACCTGTGAGACCAGCCCGGTCGAGATCGTCTTGGACTCCACTGCTCCCTACAACGAGAGCACCAAGCGCATCACCCTCCGCGACCCGGACTTCAGCGTCCCGCCCGTAGCCACCACCCCGGAGTGCGAGAGCATCGTCGGTGACAACGTCAACGACCTCCTCGCCGGCGGCGGCCACTCCCTCACCATGACCATGGGCGGCGGCCTCACCCTGCCACCCTCGGCCGATTGCCCCACCCTCACCGCCATCGCCGTGGCGCCGGCCGATCAGGCCCGGTTCGGCACCGATGTCACCTTCACTGGCACCGTCTCCCGCGACCCGGCTGGGCTGGGCAGCGACGATTGCGAGGACGTTGCTGACGACGCCATCCCCACTGGGCTCATCGAGTTCCGTGACGGCAACCGCATCATCGGCACCGGCGCCGTTGACACCAACGGCGTGGCCACCTTCACCACCGATGAACTGCCCGCCGGCACCTTCGACCTCACCGCCTCCTACCGCAGCTCACCCCCCTTCGCCGGATCCACATCCGATGTCACCCCCTACCGAGTGACCGCCGACCCCGTCATCACCGCCGACTTCCCCAACATCCTCCGCATCGGCGCAACAACACCCACCGAGTTCGACGTCACCATCACCAACAGCCCCCTCGGCACCGACATCACCAACGGACGCCTCACCCTCACCATGGCCGCCCCCGGAGGGACTGCGGCCCTGGAGGTGGAGTACCAAGAGGCCAACGGCACCTGGACGCCTGCCACTTTGGATGCCTCCGTCTTCTATCAACGGTTCGGGAGGATCGATCCCCTCGTGGGCCGATCGATACCCAGGGGCGCCGAGGTGACTCGACGGGTTCGGGTACGGGCCTTGAGTGGCGCCTCCGTGGGGCCATACAACGTCATCATCGAGCTGATCCAGGTCGATCCGGGCACGGGAGCACCGACCCCCGTGACCGGTCAGCTCAGCCCGTTGGCGCCCATCACGCCTGGGCGGCTGGCTGTGGCGCGCCGCGACGTGGCCGTCTTCGGGACGGGCCGCCTGACCCCGACGTGGTCGTCCGGCGGCATCCAGCCCCACACCATCCGTCAGGGGCAGACGGCCCGGATCGACATCTTCAGCCCGACGCTTCCGGCCATCAACGGCGTGTTCCCCACCGGTCCGGTGCGTGTCCTCTTCGACGGGAAGCAGATGCCGATCCGCACCGACACCACGCCACCCTCGTTCGGCTACCAGCCTTTCATCACCAAGGACAGCGGCTTGGCTGTCTCGCCGGAGTTCGTCGTGCCCATCGATGCCCCGACCGGGGATCGCACGGTCACGGTGATCTACGACGGTGACGAGTTCTTCGCCCCGGCTCAGCTGACCTACACCATGAGGGTCCTGGCCGCCCGAGGGCCGACCTACACATGTGCCAGCTCGCTGGTGGCGTCGGACCGCTTCACGGTGAACGTCGAGGCCTCGGCCTTCGTGCCCGCAGCGGCCCATCCTGGTGACGAGATCGACCTGGACGCCCTCGACATCTCGCTCTTCGCCGATCGCGGCGGCTCCTTCTTCACCTTCAGCTCGCTCCTGGCCCCGATCAATCCAGTCGGTGTGCCGGGGGGCGTCACGGTCGACGGCATCAGCATCGAGATGGGCGGGGGACTGGGGTCGGGGACAGCCAGCGCCTTCACCGCGGACAACACCTTCCCCATGTTCGACTTCACCCGGCCCCAGGACCCGGCTCCCGACTCGGTCTTCGGCTTCGACGGTGAAGAGGTGTCGATGACCCTCGACGGGGCACCGGGCGACGAGATCGACGTGACCCTGGACCGGATCCTGGTGACGGGCTCGGCCTTCGGTGGCTTCCTCACCCTCAACTTCGACTGCGTGCCCCTGGGTGATCCGATGAGCCTCGGGACGGTCAAGCTGGCTGGCACGAGTCTCACCGTCGATGCCCCAGAGCCAGCTCGGGTGGGTGACGTGGTCTCTCTCGATGCCCAGGTGCATCCCATCGGTTCCAACGGTGTGGTCGAGTTCTTCGCCGGGATGACCAGCCTCGGCATCGCCGCGGTGGCTCCTGATGGCACGGCCGGCATTCAGACCGACGAGCTGCCGGTGGGCACCCACCAGTTGAGTGCTCGCTTCTTCGGCGGCGTCAGCGCCCTCTCCTCCACGACGGAACCCGTCGCGCTCACGGTGTTGGTGGCGACCGAGTGCGCGGCCTTCGCCGAGGACGGCAACGGTGCGGTGGTCCGCCTGGTGTACATGGAGCTCCTGGGTCGCTGCCCCGACCAGGCTGGCTATGACTACTGGGTCGATCGTCTCGACGATGGCACCAGCCCGGAAGCGTTCGCTCGGGCCATTGCTCGCACACCGGAGGCGGTCGGGAAGGTCGTCGACGACGCCTACGACACCATGCTCGGACGGACGCCGGACGCGGCGGGTCGGGCGTACTGGGTCAAGCGCCTCCAGGCGTCGGGTCGCTATGACACGCTGCTCGCCGACCTCGGCGCATCAGGGGAGTTCTGGTCCAAGGCCGGCTCCACCAACACCGGCTTCGTCACCCGGGTCTACGAACGGCTCCTGAACCGGGCTCCCGACCAGGGCGGCCTCGACCACTGGGTCGGGCGTCTCGAGGCCGGCACGTCGCGGCGGGCGTTGATCCTCACCCTGGCCAACCTCAACGAACCGCTCGGGCGTCTCGTCGCCTTGTCCTATGACGAGATCCTGGGCCGGGCTCCCAGCGCGGGTGAGCGCTCCGGTGGCATCACGCACTTGCGTTCCACCGGTGACCGGTCGGCGCTCTATGCCCAGCTGATGGGCCTCTCGGAGTTCGAGACCCGGGCCCAAGCGTTCCCCAACCCCGAAGACTGATCACCTCACAGCGAACTGGCCCGTGATCTGGTCGCCTGAGCAGCCAGATCCCGGACCAGTTCGCCCACATCTGCTGATCGGCCCGCCGTCCTGCCGGGGCGAGGAGGTCAGCATCCCGGCCGACCGCGCCCATCCCCCCGGGCGCGGTCGGCCTCTTCAGGTCGGCGTGTTCCCGTTCCGTGGAGCTGAGTTCTCGACACCCCTTCTGCCTCGCAAAGTCGATCGGAGGAAGGAGAACGGCTCCCCTCGCACGCTGACACAATGTAGGCATATATGCTTACGGAATGCGGATCGGTGCGTTGCTGCGCGGTGTCAAGGGATCTGTCGGGATCCCGATCCGAACTTGGGCCGCAGCAGCGGGTGTCGCTGGATCAACCATCACGCGGATCCAGGTGGGGGCGGTCGATCCCTCTGTGGGCACGCTCGGAAGCGTCCTGGGGGCGGTGGGATACGAGCTGCGCATCGAGGCAGTCCGTCGGGACGGCCCTCGTCGTCCCGCCCTGGCCGATCTGGTCGACGCCTGGGCGTATCGCAAGGGGCGGCTTCGGTTGGACTGGACGCGATGGCGGCTCCTGCTCGATGAGTTGGTCCTCCATCCGGAACTGGTGCCCGAAGCGATCTATCGCCCGCCGTGGCCGACCGGGGAGCCGGTGATCGACGCCCTCCTGGCCGCCGTCGCCGAGAAGCTCTCCGACGATGCCGGGCTCCCCCGTCCCGCTTGGACTGAGACCGTCCCACCCCTCGACGAGCCCTACCTCCCTCCAACCCGTCACGCCGTCAACGATCGCCGCGTCCCCTCTCAGCTGGCGGCGCGAGGCCTGATGATCGATGTCGAGAGCCTCTGGCGAGATCGTGAGACCGTTGGTGCCTGATCAACCGCTCGACGCGACGACGATAAGGCGCCAACAGCGAGCTCGGTTCCGACATCACCAACGGACGCCTCACCCTCACCATGGCCGCCCCCGGCGGTGCGGTGGATGTGGCCGTCGAGTACCAGGAAGACAACGGCACCTGGACCCCCATGGTGATCGAGGGCCAGCTCGGCACCCGGTTCGTCAGGATCGACCCCCTCGAGGGCCGGGCCATCCCGCAGGGCGCTGAGGTGACCCGACGGGTCCGTGTCTCGGCCCTCAACGACACACCAGTCGGCGCCTATCAGTTCATCTTCGAACTCATCCAGGTCGACCCGGCCACGGGAACACCGGCACCCCAGCAAGGTCAGCTTGGCAGCGCGCCGACGCCGGGGCTGCTGGCCACGACCCGCAGCGACGTGGCCGTTGTCGGGCAGGGCCGCTTGACCCCAACCTGGTTGACCAATGGCGTCATCCCCCACACGGTGCGCCAGGGCCAGACGGCCCGGGTCGACAACATCAGGACGAACCCAAGCTCTACCAACGGGATCACATCCACCGGGGCGGTCCACGTCCGTTTCAACGGGCAGCCCGTGCCGATCCGCCTGGACAGCACGCCGACGTCTTTCGGCTACCTGCCCTTCATCGACCGGCAGACCAACGTGGGCCTCTCGCCGGAGTTCGTCGTGCCCGTCGACGCTCCGCCGGGGGATCGCATGGTGACGGTGTCCTACGAGGGTGACGAGTTCTTTGCCCCGGCCATGCTGTCGTTCACGGTGCGTGTCCTGGACTCCCGGGGACCGACCTACTCCTGCGCCAGTGCTCTGCTGGCGCCGGATCGCTTCACGGTCAACGTCGAGGCGTCGGCCATCGTGCCCGCTGCTGGGCATGCCGGTGACGAGGTCGACCTGGGGGCGCTCGACGTCTCGCTCTTCGCCGATCGCGGCGGTTCGTTCAACGCCTTCACCTCCCTGCTGCAACCCTCGAACCCCATCGGGGCACCGGGCCAGGTCACCGTCGAGGCCATCAACATCGAAGTGGCCGGCGGCCAGGGCTCGGGCACAGCCACTGCCCTCACCGTGGCCAACAAGACACGCATGACCGCGGCCACGCTCCCTCAGGACCCGGCACCTGACGCCGTCTTCGGCTTCACCGACGAAACGTCATCCCTCACCCTCCAAGGCGCCCCTGGTGACACCGTCGATGTGACCCTGGACCGGGTCCAGGTGACAGGAACGGCCATCAACGGCACCCTCGCCCTCAACTTCGACTGCGTCCCCCTCGGCGACCCCGTCGCCCTGGGGTCGATCAAGCTGGCTGGCGCGTCCCTCGCCGTGGATGCGCCCCAGCCGGCCCGTGTGGGTGACATGGTCACCCTCACCACCCAGGTGCACCCGATCGGTTCCACGGGGTCGGTCGAGTTCTTCGCCGGCACCACCAGCATCGGACTCGCTGCCGTCGACACCCTCGGCATCGCCACCCTGCAAACCGACAAGCTCACCGTGGGCACCCACCAGTTGAGCGCCCGCTTCTTCGGGGGCATCACCGCCTTGTCGTCCACGACAGAGCCGGTCGAGCTCACGGTGCTGGTGGCGACGGAGTGCGCGGCCTTCGCTGAGGACGGCAACGGCGCCGTGGTGCGTCTGGTGTACATGGAGCTGTTGGGTCGCTGCCCCGACCAGGCCGGCTACGACTACTGGGTCGATCGCCTCGACGACGGCACGTCGGCTGAGGCGTTCGCCCGCACCATCGCCCGCACACCGGAGGCGGTCGGGAAGGTCGTCGACGACGCCTACCAGACCATGCTGGGCCGTGCCCCGGATGCGGCAGGTCGGGCCTTCTGGGTGAAGCGCCTTCAGGCCAGTGGTCGCTACGACACGCTGCTCGCCGATCTCGGTGCGTCGGGGGAGTTCTGGTCCAAGGCCGGATCTTCGAACACCGGGTTCGTCACCCGGGTCTACGAACGGCTCCTCAACCGGGCTCCCGACCAGGGCGGTCTGGATCACTGGGTCGGGCGTCTCGAAGCGGGGACGTCGCGGCGGGCGTTGATCCTCACCTTGGCCAACCTGAACGAACCTCTTGGCCGCCTCGTGGCCTTGTCCTACGACGAGATCCTGGGCCGGGCCCCGAGCGCCGGCGAGCGCTCGGGGGGTATCACCCACCTGCGGTCCACCGGTGACCGGTCGGCGCTCTACGCCCA